>NZ_JACMTR010000002.1:2578302-2899104 GCF_014267175.1 Pseudonocardia sp. C8
AGCCCGCCCGCCCCCGCCGGCACCGCACCGAGCAGCGGCTCCAGCGCGGCGCGGTTGGACAGCTCGACCTCCGACGGCGTGTCCGGCCACGCCCCGATCACCAGCCCCGCAACCGGGATCCGCCGCCGCTGCAGCGCCTCCACCGTGAGCGCGGTGTGGTTGAGCGTGCCCAGCCCGCTGCGGCAGACGACGACCGCGGGCGCCGCGAGCGCGGTGGCGAGGTCGGCGAGGGTCCGCCCGTGCCCGTCCAGCTCGACGAGCAGCCCGCCCGCGCCCTCGACGAGGACGTGGTCGTGCCGCCCGGCGAGCTCGGTGGCGCACGCCGTGTGCGCGGCCAGATCCGGCAGCGCGGTCCCGGCACGGCGCGCGGCCGCGACCGGCGCCATCGGGTACGGCAGCCGGACCCCCTCCACCGCGGTCACGCCCGCCAGGGCGCGGACGACGTCGACGTCGCCCCGCCCGTCCTCGGTACCGGCCTGGGCCGGCTTGACCACCGCCACGGTCTCCCCGCGCGCGGCCAGGACCGCCGCCAGCGCCGCGGTGACGATCGTCTTTCCGACCCCGGTGTCGGTGCCGGTCACGACCAGCACGCTCACACCGGCACCCCGGCGTACGCGGCGGCGCGGCGGGCGGCGTCGGCGGCCCGCTCCGGATCGAGGGTGGCCCGCGCGACCAGCCGGAGCCGGGACACCCCGTCCGGAACGCTCGGCGGCCGGAAGCAGCCGACGACCACGCCGTCGTCGAGCAGCCGGGCGGCCGCGTCGACCGCGGCCTCCGGCGCCCCGACCGGGACCGACTGCACCGCACCGGGCGCGTGCACGACGCCTGCCGCCTCCGCGATCGCCCCGGCGACCCGGTGCAGCGCGGCGACCCGTTCCGGCTCGGCGCGGACGATCCGGCAGGACGCGGCGGCCGCCGCCGCGGCGGCCGGGGCCAGAGCGGTGTCGAACAGGAACGTCCGGGCCGTGTCGACCAGGTGCGCGCGCAGCGCCGCCGGTCCCAGCACCGCGCCGCCCTGCGCGCCGAGCGCCTTCGACAGCGTCGCGGTGACCACGACGTGCTCGGCCCCGGCGAGCCCGGCGGCGTGCACCCCGCCCCGGCCGTGACCCGCGACGCCCACACCGTGCGCCTCGTCGACGACGAGCAGCGCGTCGTGCTCGGCGCACAGCGCGGCGAGCCGGGGGAGGTCCGCGGCGTCGCCCAGCACCGAGTACAGCGACTCGACGACGACCACCGCCCGCGGCTGCTCCCGCTCGCGCAGCAGCCGCTCCAGCGCGGCCAGGTCGGCGTGCGGGCAGATCGCCACCGGGGACTTCGCGAGCCGGGCGCCGTCGACCAGCGAAGCGTGCGCGTGGGCGTCGGACACGAACAGCGTGTCCGGGTCGCCCAGCGCGGTGAGCAGGCCGAGGTTCGCGGTGTACCCGCTGGAGAACGCCAGGCAGGACGGCTGCCCGGTCAGGTCGGCGAGCTCGTCCTCCAGCTCGGCGTGCCCGGCGGTGGTCCCGGTGACGACCCGCGAGGCCCGCGCGCCGGTGCCGAACCGCCCGACCGCCGCGACCGCCGCCTGCCGCACCCGGGGGTCGTCGGCCAGGCCCAGGTAGTCGTTCGAGGCCAGGTCGAGCAGGCCCGGCCGGGACTGCGGGTTGCGCCGCACGTCGGTGGCCCGGACCACCCCGGCGCTGGCCCGCGCGTCCGCCGCCCGGGCCAGCCAGCCGGTCATGGCCGTCATCGGTGCACCTCCGCGATCGCGCCGGTGACGGCCGCCCCGATCGTGGCGATCTCCTCCGGCGTCGTGACGTAGGGCGGCATGGTGTAGACGAGGTCGCGGAACGGGCGCACCCACACCCCCCGTTCCAGGGCCGCCCGGGTGACCGCGCCGACGTCGACCGGACCGGTCAGCGCGACGACGCCGACCGCCCCGAGGGTCCGGACCTCGCGCACGGCCGGCAGCTCCGCGGCCGGGGCGAGCGCCGCGGACAGCTCGCGGCCGATCCCGGCCACCCGCTCGGTGACCGCGGGTGTGAGCAGGGCCAGCGAGGCGGCCGCGACCGCGCACGCGAGGGGGTTGGCCATGAACGTGGGACCGTGCAGCAGCGCCCGCTGCGGGGAGCGGGTGACGGCCTCGGCGACCCGCCCGCTGCACAGCACCGCGGCGAGGGTGAGGTAACCGCCGGTCAGCGCCTTGCCCACGCACATCACGTCCGGCGCGATGCCGGCGTGGTCGACGGCGAACCGTGCCCCGGTCCGCCCGAACCCGGTGGCGATCTCGTCGGCGACCAGCAGCACGTCGTGCCGGTCGGCGATCCGGCGCAGCGCCGCGAGGCAGCGCGGCGGGTACACGTGCATGCCGCCCGCGCCCTGCAGGACCGGTTCGACGACGATCGCCGCGACCGTGTCCGCGTGCGCCGCCACCAGCTCCTCCGCCCCGGCGATCCACGCGTCGACCTCCGGGTCCGCCTCCGGGATGAGCTTTCCGTGGTCGGTGCGGGCCGCGGGCGGGCGCGGCAGGAACAGCTGCTCGGAGACCAGCCCGGGGAACAGCGCGTGCATCCCGTCGACCGGGTCGCACACGCCCATCGCGCCGGTGGTGTCGCCGTGGTAGCCGCCGCGCAGCGCGACGAACCGGCGCCGGCCGGGGCGCCCGGCGGCGGCCTGGTACTGGACGGCGAGCTTCAGCGCGACCTCGACCGACACCGATCCGGAGTCGGCCAGGAACACGTGCCGCAACGGCGCGGGGGTGAGGCGGACCAGTTCCTCGGCGAGCCGGACGGCGGGTTCGTGGGTCAGCCCGCCGAACATGACGTGGCTGAACCGGTCGACCTGGTCGTGGACGGCGGCGTCGAGCGCGGGGTGCCGGTAGCCGTGGATCGTGCACCACCACGAGCTCATCGCGTCGATCGCCGAGAACCGGCTGCCGTCGTCGGCCGCGAGGTTCAGCCGGGTGCCCTCCGCGCCGAGGACGGCGTAGGGGGCCGGGCCGTCGAGCGGCGCGTAGGGGTGCCAGAGCAGCCCGCGGTCGCGCTCCAGCAGCGCGGTCATGCGTTGGGTGCCTGGGTCGTGCCGGCGCCGCGCCGCCGGATCGCGGTCTCGGCGCGCTCGCCTGCGGTGTCGGCGCCGAGGACCGTGAAGCCCGCGTCGGCGATCATCCTCAGGTCCTGCTCGGCGGCCTGGCCCTCGCTGGTGAGGTAGTCGCCGAGGAACAGCGAGTTCGCCACGTGCAGGGCCAGTGGTTGCAGCGACCGGAGGTGCTGCTCGCGGCCGCCCGCCATGCGGACCTCGGTCGTCGGGCAGACCATCCGGGCCAGCGCGAGGATGCGCAGGCAGCGCAGCGGGTCGAGCAGCCAGGTCCCGGCCAGCGGGGTGCCCTCGAACGGCATCAGGAAGTTCACCGGGATCGAGTCGCTGCCCAGCTCGCGCAACGCGAACATGGCGTCGACCAGCTCCTCGTCGGACTCGCCCATGCCCACGATCAGCCCGGAGCACGGGGACAGGCCCGCCGCCCGCGCCTTGGTGACGGTGTCGACCCGGTCGTCGTAGGTGTGGGTGCTGCAGATCTGCGCGTAGCGGGACTCGGCGGTGTTGAGGTTGTGGTTGTAGGCGTCGACCCCGGCCTCGTGCAGCCGCTCGGCCTGCCCGTCGCGCAGCAGGCCGAGGCAGGCGCAGACCTCGACGCCGGGATGCGCGGCACGCAGCTCCTCGACGATCCCGGCGACCCGCTCGACGTCCCGGTCGCCGGGGCCGCGCCCGCTGGCGACCAGGCAGACCCGGGACGCGCCGCCGTCGATCCCGGCGCGCGCCTGCCGGACGGCCTCGGCGGGGGAGAGCCAGGAGTAGGTGAGGATCTCCGCGGTGGAGCCGAGCCGCTGCGAGCAGTAGCCGCAGTCCTCCGGGCACAGGCCCGACCGCAGGTTCACCAGGTAGTTGACCTTGACCTGGTCGCCGAACGCGGCGCGGCGCAGCCGGCCGGCGGCCGCGACGAGGTGCAGGACCTCGTCGTCGGGGGTGGCGAGGAGGTCGAGGGCCTCGGCGCGGTCGAGCGCGCCGCCGTCGAGGAGCCGGTCCGCGAGGACGTCATAGGTTTTGAACACCGTTCAAAAGGTAGGCGGGCGGTGATCGTCCCGGCAAGTCCCCTGCGAGACTGGGCGGGTGGGGCTCACCCGGGAGCGGATCATCGACGCCGCGTACGCCGTGCTGGACGAGCAGGGCCTCGGCGGGCTGTCGATGCGTCGCGTGGCCCAGGACCTCGGCGTGCGCCCCGGCGCGCTCTACCACCACGTGGCCAACAAGCAGGAGTTGCTCGCCGAGGTCGCCGCCCGGATCGTCGGTGTCCTGCCCGCCGCCGCGGACGCCCGGCGGGCCGCCTGCGACCTGCGCGACGCGCTGCGCCGGGTCCGCGACGGTGCCGAGGTCGTGTCGTTCGTGCTGGCGTTCCGGCCGGAGGGGCTGGCGCCGAGCCGGACCTTCCCGGACCTGTTCGCCGATCGGCTCCCGGCGCGCGAGGCGCGGTGGGCCGCCCGCACGCTGGTGCACTACGTCCTCGGCGCGGTCGCCGAGGAGCAGAACCGTACGGAGCTGGTCCGCACCGGGATCGTGGCCGACGAGCCGGGCCGCGCCGCCGAGGCCGACGAGGCCTTCGGTTTCGGGCTCGACGCCGTGCTGCACGGGCTGGCCCGGTCCCCGGCCACCCGGGAGCCCGGGGGGACGCCGGCCCGCGGCTGAGGCGGTTCGCCGGCCGCGGGACGTCCGGTGGTCACGGCTGGTGCACCCGCGCGGTCCCGGCCGCCACCAGGACGCACACCACGCCGATGACCGCCAATGTGACGAGCAGGACCGGGTACGGTGCGGCCCCCGCACCGGCGGCGAGAATCAGCGGCGTGAGCATCCCGCCGTGCGCCAGCGCGTGATAGATCGCCGTGGCCGACCGCATGCTGCCCGGCGGCGCGAGGCGCTCGATCTCCCGCAGCCCGGCCGCCAGGACGAGCCCGTATCCCGCGCCCAGGGTGGCCGCGGCGGCGAGCACCAGCACCGGGGACGCCTCCTGCGCGGCGGCCGCCCCCACCACCAGCCCGGCGACGACGATCAGCATCGCGACGAGGATCGCCCGGGCGCTGCCGTCCCGGTCGATCCGGGCGGCGACCGGCTGGATCGCGACCCCGACCCCCAGCGTCAGCGCGGTGACCGCGCCGCTGAACAGCGGGGCGTAGGCGGACACGCGGTCGGAGACCAGGGTGGGGAGCACGACGTAGGCCACGGTCGCCGCCGCGAACACGGCCGGCCCGGCCGGGAGGACGACCCCGAGGAACCGCGGGTGCCGGGTGGTGGCCCAGCACAGGCCGTGGACGCCGCGCATCACGGACCGGTTCGGGACCGTGTCCGGGGTCCGCCGCAGCGCCGCGAGCGCCGTGAGCGCCATCGACGCGTGCACCAGCTCGGGCACGACGACCGGCCACGGCAGCCACTGGAGCATCGCACCGGTGCCGAGCGCGCCCGCCGCGAACCCGCTCACGGTCGCGAGCGTCGACCGGCGGGCCCCGGCGGCGGGGTTCCCGGACGCGGCCGACAGCTCGCCGATCCAGGCGGTCCCGGCGGAGATGAGGACGCCGGCCGCCGCGCCGGTCGCGAGCCGGCTGACGTAGACCATGGGCGGCCACTGGTGGCCCAGCGCGAGCAGCACGCTCGCCGTCGCGGACAGCACCAGCGCGTGGCGGACGACGCCGCGCCCGTGCCGGTCGGCCGCCGGCCCGCCCCAGAGCAACGCGGGGAGGAACCCGAGCACGTAGATGCTGAACATGGCCGCGACCTGCAGCACCGGCCACGCCCCGTCGGCCCGGTGGAACGCGGCGATGGGGGTGAACTGGTTGACCCCCCACGCCCCGACGAAGACGGCCGCGGTCGCCGGAAACCACGGGGACCGGGTCGACGCGAGCATGCTGATGGCAACCCTTCCGGGTCGGGTTCCCTGGCGGGAACGGAAGCGGATCGGGCCGGTGCGGCCCGGGAATGTCGAGGCGACCAGCAGATCCTGTCGCCGGGGACGACGACCCCACCCCGGTCGGCGGCGTTGACTGCGTGTGGGGGCCGGGCGCTCACGGGAGGGGGGTGAGCGCCCGAGCCCGCGACCCGGGTCCCGTGCGGCCCGGACAGGCGAAGGCCGCCCCGACGGGCGCGTCGGGGTGGTCTCCGTCCTGCGGGCGGTCGGTCCTCAGGGCTCGGCCGGCGGCTCCCGCCGGACGAGCACCGGGACGTTCTTCATCAGGGCTGGTCGCTCTGGGTGCTGCGGTCGCCGATCGCGCAGAGCCGGTTCAGCTCGGGCATGTAGCCGGCCGCGCAGCCCTGCGGGATGTCGTACGGCAGCGCCGTGTACCCGTGCACCGATCGCGTGCTGCCGTCCCGGGCGACGCTGGTGATCGTCACGTGGTCGAACTCGCCGATCCCGCGCCGGGCCATGTCGTCGCGGTTCATGAAGATCAGCGTGCGCAGGCCCTTCACACCACGGTAGCGGTCGTCGTCGGAGTAGACGGTGGTGTTCCACTGGTCGTGCGAGCGCATCGTCCCCAGCAGGAGCCGGTCCCCGGTGGGGACGACGTCGGGCACGCCGGCGGCCGAGAACTCGGCCTTCCCGCTCGGCGTGCGGAAGACGAGCTCGCGGGCCGGCTGGTGGATCCGGAAGCCCAGCGGGAGGCGGACCCGCCGGTTGACGTCCTCGAAGCCCTCGAGCACCTCGGCCATCGTGTCGCGGATCCGGTCGTAGTCGGCCACGTAGGACTCCCACGGTGTCGCGCTGCCGGGCAGCGTGGCCCGGGCGATGCCCGCGATGATCGCCGGTTCGGACAGCAGCTGCCGTGAGGCGGGCCGCTTCATCCCGCGCGACAGGTGGACCATGCTCATCGAGTCCTCGACCGAGGTCTCCTGGATGCCGCCGAGCTGCTCGTCCCGTTCGGTGCGGCCGAGGCAGGGCAGGATCAGGGCCTCGCGGCCGTGCACCACGAGGCTGGTGTTCAGCTTCGTGCTGACGTGCACCGTCAGGTCGCAGTTGCGCAGGGCGGCCGCCGTGTACTCGGTGTCCGGTCCGGCCGAGGCGAAGTTGCCGCCCATCCCGACGAACACGCGGACGTCGCCGCGGTGCATCGCCTCGATCGTCCCGACCGTGTCGAGGCCGTGCTCCCGGGGTGGGTCGATCCCGCACGCCCGCGCGAGCCGGTCGAGGAAGGCCGGGTCGGGCCGGTGGTCGATCCCGCAGGTCCGGTTGCCCTGGACGTTGCTGTGCCCCCGCACCGGGGACGGTCCCGTGCCCTCCCGGCCGATGTTGCCGCGGAGCAGGAGCAGGTTGACGATCTCGCGGACGGTGTCGACGCCGTGCTCGTGCTGGGTGATGCCCAGGCACCAGCTGAAGATGGTGCGGTCGGACTCGCAGTAGACGTCCGCCGCCCGGCGGATCTCGTCGCGGCCCAGGCCGGACTGGTGTTCCAGCTCGTCCCACCCGACCGCCTCGCAGGCCGCCCGGTACTCCTCGAACCCGGAGGTGTGCCGCTCGACGAACAGCATGTCGATCACCGTGGGATCGGCCGGGTACCGCTCGATGATCGACTTGCCCATGCCGCGCAGCAGGGCGAGGTCGCCCCCGATCCGCGGCTGCAGGTTCAATGTGGACGTCGGCGTCGCCCGGAACGTGGCCATCCGCAGGAAGTCGTGCGGGATGATCGCCTTCGTCGCGCCGGCCTCGACGATCGGGTTGACGTGCACGATCGCCGCGCCACGGCGGTACGCCTCGGTCAGCGCGGTCAGCATCCGGGGTGCGTTCGACGCCGCGTTCACGCCCAGGATGAACAGCGCGTCGGCCATCTCCCAGTCGCGCAGGTCGGCCGTGCCCTTCCCGGTGCCCAGTGCCGCCGTGAGCGCGCGTCCGCTCGCCTCGTGGCACATGTTGGAGCAGTCCGGGAGGTTGTTCGTCCCGAACTCGCGGGCGAACAGCTGGTACAGGAAGGTCGCCTCGTTCCCGAGCCGGCCCGAGGTGTAGAACGACGCCGCGTCCGGGGTGTCGAGCGCCCGCAGGTGGCGGCCGACGATCTCGAACGCCTCGGTCCAGGTCACCGGGACGTAGTGGTCGGTCTCGGCGTCGTAGCGCATCGGCTCGGTCAGCCGGCCCTGCCGCTCCAGGTCCGGGTCCGGCCATCCGGCCAGCTCCGTGACGCTGTGCGCGGCGAAGAAGTCCCGGCCGGCACGCCGGTGGGTCATCTCCCACGTGACGTGCTTGATGCCGTTCTCGCAGATGTCGAGGTGCAGCCCGTGCCGGTCGTCCGGCCAGGCGCAGCCCGGGCAGTCGAACCCGCCCTTCTCGTGGTTCATCCTCACGACCGACCGGGGGCCGTCGACGAACTCCCTCTCCCGGACGAGGAACTCCGTGACCGATCGGGCGGCACCCCATCCGGCCGCGGGATGGCGGTACGGGCGGAACTCCGGGCGTGGGCCGTCGGATGTCCCGTCGTGCTTCCCGGCCCCGTTCCCGCCGCCGGGCCGATGCACGCCGGCCCGGTCCGCCGACTCGTGCACGGTCATTCCCACATCACCCGTCCCCTGCCGGCCGCACGCGGCCGGACCGTCGATCAGTTGCGCGCCGGCGGTCCCGCGCGGAACGCTCGGCGTGGCCACGATCGTTCCCGGCGATCCGGTGAGCCGTCGATGTCCGTGGCACCAAAGTCCATTGTCGAGCGAGACAGAACCGCAGGAGGACGGCTGGTCGCCGCCGTGCGCCCGCTTGACGTGTGGTCCACCCGACAGTAGACCCGGATCGGCCCGGGTGCACCCGGGCGTCGACAAGGGACGATCACGATCCGGCATGTCGCGCGACCCCGTCCCGGCCGCGGTGACGGTGCCCGGCACGAGGACCGCGACAAGGAGACGACCTCATGGCGAAGGCGGTGGGCGACGCCACCGGTACGCCGGCCCCGCGCCGGCCGGCGCCGGCGGGGAGCCGCGCACACCCGGGCCGCACCGCGGGGGCCGGCGCGTGACCGGGCACGCCGACGCGCTCGTCCGCCGGGCCGAGGCGGAGCTCGACGACCTGGTCCGCAGCGTGATCGGCGCGGTCGAGGAGCGGATCCCGCTCTACCGGGACGACGACGTCGTCCCCCGCGCGGAGCTGCGCCGCTCGGTCGAGGTCAACCTGCGCTACATGGCCGACACGCTCCTCGACCCGTCCGCGGGCCTCGACCACGAGGCCGCGGCGACCGCGGGACAGCGGCGGGCACACCAGGGCGCCCCGCTGCCCGAGGTGCTGCAGGTCTACCGGATCAGCTACGCGTTGCTGTGGGACCGGATCGTGGCCGACGCCCGGGAGGCCGGCGCTCCCGGGCAGCTCGACGCGGCCATCGACATCGGGACCCGGCTCTGGCAGCTCACCGACGAGCACGCCACCGCGGTGACCGAGGCGTACCGCGAGGCGACCGCGGAGATCATGCTGCTGCAGCAGCGTCGCCGTTCCGCGCTGGTCGACGGCCTGTTCACCGGCGAGCTCGTGGCCGACGCCCGCCCGTGGGAGGTGGGCAGGCTGCTCGGTCTGCCGCTCGACGCCGACCTCGTCGTCGTCGCGGCGGAGACCGCCGGACCGGCCGAGGAGAGCCTGCCCGGCATCGAACGCCGCCTCTCCCGGGCCGGGAGCGTGTCGGCCTGGCAGCTCATGCCGTCGCTGCAGGCCGGCCTGGTCTCGGTGCGCGACGACGCCCAGCTCGCGACGGTGCTGGACGCCCTGCGACGGTCGGCGGGCGGCCGGACCGGGGTCAGCCCGCCCTACCGGGCGCTCGGCGAGACGCCCCGGGCGCTGCAGCTCGCCCGGACCGCGCTGCTCGGCATCCCGCCCGGCACGGCCGCCGTACGGGTGTTCCGGTCGAGCCCGCTGGCCGCGCTGCTCGCCCGCGATCCGGACGAGTCGCGGCGGCTGATGGACGAGGTGCTGGGCCCGATGCTCGACCTGCCGCACGACGACCGCGCCGGGCTCCTCGCGACCCTGCACGCCTACCTGGAGAACGACGGTTCCGCCGACCGGACCGCGCGCCTCCTGCACTGCCACCCGAACACGGTGCGCTACCGGCTCCGCCGGGTCCGCGAGCTGACCGGACGGTCGCTGACCGACCCCGTGGAGATCGCCGAGCTCGCCGCGGCCGCGGAGGCGGTCCGGCTGCACGCTCCCGACCACGAGACCGCCGTCCCCGCCCGGGCGCCGTCCTGAGCAGGGAGCACGACCGAGCCGGGCGCGCGCCCGCAGGGTTCGGCGACGTCACCCACCACACCCACGATCCGGAGGCATGCGTGCGCACTCCACAGGACGTCCTCGCCCCCCTCACCGACAGCGCGCTGTTCCTCACCCTCACCGTCCGTCCCGGACACGAGGCCGCCGCGCACGACTTCCTGCCCGCGCTCGACGGGCTCGTCGGGTCCGTCGCGTTCCCGCACCCGGGCGAGGACCTGCACTGCGTCCTCGGGATCTCCTCGGACGCGTGGGACCGGCTGCTGTCCGGGCCCCGCCCGGCCCACCTCCACCCGTTCCGCGCGATCGCCGGAGACCGGCACACCGCCCCAGCCACACCCGGGGACCTGTTCCTGCACCTGCGCTCCGCGCGGCCCTACCCGTGCTTCGAGCTGGCCCGCCGCGTCGTCGCCGAGCTGGGACCCGCCGCGGAGGTCGTCGACGCGGTGCACGGCTTCCGCTACTTCGACCGGCGCGACCTGCTCGGGTTCGTCGACGGCACCGCGAACCCCACCGGCGGCGACGCGGCCGCGTGCGCCCTGGTCGGCGACGACGACCCGGCGTTCGCCGGCGGCTCCTACCTCGTCGTCCAGAAGTACCTGCACGACCTCGACGCCTGGACGGCGAAGCCGGTCGAGGACCGGGAGGCCGCGGTGGGCAGGCGGATGCTCGAGAACATCGAGATCCCCGACGACCGGAAGGCCTCCGACAGCCACGTCGCCCTCACGACGATCACCGACCCGGACGGGACCGAACGCGAGATCGTCCGGGACAACATGCCGTTCGGCTCGATCGCCCGCGGCGAGTACGGGACCTACTTCGCCGGGTACGCCGCCGACCCGTCGGTCACGGAACGGATGCTGACCCGGATGTTCGTCGGCGACCCGCCCGGGAACACCGACCGGCTCCTCGAGGTGTCGACGGCCGTCACCGGCGGGTTGTTCTTCGCCCCACCGGCCGCGGTCCTCGCCGACCCACCGCCGCTGCCCGCGTCCGCGGCCCGCGAGGAGACCCCGGAACCGGCCCGGGGCGCACCGGCGGCGTCGCTCGGGATCGGCGGGCTGCGCGACCACCTGTGACGCAACGGATGTCCCGAGAGAAGGAGGAACGGCGATGAGCGACGACGGCTGGTACTTCTGCCTGCACCACCACGCGGTCGAACCCACCGAGGGATGCCGGGCCCAGGACCGGCTGGGCCCCTACCCGGACGAGGCGACGGCGGCCCGGGCGGTCGAGCTCGCGCGCGAGCGCACCGAGCAGGAGGACCGCCGCGACGCCGACTGGGACGGCTGACCCGAACTGGGGCCATCCGCCCTACCCGCCCATCCGCCCCATTAGCCTCACCAGCCCCACCCCCGGGGACACACTCATGGAGCTTTGGTCCCGTGCCACAGGACCAAAGCTCCATGAGTGGCTCGCGCCCGGCGCGGGATCGCGGACCGCAGCACCGCGACGCCGGCGAGCACCATCCCGACCGCGGTGACCAGCGGCACGACGGTATAGAGGGCCTCGCCCACCGGGCCGGGCACGGTGAGCTCCGCGACGACGAAGCCCACCAGCCCGGCGACCGCAGTGGCCAGGCCCGCCCGGCCGGTCCCGCCGGCCGCGGCACCGGTCAGCCCGAGGGAAGCCACGCCGGCGAGCGTGGCGAGGTAGACCGGGAGCAGGTAGGGCGACTCGTCGGCCGGGGCGAACCCGGCAATCAGCGCGGCGGAGAACAGGACGGCAGCGGCGGCGCCGGCCATGCAGACCACGGCGGCGCTGCGGGCGGTGCGGGTGGTGTCCACGGTTCCTCCCGGTGAGGCTGGGCGAGGACCCGACGTTACGAACGCCGGGCCGCTGCGCGCGTCCGCCGATCTACTCCGCTGCTACTCAGGTGCGGGCCCTCCGGAGCAGGCCGGTGGCCGGAGCGAGCCGGGCCAGCGCGAGGGCGCCCACGAGCAGCCCGACATCGCGCAGGGCCACGTCGTAGAAGCCGCCGAGCAGCAGCAGGTTGACGATGATGCCGGCCAGCCACGCCGCGACCACGTAGCCACCGATGCGGGGCAGCACCCCCACGAGGATCCCGGCGAGGATCTCGACCACCCCGACGGCGAGCATGGCGTGGTGTGCGGTCCCGGGCACGAGCCCGTCGATCTGCGGGGCCAGGTACTGCTCCCAGTCGGTGAGCACCCCGGCGAACTTGTCGAGGCCGAACAGGATCGGCGCGACCGTGAACCCGGTCCGCAGCAGCAGGAACGCCTGGTGTGCTCCCGGCGATCCGGTGTCGGTGCGGGCGGTGGGAGTGTCTCGATGGGTGGTCATGGTGCCCTCCGCGGTCTAACGGATAGTAACGTGAACGTTAGAACTCCCGGATGGTTTCGTCAACAGATGTGTCTCTTAGAAGGGTGCAGACGGGTGGACGACTGGGTGGCCCAGGTCAGCGGGGTCGGCGCCCTCGCCGAGCCGGCACGGCGGGCGCTGTATCTCTATGTCGCGGAACAGCCCGAGCCGGTGAGCCGGGACCAGGCCGCCGAGGGTGCGGGGGTGGCCCGGCACACCGCGAAGTTCCACCTGGACAAGCTGGTCGACGAGGGCCTGCTCGACGTCGAGTACCGGCGCCTGTCCGGGCGCCGGGGCCCTGGCGCGGGCCGGCCCGCGAAGCTCTACCGGCGCGCGGACCGGCAGGTCGCGGTCACGCTCCCGCCGCGGCACTACGACCTCGCGGGCCGGATCCTGGCCCGTGCGGTCGAGGACGCGGCCCGCACCGGAGTGCCGGTTCTGGAGGCGGTGCGGCGTGCCGCGGCCGAGGCCGGGCACCGCCTCTGCGCCGAGCACGGCCGGCCGGACGGCCCGTCGCTGGAGTGCGTCGTCGGCCTGCTCGCCGCCCACGGGTACGAGCCGCGGGTGCTGGACGGCGCGGTCGAGCTGGCGAACTGCCCGTTCCACGCGCTGGCCCAGGAGCACACGGCGCTCGTGTGCGAGATGAACCTGCACCTGGTCGACGCGGTGCTCGACGAGCTCGGGCCGCCGGACGCCACGGCCGCGCTCGATCCGGCGCCGGGACGCTGCTGCGTCCGGCTCACCGGGTCGTGCGCCGCAGCCACCGCCTCAGGACCGGGACCAGCAGCGCCAGCGTGATCATGGACAGGCTCACGACCGAGGCGTAGCGGTCGACGAGCAGCACGGCGTCGACCGCGTGCTGCCCGAGGCCGTAACCGAGCCCGGCGACCAGCCCGGTCATCAGGGCCGCGCCGGCGAGATCCAGCAGCAGGAAGGTGGTCAGCCGCATCCGGGTCCAGCCGGCGACGGCGTACACGACCGGGGTCGGGACGCCGGGCAGGACGGCGACGACGACGGCGAGCCGGACGACCCACGGCTTCCACCGCGTGGCCCGGTCGGCGAGCCGCCGGGCCTGCTCGCCGGCGGTGAACATCCGGATGATGCCCGCGCCCCACTGCCGCCCGGCCCACCAGGTCAGCCAGTCGAACTTCACCATCCCGACGGCCCCGGCCGCGACGACGAGCCAGAGCGGGGCCTCACCGATGCGTGCGAACGCCGCGCCCGCCCCGATCGCCACGAGGTCGCCGGTCAGGAACCCCAGCAGTACCGGGTCGTCCGCCAGCAGGAACGGTGTGACGGGCCGCAGCGCCAGTCCGAACGCGACGACCCCGAGGATCGCCCCGATCAGCGTGATGTCGACGCGGGTGGCGGGTCCCTGCCAGGGCACCCAGCGGCGTAACCCGTGCCCGGCCGTCGACGACTCCGGACCCGCCGGTCGCTCACGGAGCTCGGTCTCGCACATCGGGCGGCCCTCCCGCCATTAACTCGTACTTCAATGTACGAGTTCTGACGGGGACGGTACTACCTCGTACGCGAACGTTCAACTTGCGACTCCCCACTGTCCACTCATGGAGCTTCAGTCCTGCGCGACGGGACCAAAGCTCCATGAGTCCCGGCTTCGGTGGCGGCCGAGGCTGGCTCAGTCCAGGGCGGCGTCCAGGTCGACCGGGTCGATGCCGACGGCGGCCCCCACCGGGGCGTTGGTGAGGTGCCCGGCGTGGGTGTTGAGGCCGCGCGCGAGGGCGCGGTCGTCGCGCAGGGCCTGGCGCCAGCCCTTGTCGGCGAGGGCGACGGTGTAGGGGAGCGTCGCGTTGGTCAGGGCGTACGTCGAGGTGTGCGGCACGGCGCCCGGCATGTTGGCCACGCAGTAGAAGGTGGTGCCGTGCACCGGATAGGTCGGCTCGTCGTGCGTCGTGGGGTGGGTGTCCTCGAAACAGCCGCCCTGGTCGACGGCGATGTCGACGAGCACCGAGCCGGGCTTCATCCGCGCGACGAGGTCGTTGCTGACCAGCTTCGGTGCGGCGGCGCCGGGGATCAGGACCGCCCCGATCACCAGGTCGGCCTCCGTCACCTGCTTCTCGATGGTCAGCTTCGACGACGCCAGCCCGTGCACGCGGTTGTTGTAGCGCCAGAACGACATCCGCAGCTTGTCGAGATCGGTGTCCAGCAGCGTGACGTCGGCGCCCATGCCGAGCGCGATGTTGGCCGCGTTCTGCCCGGCGACGCCGGCGCCGATCACCACGACCTTGGCGTTCGCCACCCCGCCCACGCCGCCCATCAGGACGCCGCGTCCGCCGTGGGCCCGCTGCAGCGAGTAGGCGCCGACCTGCGGGGCCAGGCAGCCGGCGACCTCCGACATGGGGTAGAGCAGCGGGAGCCCGCCCGAGGGCAGCTGCACGGTCTCGTACGCCACCGCGGTGACCTTGCTGTCGAGCAGCTGCCGGGCCAGCGTCCTGTCGGCGGCCAGGTGGAGGAAGGTGAACAGGGTCAGGCCCTCGCGGAGGCGGTGGTACTCCTCCGCGACGGGCTCCTTGACCTTGAGGACGAGGTCCGCGGCGGCCCAGGTGCCGTCGGCGTCCGGGACGATCGTCGCGCCGGCCGCGACGTACTCGTCGTCGCCGATCGAGGAACCGGAGCCGGCGTCCTGCTGCACGAACACCTCGTGCCCGTGCGCGGTGAGCTCGTGCACCCCGATCGGGGTGATCGCGACCCGGTACTCGTGGTTCTTGACTTCCTTCGGGACACCGATCCTCATGGAGGACATCATGGTGGAGGACCTCGGATCGCCACCATGCGAACGTGCCTTGTCCGCGGCCGGGTCGCCGCATCCGGTGGGTCACCGCGTCGTGGTCGCCCCCGCCTGCCGCGCCAGCCACTCCTCGACATCGAGGGCGGCGGGATGGATGGAGCGGGCGACCCGCAGATCCGCATCGAAGCCGGTCGCCCGCGTCCACCGCCAGAGCGCGACGGTGTCGGCGGCGAAACGCTCGAGCATCCACACCGGCATCGGCCACCGTCTCGGGGGCCGTCCGCACACGCGGGTGTAGATCCGGCGGCACTCGTCGAGCGAGCGGCGGTCGGCGGCGAGCATCAGGTCCTGACCGATGAACCTCCCCGGGTCCGCGAACACCCTCTCGGCGATCACCCCCAGGTCGTGGCAGCACAGCCAGGGAACCTCGAACGACCCACCGGCGAGCTTCGGCCAGACGTGCCAGGTCCCGACGGCCGGGTGGAACGCCGGGTCGGTCATGAGCTCCATGAACGCGGTCGGGCGCAGGACCGTGACCGGTAGCTCCAGCTCGCGCAGCCGCTGCTCGACATCGAGTTTCGATTCCCAGGACCCGATCCCGGTACCTCGCTCGCCCGTCCCGGCGGACGCGTAGACGAGATGCCGGACGCCTGCCCGCCGTGCTGCCTCCGCCACGTTGCGGCCCTGCCGCACCTCGCCGTCGATGCCGCTGATCATGAAGTTCTGGACGCTGTAGACGCCGTGTGCCCCGTGCAGTGCGCGGACGAGCGACGCGGGGTCGTCCATGTCGGCGCGCGTGATCTCGACCCCGAGAGCGGCGAGGGCCCGGGCCGGCCTGCGCGTCGGGTGGCGGGTCAGACCGCGAACCCGCCACCCCGCGGCGACGAGGGCGCGTGCGACGGCGCCACCCTGACGACCGGTCGCCCCGGCCACGGCGACGGTCCGGGAGGCGTCGGCCCCGGAGCCCGTGGAGGGTTCCGGACCACTCGCTCCGTCGGGGAGAGGGCGCCGTGCCACCTGGTCCTCCACCCGCGGGTGACGTCAGGGCTTCCGGGGCTCGGCGCGGGCCGGACCGATCGGTGGGGCGGTCGTCGTGGTCATCCCCATCCATCCTCTCCACGGAGGCCGGCCCGTGGGACCGGCTGTGGACACGGCGACCATACGCATCCCCGAGATCCGGGGCATCGGCAAACTTGACCAACCGGCGTATCACCGCGGCCGGCTGACCTCGGGCAGCGCCACCGCAGCCGTCCGGGCAGCGGCGGGCCGTGCCGGCGCCGCCACTTCCCCCGGTGGCTCCCCCCGGGAGGGGGAGACGGGGCCCGGGCCCGCGCGGTTAGCCTGCCGCGGTCACCACGCCGGCTGGGAGGTCATCGATGAACCGACGTCGTCACCGTGCCCGTCACGTCCGCCTGACCGAGCCCCTGGTCCGGGACGGAGGCGAGCTGCGCCCCGCGTCCTGGGACGAGGCCCTGGAGCGGGCCGCGGCCGGGTTCCGTGACGTGCCGGCGGAGCGTTTCGGCATGTTCAGCTGCTCGAAGGCGACCAACGAGACGAACTATGCGGCGCAGAAGTTCGCCCGGGCGGTGATGGGTTCGAACAATGTGGACTCCTGTAACCGCACTTGACACGCTCCCAGCGTCGTCGGTCTGACGACGGTGTTCGGTGCCGGTGGCGGCACCTCCGCCTATGTGGAGGCGGAACACGCGGACCTGCTCGTGTTGTGGGGCAGCAACGCGCGGGAGACGCACCCGATCTTCTTCCACCACGTGCTGCAGGGCCTGCGCAACGGTGCCCGGATGTACTCGGTGGACCCGCGACACACCTCGACCGCCGCGTGGGCGGACGCGTGGCTGGGGCTCGACGTCGGCACCGACATCGCGCTCGCCAACGCCATCGCGCGGGAGATCATCCACGCGGGCCTGGTGAACCGGGCGTTCGTCGAGCGGGCCACGTCCGGGTTCGACGACTACGCGGCGTCGGTGGAGCCGTACACGCTGGAGCGGGCCGAGGAGATCACCGGGGTGCCGGCGGGGTCGATCCGGGAGCTGGCGCACGCCTATGCGCGGGCCGACCGGGCGCAGATCTGCTGGACGTTGGGGATCACCGAGCATCACAACGCGGCGGACTACGTGTTCGCGTTGATCAATTTGGCGTTGCTGACCGGGCATGTGGGCCGGTACGGGTCGGGGTTGGTGCCGCTGCGGGGGCAGAACAACGTCCAGGGTGGCGGTGACATGGGGGCGATCCCGGCCAAGCTGCCCGGTGGCTACGACGTGCACGACGACACCGCCCGGGCCCGGTTCGAGACCGCGTGGTGTGGCGCCACGATTCCGGCGTCGCCGGGGATGCACCTGTCGGAGATGTTCGAGGCGATGGAGCGGGGTGAGCTGTCGGCGCTGTACTGCATCGGGGAGAACCCGGCCGAGTCGGAGGCGAACGCACTGCACGCCCGGGCCATGCTGTCCTCGTTGGACTGCCTGGTCGTGCAGGACATCTTCCGGACCGCCACGGCGGAGCTGGCCGATGTCGTGTTGCCGGCGGCGGCGGACTGGTGCGAGTACGAGGGCACCGTCACCAACTCCGAACGGCGGGTGCAGCGGGTCCGCAAGGCGATCGACCCACCGGGCTCGGCGCGCCCGGACACCCACATCGTCTACGACCTCGCCGGCCGCCTCGGGTTCGACTGGGGCACCCCGACCGCGGAGCAGGTGTGGGACGAGCTGCGGTCGGTGTCGCTGAACTGGCATCACGGGATGAGCTACGCGCGGCTGGACGCGATGGGTGGCATCCAGTGGCCGTGCCCGACCGAGGACCATCCGGGCACGCCGCTGCTGCACGCCCGACTGTGGGAGCGGGACCCGGAACGGTTGGGCCGTCCGGCGCCGTTCATGCCGGTGGTTCACGTGCCGCCGGTGGACGAGTTGTCCGAGGAGTTCCCGATCCGGTTGACCACGGTCCGGGTGCTGGACGCCTACAACTCGGGGGTGCAGACCGGCGGGTACGCCTCGCCGCTGCGCCGCCGGGAGTCGCTGCGGATGGACGCGGCCGACGCCGCCCGCCTCGGCATCACCGACGGCGAGCGGGTCCGGGTCGTGTCCCGGCGCGGCGCCGTCGAGGCGCCGGTGTGGCTGGACCCGTCGTTGCGGCCGGGCCTGGCGTCGTTCACGCCGCACTTCACCGAGGAGGTCGACGTGAACGTCCTGACCAACGACGCGTGGGACCCCAAGTCGGGCACCTCGGAGTTCAAGGCAACCGCGATCCGGATCGAGAAGCTCGCGGACGACACGGCCGGCGCGCTGCCGGCAGCAGGAGGGTAGATGGATCTCCACCTGTCGACGGCCCGGCCGAGCCGGACCGAGCGCGACGCGATCGACGCCGCGTTCGGCACGCTCGTTCCCGCGTCCGCGACGAACGGGGACCGCCCGAACCGGTCGGCGCACGGCGGTCACGAGGCCCGGTCCCGGCGGCACCTGCTGCTCCCGGTGTTGCACGCCGTGCACGACGCGGTCGGATGGATCTCCGAGGGGGCGCTCAACCACATCGCGCGGACCCTGTCGGTGCCGCCGGCCGAGGTGTACGGGGTCGCGACGTTCTACGCGATGTTCTCGGTGGAGCCGCGGGCGCCGCGGGTGGTGCACGTGTGCGACGACGTCGCGTGCGGCCCGAACGGCGGCGAGGAGATCATCACGGCGCTGGAGGGGGCGCTCGGCCCACCGGCCGGCGCAGCGCACGACGCCGGGGACGCGGCTGCCGGCGACGCCGGTGACGGTGACGGGGCCGGCCCCGCGGAGCGGCCCGCCGCGTGCTGGGTCCGGAGCCCGTGCCTGGGCCTGTGCGAGCGCGCGCCGGCGGTGATGCACCAGCGCGCAGGGGAGCCGGACCTGTCGCAGGCGCCGGCCACCCCGGCCGGGGTGGTGGAGGCTGCGACCGCGCCGCTCGACACCACCGGAGCGCAGGCCGAGGCGGCTGATGCTGCGTTCGCCGATGCGGGGGTCAGTGCCCCGCAGACCCGCACCGGCGAGCACCTGCGGTTGTTGCGGCGGGTGGGGGTGGTGGATCCGTCGTCGTTGGACGACTACCGGTCGCGGGGTGGGTATGCGGCGTTGCGGCGGGCGGTGGATCTGGGGCCGTCGCGGGTGATCGCGGAGTTGAAGGATTCGTCGTTGACCGGGCGGGGTGGGGCGGCGTTCCCGACCGGGGTGAAGTGGGAGACGGTGGCCTCGGCCCCGGAACGGCCGCACTATGTGGTGTGTAATGCCGACGAGTCCGAGCCGGGCACGTTCAAGGACCGGGTGTTGATGGAGGGCGACCCGTTCGGGCTGGTCGAGGCGATGACGATCGCCGGGTACGTGACCGGTGCGACGACCGGGTATCTCTACATCCGTGGGGAGTACCCGTTGGCGACCCGCCGGTTGCAGGACGCGATCGCCGCCGCCCGGGCGCGGGGCTATCTCGGCGCCGATGTGATGGGTGAGGGGTTCGGGTTCGACATCGAGCTGCGCCGCGGGGCGGGGGCCTACATCTGTGGCGAGGAGACCGCGCTGCTGGAGTCGATCGAGGGTTTCCGGGGGGAGCCGCGGAACAAGCCGCCGTTCCCGGCCACGGTCGGGTTGTTCGGCAAGCCGACGGTGATCAACAACGTGGAGACGCTCTACGACGTGGTGGAGGTCCTCGACATCGGTGGGCTGGGGTTTGCCGGGATCGGGGGTGGGCGCTCGACCGGGCCGAAGCTGTTCTGCGTGTCCGGGGCGGTGGCCACGCCCGGGGTGTACGAGGTCGATTTCGGGACCACGTTGCGGCAGCTGCTCGAGCTGGCCGGTGGGGTGCGGGGGGAGTTGCGTACGGTGCTGCTCGGTGGGGCGGCCGGTGGGTTCGTCACCCCGGACCAGCTCGACGTGCCGCTCACGTTGGAGGGCACCCGGGACATCGGGGCGACGGTGGGGTCGGGGGTGGTGCTGGTGTTCGACACCGCCGCGGACCTGACCGGCACGTTGCGGCGGATCGCGGCGTTCTTCCGGGACGAGTCCTGTGGGCAGTGCGTGCCGTGCCGGGTGGGCACGGTGCGCCAGGAAGAGGTGCTGGCCCGCCTGGAACGGGACACGCCGATCGGGTCCCGGGAGGCCGAGCTGGCGTTGCTCGACGACCTGGCCCGGGTCATGCAGGACTCCTCGATCTGCGGGCTCGGCCAGACCGCACCGTCCGCGATCACCTCGGCGATCACGTTGAACCTGCTGGAGCCGCCGGGCGCCAGCAGCTCCGGCAATGGATCCGGCAACGGGAAGGTACCGCACTGATGTCCACTCCGGACCGCGCCCGCGAACAGTCCAGCAGAGGACCGGCCACCGGGGGTGACGTGGCCACCGCCCCCGAGTACACGGTGGACGGTGCACCGGAGGCCGACGCGGTCACCGGCGCCACCCCCGGCGGCGAGACACCCGGCCCCGGACCCGGTGCGGGCGAGGGCGCTGCCGCGCTCGCCGCGCCCGACGGCGCCGGGCCGGTCGGCCCGACCGCCGTCGACCCGGCCGCACCCGGCCCGGCGCACCGCGAGGAGCGGCTCGCCGGTGGGCCGGTGATGCTCGGTCCGATCCGGCGGATGGTCACGGTGAGCCTGGACGGCACCGAGGTGCGGGTGCCGGAGGGGTCCACGGTGCTGGAGGCGCTGCACCGGGAGGGCAGCCCGGCCCAGGCCGACACCCCGACGTTGTGCTGGGCGCCGAACATGGACCCGATCAATGCCTGCCGGGTGTGTGTGGTCGAGGTCGAGGGTTCCCGGGTGCTGGCCCCGTCGTGTGCCCGCCGGTGTGAGGACGGGATGCAGGTCCGTACCGATACCGACAAGGTGCGGCACAGCCGGCGGATGGTGCTCGAGCTGCTGGCGTCCTCGGCGGACATGAGCCAGGCCAGCGCCGATGTGCAGCGGTGGATGGCCGACTACGGGGTCGACCCCGGCCGGTACGGCCCGCCGGCGCCGCCGAGTGTGGCGGGGGAGCGGGAGCGGCGGCATGCCGGGCACCACAGCGCGCCGGACGGCCGGTACGCGGCGAACGTGCACCAGCCGGTGAAGGTCGACAACGACCTGTACGTGCGGGACTACTCGCGGTGCATCATGTGCTACAAGTGCGTCAACGCCTGCGGCACCGATGCCCAGTACACGTTCGCGATCGCCGCGGCCGGGCGTGGGTTCGACGCCCGGATCGCCACCGAGCACGACGTGGAGCTGCCCGACTCGGCGTGTGTGTACTGCGGTAACTGTATCGGGGTGTGCCCGACCGGGGCGCTGAAGTCGGTGGCCGAGTACGAGCGGCGCGAGGCCGGGGACTGGCACCCGGACGAGGAGACCGTGACCACCACGATCTGTTCGTTCTGCGGGGTCGGCTGCAACCTGGAACTGCACGTCCAGCGCGGGCAGATCGTGAACGTGACCAGCCCGGCCGACCACTCGGTCACCCACGGGCACCTGTGCATCAAGGGACGGTTCGGGTTCCAGCACGTCCAGAACCTGCCGGAGAGCTGATCGACGCGTCCGATGAGCTGATCGGAAACGTTGCAGAAAGGCGCTCCCTATCAGGTCATCGTTGCTTTTTCTTTGACGCGCCGCAGCCCGGGGGCGAAAACTGGTTGTGCAGTGGAAGGCGTCGGTGCGCAAGGATGAACAAGGGATTGGCCCCCATCGTGAAAACGCTCGAAGACTCGGACGACGACCTGTCGGTGACCCCGCCCAAGACCTGGGCGGCCGGAGTGCCTGCGGTCGAGCACGCCCTGCAGTACTCGCTCGGTCAGACCTCCGTGCGCCGGACCGCGCTGACGCTGCTGAACATCAACCAGGCCACGGGGATCGACTGTCCGGGCTGCGCGTGGCCCGAGCCCTCCCCGAAGCACCGGCCGATGAACGAGTACTGCGAGAACGGTGCCAAGCACATCAACGACGAGGCGACCTCTCGCCGCGTCTCCGCCGACTTCTTCCGCCGGCACAGCGTCTCCGAACTCGACCGGAAATCGGACCACTGGCTCAACCAGCAGGGCCGGCTCACCGAACCCATGGTGAAGCGCCCCGGTTCCGATTTCTACGAGCCGATCGGCTGGGACGCGGCACTCGACCTGCTCGCCGGGGAACTGCGATCGCTCGGGTCCCCGGACGAGGCGCTCTTCTACACCTCGGGCCGCCTCAACAACGAGGCCGCGTTCCTGCTCCAGCTCTTCGCGCGGGCGTTCGGCACGAACAACCTGCCCGACTGCAGCAACATGTGTCACGAGTCCAGCGGCTTCGCCATGCAGGAAACCCTGGGCACCGGCAAGGGCAGCGTGAGCCTGGACGACCTCCACCATTCCGACCTGGTCTTCGTCGTCGGACAGAATCCCGGCACCAACCATCCCCGGATGCTGTCCGCGCTGGAGGAGACCAAGCGCAACGGCGGCCAGGTCGTCGCGGTGAACCCGCTGCCCGAGGCGGGGCTGATGCGATTCAAGAACCCGCAGAAGGCGCGCGGCATCATCGGGCGCGGCACCGCCATCGCGGACCAGTTCCTGCAGATCCGCGCAGGTGGGGACCTCGCGCTGTTCAAGGCGCTGAACCTGCTGTTGCTGGAGGCCGAGGACGCCGCGCCGGGCACGGTGCTCGACCACGAGTTCATCCGCAACCACACCACCGGCTTCGAGGAGTTCGCGCGGCAGGCGCGCAAGCTCTCCTGGGACGAGGTCCATGCCGCGAGCGGGCTGACCCGCGAGGAGATCGAGGAGGTCCGCGACCGGGTCCTGGCCAGCACCAACGTCATCGCCTGCTGGGCGATGGGACTGACCCAGCAGAAGCACGGCGTGGCCACCATCCGCGAGGTCATCAACTTCTTGATGCTCCGCGGGAACATCGGCAAGCCCGGCGCCGGGGTGTGCCCGGTGCGCGGGCACAGCAACGTCCAGGGCGACCGCACCATGGGCGTGTGGGAGCAGATGCCCCAGGAGTTCCTCGACGCGGTGGAACGCGAGTTCGGCTTCACGCCACCGACCGAGCACGGCTGGGACTCGGTGGACTCCATCCGGGCCATGCTCGACGGCCGCGCCACGTTCTTCCTCGGGGTCGCCGGGAACTTCGTGCGCGCGGCACCCGACAGCACGGTGACCGAGACGGCGATGCGCCGCTGCCGGCTGACCGCGCACATCTCGACCAAGCTGAACCGTTCGCACACCGTGTGCGGGGAGACGGCGCTGATCCTGCCGACGCTGGGCCGCAGCGACCGGGACATCCAGGCCGGCGGCGAGCAGTTCGTCACCGTCGAGGACTCGATGAGCATGGTCCACACCTCCCGCGGGAAGCTCGAACCCGCCTCCGACCAGCTGCTCAGCGAGGTCGCGATCCTGTGCCGGCTGGCCCGGCGGACCCTGGGCGAGCAGCCCGCCATCCCGTGGGAGACGTTCGAGGCCGACTACGACACCATCCGGGACCGGATCTCGAGGGTCGTGCCGGACTTCGAGGACTTCAACGCGCGGGTGGCCGAGCCGGGCGGGTTCGCGCTCCCGAACCCCGTGAACAGCCGGGTGTTCCCCACCGCGACCGGCACGGCGATCTTCACCTGCAACGACGTCGAGATGGTGCAGGCCCCGGCGGGGCACCTGGTACTGCAGTCACTGCGCTCCCACGACCAGTGGAACACCATCCCGTACACGGGGAACGACCGCTACCGCGGCATCCACAACGCGCGCCGGGTCGTCCTCGTGAATCCCGACGACCTCGCCGAGCTCGGCCTCGCCGACCGCGCCGAGGTGGACCTGGTGAGCGTGTGGCGCGACGGGGTGGAACGCAGGGCCCCCGGCTTCCGGGTCGTCGCCTACCCGACGACGCGGGGCTCCGCCGCCGCGTACTACCCGGAGACGAACGTCCTGATCCCGCTGGACAGCGTGGCCGACATCAGCAACACGCCGACCTCGAAGGGCATCGTGGTGCGCCTGGAGCCGGCCGGCGCGCCCGGCTGAGACCGGCCGCTGCCGCACCCCGGTGGCCCGCACCGGGGTGCGGCAGCGATCAGCGGTCGATCGCCGTGCCGTGGGCGACCTGGCGGGGGCCGCGGATGACCACGGCGACGGCGATGCCGGCCGCGACGCCGATCAGCGTGTCGACGACGCGGTCGGTCACCAGCGCCAGGGGTGCTTCCGGATTGGCGATCTGGGTCATCAGCATGATCAGCGGGGTGAAGAACCCGAGTGCGACCCCGTAGTGGCGCAGCATGTACAGCTCGGTGGGGAACAACAGAACGATCACCAGCACGGCCAGCACGGCGTCGTTCGGCTGGGGCAGCAGCAGGAGCGCGGTGAGGGCGAGCCCGGTGAGCGTGCCGGCCACCCGGTGCGCGCCGCGGTGGACGACGTCCCGTATCGCGGGGTCGAGGTGGTTGCTCTTGTCGATGGCCGCCAGCGGCACGGCCGCGGACACCATGGCCCAGTTGGCGTGGTCGATCCCGAGGGCCAGGCCGGCCGAACCGGCGACCGCGATGGCGATCGCATAGCGGGCCGCGTGGATCAGCAGCCCGAGCGGACGCGGCGCGTCGCCGGGTGGCGGGGGCGCGGGGGTACGCGCGCCCCGGCTCCGGGACCACAGCGCGGCCGCCGCCGTCACGACGACGCTGAACAACGCCGTCCCCGCGCAGATCGCCACGGCCAGGCCGGGGGAGACCCGGCCGGCGGGGATCGTCGCCATCGTGCCCAGCGCGAAGATGCCGAAGAAGGGCCCGGCGGGCTTGAGCCCCAGCCGGTCGGTCACCACCGAGCCCACCGCGGCGCAGGCGGCTCCGATGGCGACCAGTGCCCACGGGCGGGCGTGGAGGGTGGCCAGGAGGAGACCGATCGAGACCCCGGCAACCAGGATGGTCCCGGCCTGGGCCTGCTGGCGGAGCCGCTGCCGAGGGGGTTCGGCCCGCCCGTACATGCCGGTGAACGACCCGAACACCGCGTACGGGATCAGATCGGGGCGTCCGGCCACCAGCAGCGCGATCCCCGGGACGGAGAGGCCGACGGCGACCCGGGCGGCGTGCACGCGGTCGGTCTCCGCCGGGCGGGGCGGGAGGAGCAGGCGGGCCTGCGCGGCGAGCGTCCGCCACGGTTCCCGGGGTCGACCTGCGCGCACGGGCCCTCCGATCGCGTCTGGAGCAGCGCGCCGAGTAGCCGATGTGGCGCGGGATCGGGAATCTCCGGCGGCCGTGCCGATCTTCCGGCGAGACTGGAGATCATTGTGCCGGTGCCCTGGAGCGGTGTCCAAGGGGCAGTGACGACCGCGCCATAGGTGCGGCCGATCAGCGGGCCGGGGCCGCGGGCGCGGGGAGGCCGGCGTGGTCGAATGGCGCATGCTCTTTCGCCAGCTCGAGTACTTCGTCGCACTCGCTCGCGAGCGCCACTTCGCCCGGGCCGCGAAAGCCTGCTACGTGTCCCAGCCGGCGCTGTCCGAGGCCGTCCGCAAGCTCGAGCAGGAGCTGCACGTACCCCTGGTCAGGCGCGGGCGCCGGTTCGAGGGCCTGACGCCCGAGGGGGAACGGCTCGTGCTGTGGGCCCGGCGGATCCTGGCCGAGCACGACGCGCTCAAACACGAGGTCACGGCGCTGCAGACCGGGCTCACCGGCCGGCTCCGGCTCGGGGTCATCCCGGCCGCGTCGACCACGGTCGCGTTGCTGACCGATCCGTTCTGCGCCGAGCACCCGCTGGTGCGCGTGCAGCTCGAGACGGGCCTGCGGTCCGTCGACATCATCGAGCGCATACGGCGCTTCGAGCTGGACGCCGGGATCATCTACCCGGACGAACACGACGTCACGGACATCGCGGTCACCCCGTTGTACGAGGACCAGCACGTCCTCGTCGCCAACGGTGAGCTGGTCACCGGCCATTCGGACCGGATCGGCTGGTCGGAGGCGTTGGAGCTGCCGATGTGCTTGCTGGCCGAGGGGATGCGCGGACGTCAGCTCCTCGAGGACGCGACGGCGGCGCAGGACCTCGCGGTGACGCCGCGGCTCGAGACCGACTCGTTCGTCACCCTGCTCGCGCACGTCGGCACCGGCCGCTGGGCGAGCATCGTCCCGCGGGCCTGGATCCGCGCCCTGCGCCTGCCGTCCGGCTCGCGCATCCTCCGGCTGGACGGCCCGCCGCTCGCGGCGCCGATCGCGCTGGTCACCAGCGCGGTGGAACCGGAATCGGTGCTGGTCCGCGCCCTGCGGCGGACCGCGCAGGACTCCGGCATCGCGGAGCTGCTCGACTCCCGCGCTCGGCCGGACGCCGACTGACGGTGCGCCCGTTCAGCGGCCGGAATCCGGTCGCGCCGTTCCGCGGAGGAACCGGTCGCGGTCCACGATCGCCCGGTCGATCTCACCCTCGCCGACGACCCGCCCGGACCCGTCGGTGGCCCGCACCGCGAAGGTGAGCGACCGTCCGGCCGCCGCGGCCGGTGGCACGGCGACGACCTCGACGTGGTCGCCGACCGGCGTGGGCAGGCGGTGCTCGACGCGTACGGCCGTGCCGACGCTGGTCTGGGCCGCGTCGAGGAACGGGGCGGCGCTGCGCACCGTGGCCGCCTCCATCCAGGCGATCAGCCGCGGGGTGGCGAGCACCGGTACGTCCCCGCTGCCGACCGCGGCCGCGGTGTCGGCGTCGGTCACGGTGTGGCGCTCCGCGCCGTCCGGTCCTGTCATGGCCTGTCCCTCCGCACGATCCGCCGCGTCCGGCCCGTCACGCCCGCTGCCGGGCACGACCACGCTACGGCGCGAGCACCACGGCCGCCTCCGGCGTCCCGGCAGGACAGCCGAAGCGTCAGGCGCGGTCCGGAGGATCGCCGGGAAGTCGCACTCGCAGCAGCTCGGCGCGGCCGGTGCCCTCCGGGGTGGGGTAGGTGACGACGTCGCCGACCCGTCCCGTGCGCAGCGCGCGTCCCAGCGGGCTGTCCGGGGTCACGACCCGTGCCCGGTCGTCGTCGGACACCGCCTCGACCGCCGTGACGACCCGCACCGTCTCGGTGCCGCCGTCGGCGAACCGCAGGGTGACCTCGGTGCCGTCCGGCAGGGCGTCGCCGTCCGGCACGGTGTCCCCGCGTCCGGACCCGGCCGCCTGGGGCCCTCGGGCCAGGAGCTCCTCGATCTCGTGGATCCGGCGGTCCAGCATGCTCAGGTCGTCGTCGAGCTCGAGCGCCTGGGCGTGATCTCCGTAGTCGCCTGCCGTGTCCTCGGGGCCGGCCGGGGCCAGCTGCGCCCGCTGCTCGCGCAGCCGCGCGAGGGTGCGCTCGAGTTCGATGCGCGCGTCCGGGGCCCAGGTCTCGTGCTCCGGTACGCCGTGGTCGTCCGCGGTGGCCATCGGGTGCTCCTTCCGTCCTGGCCGGGGCGTGCCGGTCGTGACCGCAGCGCGGATCGGCAGCGCCGCCTGCCCGTGGGCCATGGCGAGGTGCGCGACGTCGGCACCGGTGGGACCATCGGCCGCGACCCGAGCACCTCGGGAAGGGGAGCGATGGCCGACGACACACCGCACGGTCCGAGGCACACTGCCGAGGATTCCGACCGTCTCGCCCAGCTCGTGCACGACCTCGCCGTGGCGAACGACTGTCAGTATCCGGAACCGGGTGAGCCACCGGCATCCGGGGCTCCGTCCCGCTCCGAGCATCGCGACGAGTCCGGCTCCGAGCGGCACGACGACGCCGGGCCGAGCACGCGCGAGCGCCGGTAGACCGGAACGAGAGTGCACGGGCCCTCGCGCGGCGCGCCCGGTCACGAGGTGCGGTCGGCGTCGGTCCCGTCGGCATCGGCGCGGCTGCGCGGCGGGCCGGTCGCGAGGAGCCGGGCCCGCGGATGGAGCCGGACCGCCTCGGCGGCGGTCGCCAGTTCCGCGAGGGCGATCGGGTCGGTGAGCGTTCGGCCGGTGAGTTCGCGGATCCGGCGGAGCCGGTAGCGGACGGTGTTCGGGTGGCAGTGCAGGATCTGTGCGGCGCGGTCGCAGGATCCGTCGTTGTCGAGGATGGCGCACAGCGTGTCCAGCAGGGCGGTGCGGTCGTCCCGGGGGAGGGCGAGCACGGCGCCGAAGACCTCGTCGGCCAGGCGTTGCCCTTCGTCGGGGTCGTGGGCGACCAGTGCGGCGAGCGGGCTGGAGCTGAACGTGCGCACCGCGGCGTGGCCGGGTTCGATACCGGCCAGTGCGGCCTTGGCCAGGTGCAACGCGCGCGGGGTGTCGCCCAGCGAGCGGTACAGCGGGCTCACGCCGGTGCGCGCGCCGGCCACCCGGCCGAGCAGGTCGAGCACGTCGGGGCGCTGGTCGTCGCGCAGCGACACGATGCCGGCCTGGAGGGTGGAGCTCAGCTGCCAGGCGGAGACGATCCCGAGCTCGGCCAGGCGGGCCTCGATGCCGGGCAGTCCTTCCTCCGCCAGGCCGCGGGTCTCGGCCGCGACCACGGCCAGTTTCGCGTCCAGGGCCAGGCCCAGCTGCCTGCCCGCCTCCCACGGGCCGGGGTCGGCGATCAGGTCCCCGTTGAGCAGTGCCCCGACCAGGGCCGAACGCTGACGCTGCTGCGAGGCGGCGATCTCCGCGGCCACCGCCCGGTACGCCTCCGTGACGTGCAGGGCGTGCTCGTCGTTGAGCTGCCAGAGCCGGCCGGCGGTGTCGACCAGTGCGTCGAGCATGTCCGGCCGGGCGTCCTGGCGGGCGCGGTCGACGAGCAGGTCCCACAGCATGGCGCAGGCGATGCGGTAGCACTGCAGGACCTCCGGCAGCGGCGCGCCCTGCCGCGCGCGACGCCGCCCCGTCTCGAACGGCGCCGCGAGGTCCTGCGCGGTCGCGGGGTCGACGAGTCCGCCGACGATGTAGGTGAGGTTGACCGCGACCGAGTGATGGAGGTCGTCGACGGGGACGACCTCGCCGGTGCGGTAGAGGTCGATGCGCTCCCGGGCCGCCACGCACACCTCGTCGGTCAGCCGCGGCAGCTGCGGTTCGACCCACCCGAGGAGCTCGGAGAGAGCGCAGCTGCCGATGGCGGGTCGAGTGCTCATGACGTCTCCTCGCCGGCCGCGGCACCGGACGGACACCCCGGCCGTCGCCGTGTGTTCCGCGCCAGGGGGCGAGCGTAGACGACGGCCCGTCCACCCGGGCACGTCACGACGCCGGCGGGCGTGGCCGGCGAGGTCGGACGTCGCCGGCGGGATCTCAGGCGAAGGCGGGACCACGCAGCGTCTCGGCCGGCCCACGGCCGAAACGTGCCCCGTACGCCTCCACGAACGACTCCGGGACGAAACCCCAGGAGGCGGCGACCTCGTCGACCGTGGTCTCCCCGGGACGGTGGGACTCGAGGTCGCGGTGGGCGCGGTCGAGCCGGACCCGCTCGATGTCGTGTGCGGGAGGATGGTCGCGGTGCCGGACCCAGCATCCCTCGAGCACGCGCACGCTCATCCCCGCGAACGCCGCGAGGCCCGCGAGCGTCAGCGGCCGTTCCGGATGCGTCTCGACGAGGTCGACGCAGCGGCCGACGGCGCGCGGCCCCCAGGTCGGGACGGGTTCGTCGAGCGCGTCCCGGTCGGGGTGGTCGGTCGCGAGCAGCAGCCCGGCCAGCAGCCGGTCCTGCAGCGGCTCCGCGCTGATCGGGTGCGACAGCGACGACGTGCAGTCCGGCCGGGCGTGCACGGCCCGCCGGATCGCCTCGGTGAGCGCACGTCCCGCGTCGGTGTCCAGGGAGATCGTCGTGCGGAGCCGGAGCGGGCGGCGCACCGGGCGGCCGAGCAACGCCTCCAGCGCGTCCTCCAGCGCGGCGGAGCGGATCCGGACCAGCACGACGTCGAAGCGGTCGCTGGTGGCCATCGCGGTCTCGCACCGCGGGTCGAAGACCGCCGCACGTCCCGGGGCGAGATCGAGCTCGTCACCCCGGTGGTCGACGTGCAACGCCCCGCGCAGCGGCAACCCGACCGCGTAGGTGGACTCGTCGAGCACCTCGACATGGACACTGTCGGTGCACCAGGTCTCCTCGACCCTGAACGGCCCGCGCTCCACCGTGTGCCGGTGGAACACGAACCGGGCGGCCGGGGAGTGGTCGAGGTGCATGAACACCGGCAGGTGGGCGTCTGCGGCGTCGATGTCCACGTCGTGGACGTCGGAGAACGACGGACCGGTCATCAGTACACCTTCCCCGGTGTCTGGCCGAACGGGCTGGTTGTCGGTCGCTGCGTGAGGGACCCATCTATCCGCGTGGCGCGCGCGTCGTCAAGACGGGGCGCCGGATCTGTGGGCGTCACCAGCACCCGTTGGCAGGCCGACCAGCGCGGTTGCCGCGGAGACGCTCACCTGTGCGGTGCCGGCGCCGCCGACGCGCGGGGAACGACGTGCCCGCGGCGGAGCAGGAGGGTGAGCACGCCCGCCACCGTGATGCCGGCGAGGTTGATGACCAGCTGCAGCGCGGCGCCGCCGCCGTCGTGCCAGTCGCCGGCGACCGCGGCGACGGCGGCGAACCCGGCGGCGGGCACGGTCGTGACCGAGATGAAGACCCCGATCAACGGCCCGGACTTCTCCGAGGTGAGCGCCACCATGCCGGCGGCGCCCGCCAGCAGGGCGACGATCACGGACCACGGGCCGACCTGATAGATGAACGACACGTCGTCCAGTGCCCTGAGCGAGGCCGGATCGAACAGCCCGGTGGCGCGTGCGAGCAGGGTGAACGCCGCCGTGACGAGCATGGCGAACGGGAACCCGACACCGAGGGCCAGCCCGGCGCGCGCGGCGAGGTCACGACGCTTCCCGACGACGGCGACCGCCAGCGCGGCGAGCGGCCCGAAGTCGGGCCCGACCACCATCGCCCCCACGACGGTGATCACGGAGTCGGTGACGACGCCCACCGCGGCCAGCAGGCACGCGATGGTGAGGAACGCGAGGAACGTGGGGTTGAGCCGGCTCTCGTCACCGGTGGTGGCGACCAGCTCGTCCCAGATGACGGTGTCGTCGCTGTCGCCCGGGGTGGCGCGTTCCGCGGCGTCGGCGGTGTCGGAGAGCATCATGTGGACCGGTTGGAGGCTGATCCCGCCGCGCCGGGTCAGCCCACGTTCGCTCAGCCGCTGCAGGACGTCCTCGGCGACCGCCCGCGCGACCTCGGCCTCGACGACGTCGCCGGCCGGTTGCCTGCTGACCCCGGGCGTGATCACCAGGTGCGCCACTCCCGGCTCGGCCTCCAGCAGCTCGATCACGGCATCGGTGTCGCGGGTGTCGGAGACGACCCTGAGATGCATCATGGGCGACAGTCTCCGGGCTCGGGCCCTCGCCCGGATCCCGGTTCACGACGAGCAGCGCCTGCGGCGCAGCGACCCCCCGAGTCGATGATCGTTGCTGTCGGGCCGGCGTGCGAGGATCCGCGGCATGGCTACGACGTTCGCCGTCATCTACTCGTACACCGACGACACGGAGCTGCGGGACGCCACCCGCCCGGCCCACCGCGAGTACCTCGGTCGGTTCGCCGACGACGGCTCCCTGCTCGTGGCCGGCGCGTGGGCACCGTCGGAGGCACCGGGCGGGCTGCTGGTGTTCCGGGCCGAGGACAAGGCGGCCGTGCAGGCGATCGTGGACGAGGACCCGTTCACCACGGCGGGTGTGGTGGCGTCCGCCGACATCCGCGAGTGGATCCCGCCGCTCGGGCCGCTCGCGGGCGCGCTCGCCGGGCGCGAGTGACCCCGCACGACGGCCGTGCCGACCGCGGGCGTGCCCTGCCGGCCCGGAACGGCGTTCACTCGTTCGAGTGAACATCCGCCCCGGGCCGGGACGAACGGCGGCACGCGGTGTCCCACGATCACATCGGGACACCGGCCGGGAGGAACGAGCATGGCTGCAGTCGGGGATTCCGGGCACCGCGAGCGCCGCCCGGACGCCACGGTCGAGAACGTGAAACGGGCGCGTGTCGGGCAGCGGGCACCGGGACGGGCGGGGGAGGCCTTCGTCCGGCGGCTCTCGGAGGTGCTCCGGCGGGGCCCGGCGCCGTCGCGCTGACGCGCCGGCAGTACACTCAGCCGGATCGCGTGGCCCCGGAACCCGATCCGGCGCCCCGCCGGATCCGGCCCCACGGCTTGACCACCGACAGCGTGATCGCGACCAGCAGCAGGGTCGGGGACACCGTCGGCGGGAAGACCAGGTTGCCCAGGTCGAACGTCACGGCCTCGCCCGCGGCGAGCCGGCGGGCCAGCTCGGCCTGCGTGGTGACCTCCGACCGCAGCGCCACGAGGACCAGCCCGGTCAGGACCACGTTGAGCACCAGCTTGACCGCGACCCACCAGTACCGCACGAGCCCCCACTTGCTGCCCAGGCCCAGGGCGACCCCGGACAGCAGGCACAGCAGGCCGCAGGCCAGCAGTGGCCAGATCGACACCAGCTCGAGGGTCTGCAACGAGAAGATCAGGGTGGCCGGCTCGTCGGTCGTCATCGCGGTGACGATCAGGACGGCCATCGCGACGTCGACGCCCAGCCACGCCCCGGCGGAGGCGATGTGCGTGACGAGCACGGCGCGCCGGGTGCGCACGCCGAGCCGGCGGGGGGTACGGGTCGGACGCGGGTGGGTCGCGGTGGTCATGACGTGCCCTCCGAGGGGTGCGGCGGAACCCGGTCCCGGTCCGCCGGCGGCGCTGCGGTCGTCATGGAGCCACCGTGCTCGTTCCGGCCTGCCGTGTCGTCCGACCGCGGGCGATGGTCCGGGTACGTCCGGCGGAGTACGCCGGGCCGGAGCGTCCCGAGTCGTTAGCTTGTGGTAAGCACATGGGTGCCCGATCCCTCCGCGAAGGCAGGTGGTGCACCCCGTGACCGACACCGTCCACGAGACCGGCCGGCCGGGAGCCGGCCCGGGGGATCCGCCGCGCCCGCGCCGGCACCTGGTGTTCGCGGTCGTCGGGCTGGCGCTGCTGATGTTCTCGCTGGACCAGACGTCGGTCGCCACCGCGTTGACGACGATCGGCCGCGACCTCGGGTCCGAGCTCGCCTGGACCGGCTGGGTGATCACGGTGGCGGCGGTCGGGCAGATCCTGGCGCTCCCGCTGGGCGGCTGGCTCTCGGACCGGTTCGGCGGGCGCCGGATGTTCCTGGCCGGCGTCGCGGTGTTCACGCTGATGTCGGGGCTGAGCGCGTTGAGCCCGTCGATCGGGGTGCTGATCGCCTGCCGGCTGGTGCAGGGCCTGGCCGGGGGCGTGATGCTGCCGGCGGCCAACGGCGTGGTCGCGCACCAGTTCGGCCGCGACCGCGACCGCGCGCTGGCGCTGTTCACCAGCGTGTTCCCGATCGGCGCGATCCTCGGCCCGCTGCTGGGCGGGCTGGTGCTCACCACCTGGTCCTGGCACGGGATCTTCCTGGTGAACGTGCCGCTCGGGATCGTGCTGGTGACGGCCGGGCTGGCGCTGGTCGACGACCCGCCGCACCGGCGGACCGGGCGGGTCGACGGGGCCGGGATCGCCCTGCTCGTGATCGCCCTGCTGGCGGTGATGCTGACGATCACCCGGCTGGGTTCGCCGGGTTCGGGGCCGGTGGTGACGGTGCTGGCCGCGGTGGTGGCGGCCGGGGCGGGCGCGGCGTTCGTGCGGCACTCCCGGCGGCGGGCGGACGCGGTGGTGCCGGTGCGGCTGCTGGCCGGGCGCGGGCTGGGGATCATGAACGTCACCAACGTGGTGTTCGGGGCCGTGGTGATCGGCTTCTCGGCGACGCTGCCGTTGTACGCCCAGGTCCGCTACGAGCTGCCGGCGTTCGTCGCGGGCGCGCTGCTGGCGGGCCGCGCGGTGGGGACGATCATCGGGTCGGGTGCGTCGGTGGCGCTGCTGCGTCGGGCGGGGTTCCGGCCGTTGCTGCTGGTCGGGCTGGTCGGGATCGTGGCCGGGATGGTGGCGACGGCGGTCGCGCCGCCGGCCGGGGACCCGGCGGTGTGGCTGCTCGGGGCGGCGACCCTGCTGGGGCTGGGCACCGGGGTGGCCGGACCGGCGGCGAACAACGCCGGCATGCACCTGGTACCCGGCGAGGTCGCGGCGGTGTCCGGCCTGCGGATCATGTTCCGCCAGGTGGGCGGGATCGCCGCGGTGTCGGTGATGACCGCGGTGATCACGGCCAGCAGCGACCCCGGCCGGGCCGGCGCGATCACCTTCGCCGCCCTCGCGGTCGTGCTGGCACTGGCCGGCGTGCTCGCGGCCCGGATCCCGAACCGCCGCGGCCGCTGGTGAGGGTCCGCCGGCCGCGCGGAGCCGGCACCCGCCCGGTCAGGTCGCGGAGCGGATGAGCTCGGCGATCCCGGTGTGACCGGCGCTCTCCGCGTGCCGGAGAGCGGTCACGCCGTCCCGGTCCGGGATGCCCGGGTCGGCCCCGGCGTCGAGGAGCAGCCGCACGATCTCCTGGTGGCGCGGACCGCCGTCGCCGAGCACCACGGCCTCCAGCAGCGCCGTCCACCCCAGGTCGTTGACGTGGTCGACGTCGATCCCGGTGCGGAGTACGGCGCGCACGTAGTCGACGTGGCCGCGCTCGCAGGCCGGGATGAGCGCGGTGCCGCCGAACCGGTTGGTCACCGTGAGGTCGGGGCCTGCGGGCAGCAGGGCCTCGAGCATGGCGACGCTGCCGGTCACCCCGGTCACCAGGAACGCGCTGTCCCGGCGGTCGTCCTGGGCGTCGGGGTCGGCGCCGGCCCGGACGAGCTCCCGGGCCACCTCGACGTGGTCGCCCAGCGCCGCCAGGAGCAGCGGGGTGCGCCGGTGCACGTCGCGGGCCTCGACGTCGGCGCCCGCCGCGAGCGCGGCACGGACCTGGTCGAGCGCGCCGGCCGCGGCGGCGCGGAGGAGCTGCTGATCGACCATCGGGTTCCTCCCGGCGTCTCGGGACCGCGGCACGGGCGGGACCGGCTGCACCCCCTGCGCGGGTGGCCCGGCGGGCGTCACCGGTGGGGGTGGCGCCGGCGCGCAGGCGGCGAGCGCGGCGGCGGTGAGCACACCGAGCACGACCCTGCCGAGCATGCCGGTCCTGCCGCCCACGGTCACATCATTCTCCGGCCCCCGGGCGGCGGTCACCGCAGGTCGGCCCGGACGGCGTCCAGGCCGGCGCGGGCGAACTCCTCGTCGAGGTCCCCGCTGGGCGCCCCGGCGACCCCGATCCCGGCGATCGGCGACCCGGCGATCACCGGGACGCCACCGGCCAGGAACAGGGTGCCGGGGATGTCCCGCAGCGTCGCCCCGTTCCCGCCGACCTGCCCGCTCAGCTCGGAGGTGGCCCGGCCCCAGGCCACTGCGGTGAACGCCTTCCGCCGGGCCGACTCGCCGCTCTGCGGGCCGGCACCGTCGCCGGTCAGCCGTACCCGCTCGTTGCCCGCCCGGTCCACGATCGACACCGTGACCCGCTGCCCCTCGGCCTCGGCGGCGTCCAGTGCGGCGTGGGCGGCCTTCGTCGCGGCGTCGATCCCGAGCACCGGCTGCTGGACGACCGCGGCCGGCGGCTGCGGCGGCGGGGCCGCGGCCGCATGCGCGGCGGTCAGCCCGGTGGTGCCGCCGAGGACGGCGAGGCCGAGCAGGGTGCCGGCGACGAGGCGGGTACGGGAGGTGGTCGGCATCGGGATCTCCTTCGCTGGGATGCGCTGTGCCTCCAGCCTCGGCCGGGAGCGGGCCCCCGCCATCGTCGGGACGGATCGTCCCGGGGCACCGCACGGTGGACCACGGATCAACCGATCCATCGATGCCGGCCGGCCGCGACCGGCCTACGTTGGGTCGGATGCGAGGACGAGCGTGATCGAGCGGCCGGCGCCGCCACCCGGGGGCCGGCTCTACCGCGCCATGCACGTGGGCTTCTTCGTGCTGCTCGCGTCGTCGGCGTGGCGCTACGTCTCGGGGCACGGCGCGGCGGGCCTGACCCCGCTGGTGCTCGGGCTCTCCGCCGGACTGGTCGCCGTCTACGTCCTCGGGCTGGTCGTGGGGGAGACCCACCGGCACGTGCGGCACGTGTGGCCGGCCGCGGTGATCGCCGTGTGGTGCGCGCTGGTCCTCGCGGCGCCCAGCTTCAGCTGGTGCGCGGTCCCGCTGTTCTTCGTCTGCCTGCGGCTGCTGCGGCCCCGGCCGCTGATCGTCGCCGTCGTGCTGCTGACCGCCACGGTGATCTTCGCGCAGCTGCGCCTGGCCGCCGAGGTCGACCTGATCGAGGTGCTCGTGCCGATGGCGGTGGCGACGATGGCCACGGCGGTGTTCCTGGAGCTGCGCCGGGAGAACGAGCGGCGCGAGGCGCTGATCGAGGAGCTGGTGCGGACCCGGGGCGAGCTGGCCGACGCCCAGCGCGCCGCCGGTATCAGCTGGGAACGCGCACGGCTGGCCGGCGAGATCCACGACACCATCGCCCAGGGGCTGTCCAGCATCCGGATGCTGCTGCAGGCGGCCGAACGGGACGGCGACACCCACGAGCACGTGCGGCGTGCCGGCCAGGTCGCGGAGGACAACCTCGCCGAGGCGCGCCGGTTCGTCCGCGGGCTCGCGCCGGCGGCGCTCGACCGGACGTCGCTGCCCGAGGCGCTGCGCGAGCTGGCAGGGCGGACGACAGCCGAGTCCGGTGTGGACGTGCGCGTCGAGGTGGTGGGCGACCCGCTGCCGACCGGCGGGGACCGGGACGCGGTGCTGTTGCGGGTCGCGCAGGGCGCGCTGGCGAACGTCCGCGAGCACAGTGCGGCCCGCCTCGCCGCGGTGACGCTGACCTACCTGGAGGATGCGGTGATGCTGGACGTCCGCGACGACGGCGTCGGGTTCGACCCGGCCGACCCACCGCGCGGGACGGGCCGCGGGTTCGGCCTCTCCGCGATGCGGGTGCGGGTGGAGCAGCTCGGCGGCACGGTGGCCGTCGAGAGCCGGCCCGGCGACGGGACGGCCGTGGCCGTGACCCTGCCGGTGGGAGGTGGCGCGTGACCGGCGTGGTGCGGGTGCTGGTGGTCGACGACCACCCCGTGGTCCGCGCCGGGCTGCGGGCACTGCTCACCGGCGTGGCCGGCCTCGAGGTGGTCGGCGAGGCGGGGACCGCCGCCGAGGCGCTCCAGCAGGCGAGCACCCGGCACCCCGACGTGGTGCTGATGGACCTCCAGCTCGGCGACGGCGTCGAGGGGGTCGAGGCGACCCGACGGCTGCGGGCGCTGGAGCACCCGCCCCGGGTGCTGGTGCTGACCACCTACGACGCCGACACCGACATCACCCGCGCCGTCGACGCCGGGGCGACCGGGTACCTGCTCAAGGCCGGCCAGCCGGAGGTGCTGTTCCAGGCGATCCGCGCCACCGCGCAGGGCCAGACGATGCTGTCCCCGGAGATCGCCTCGCGCCTGCTGCAGCACAGCCGCGCCCCCGAGCGGTCGCTGAGCGCGCGCGAGGTCGAGATCCTCGAGCTGCTCGCGCAGGGTCTGAGCAACCGGGACCTGGCGCGCCGGCTGTTCCTCAGCGAGGCGACGGTGAAGACCCATCTCGTGCACATCTACGCCAAGCTCGGCGTGGACAGCCGGACGGCCGCGGTGAGCGCCGCGGTGGAACGGCGCCTGATCCGGCTCTGATGCGATGACCAGCGCGGGTCAGAGGTCGAGCACGAGCCGGGGGCACCGGGCCCGGGACACGCAGATCATCATCACGTCGTGGGCCTCCCGTTCCTCGTCGGTGAGCACCGAGTCCCGGTGGTCCACCTCGCCGGACAGGACGCCGGTCTCGCAGGTCCCGCAGATGCCGTCCTGGCAGGACGACAGCACCGGCAGCCCCGCCTCCTCGACGACGTCGAGGATCGACCGGTCGGCGGGGACGGTCAGCGTCGTGCCGGACTGCGCCAGCTCGACCTCGAAGGACCCGGTGGGCCCGTCGGTCGCGCCGGCCCGGGCCGCGAACCGTTCCACGTGGAGCGCGCCCCGGGGCCAGTGCGCGCAGCGTTCCTCGACCGCGGCCAGCAGCGGCTCGGGCCCGCAGCAGTAGACGGCCACGTCGTCCGCCGTCGCGCCCGGCTCGGCCAGGATCGTCGCCAGGTCGAGCAGGCCGGCCTCGTCGGCCGGGCAGATCTCCACCCGGCCCGGGTACAGGCGTTCGAGGCGGTCCCGGAACGCCATCGACGCGCGGGTCCGGCCGCCGTACACCAGCCGCCAGCCGGCACCGGACGCCTCGGCGCGGGCGACCATCGGCAGGATCGGGGTGATCCCGATCCCGCCGGCGACGAACACGTACCGGCGGGCCGGTGCCAGCGCGAAGTGGTTGCGGGGCCCGCGCACCCGTACGGTGTCGCCCTCGGCGAGGTGGTCGTGGACGTGGGCGGACCCGCCGCGCCCGTCCGGCTCGCGCAGCACCGCGACCTGCAGGACGGCGCGTTCCGCGGGGTCGCCGCACAGCGAGTACTGCCGGGTGAGCTCGCCGGTGAGGACCAGGTCGACGTGCGCGCCCGGTTCCCAGGCGGGCAGGTCGGCCCCGTCCGGGGCGCGCAGCGTCAGCTGAACGACCCCGTCGGCCAGCTCCTCCTTCTTGTCCAGCACCAGGTCGAGCTCGTGCTCGGTGCGGTCGTCGGTCGTCATGGCAGCTCCTCGTCCCTAGGCGGGGGTGAGCGCCGCGCGCGGTGGGACGTTCGCCCGGGCGGCGCGCTCGGTGTGGTCGTCGGGGTGGCCGAGCAGCCACTCCCACAGCGCGACCGGGTCCTCGAAGTCGCGGGTGGCGCCGCAGTGGCAGACCGCGCGGAGCAGGTCGGTGCCCAGTACCCAGTGGATGCGGTAGACCCGCTCGCCGTCGAGGACCGGCGGGGCCTCGGGGATGTCCCCGCTCATCGGGCCGGGGCCGCGGGGGCGTTGCGCGGGGCCTGCCCGGCCATGCGGGCGAGCATCCGGCGCGCGGCGAGGCCACCGGTGTCGATGTTGATCGACAGCTCCTGGTAGCCCTCGGGTTCGCGCTGGATCACCTGCTCGAGCACGTCGAGCGCCTCGACGTCCTGCAGCACCACCGTGCGGTTGTTCTCGGCCAGGAACTCCGAGACCCCGGTGTCGTCGAGGGCGAAGTCGCGGGCGACCAGCCAGAAGTCGTGCGTGGAGTGCTCGGTCTCCGGGGTGATCGCGTAGACCACCTCGACGTGGAACGCGTCCGGGTCGCTGCCGTCGGGATTCGGCACCGACCCGACCGGGGCGATCCGCGAGTGCAGCTTGTACAGGCACGGCGGGGTGTACTCGATGTCCTGCCAGCGGCTGATGCGCCCGGACAGGCCGGTGGAGCGCTCGTAGAACGGCGGGCACTCGGCGTCGTCCATGTGGCGGGAGACGTAGACGACGCCGGCCTCGTCGTCGACCTCGGTGGTGATCGGGGTGTCCGCGACCTCGGGCGTGCCGATGTAGCCGCCGTGCAGGTAGGTCTCGTGCGAGAGGTCGAGCAGGTTGTCGACCAGCAGCGAGAACCGTGCGGCCAGCGGCTCCCTCCCGCGCACCGTCGTGTAGCCCGGCGAGTCCAGGTAGGACGCCCGCGGGATCCGGCCCTCGTCGGCCTCGGCCGGGTCGCCGATCCAGAGCCAGACCAGCGAGTCGAGCTCGACGACCGGGTAGGCGGTCAGGCGGGCGGTGCGCGGCACACGGGTCTGCCCCGGCACCGCCACGCAGCGGCCGTCGGGCCCGTAGGTGAACCCGTGGTAGCCGCACACGACCGTGTCGCCGACCAGCCTCGACGGGGCCTGCGACAGCGGGAACCGGCGGTGCACGCAGCGGTCGGAGTGCGCGACGACGGTGCCGTCCTCGGTGCGCCAGAACAGGATCGGCTCGCCGCAGACGGTCCGGGCGAACAGCTCGTGGGTGATCTCGGAGGAGTACGCGGCGACGTACCACTGGTTGCGCGGGATGGTGCTCACGAGGAGGCCCCTTCGGCTCGGATCGTGGTGGGCGGGGCGGCCGCGGACGTCGGGGTCGGCCGCAGGAGCAGCAGCATGGCCGCGGTGAGGAGGAAGACCCCGGCGAACAGCAGGTAGAGCTGGTGCGGGGTCCAGCCGCCGTCGAGCAGCGTGCCGGCCAGGGTCGGGGCGAGGATGGCGCCGGCCCGGCCGATGGCCAGGCCGGTCCCGACCCCGGTGGTGCGGACCGCCGGTGCGTAGACGGTCGGGGTCAGCGCGTACAGCCCGGCGACGCACCCGTTGACGACGACGCCGATGACCACGGCGACGGCGAACGCGGACGCCAGCGACGACGTCGTCGTGATGAAGACCGCGAGCAGGGCCGCGGCCGTGACCAGGTAGCCGGTCAGGACGTGGCGCAGCGCGAAGCGCGCGGCCAGCAGGCCCAGCAGCGTCGCCCCGAAGATGCCGCCGACGTTCAGCAGGGTCCCGCCGGCGATGCCGGCGGTGGGGGACAGGCCGGCCTCGGTGAGCAGGGTCGGCGTCCAGCTCGTGACGAAGTAGAAGCCGGCCATGATGCAGAAGAACACCACCCACAGCACGAGCGTCGTGCGCCGCAGCCGGGCGGCCAGCAGCTCCCGGTAGCCGGCGCCCACCCCGGACGGGACGGCGCTGTGCTCGGGCAGCGCGCCGAGCAGCGGGTGCCCCATCCGCCGGAGCAGGTCGTTGATCCGCTCCAGCGCCCGGACGGGCCGGCGGGTGGCGAGGAAGTCCAGGGACTCGGGCAGCCGCCACCACACCAGCGGGATGACCGCGACGGTGGCCGCGCCGCCGACCAGGAAGACCGACCGCCAGCCGAAGCCGCCGATGAGGACGGCGGCGAGCAGCCCGCCGAGGGTCGCGCCGAGCGCGTACCCGGTCGAGTTGAGGCTGACGGCCAGGCCGCGCCACCGGGTCGAGGCGTACTCGGCCGCGATCACGTTGGTGGTGGCGAGCAGGCCGCCGATGCCGATCCCGGTCAGCACGCGCAGCAGCCCGAGCTGCCAGGGCGCCTGGCTCGCCGCGGACAGCAGCATGGTGACGCCGGCCAGGGCGAGGCAGCCCAGCACCATCGGCCGGCGTCCGATGCGGTCGGCCCAGGGCGCGACGAACATCGACCCGACGGCCATGCCGATCAGGCCGGCGGACAGCAGCAGCCCGAGCTGGGCCCCGCTCAGCCCCCACTCGGCGGAGACCGCCTTGCCGGTGAAGGCCATGACGAGGACGTCGAAGCCGTCGAGCATGTTGAGCAGCACGCAGACGGCGACCGCGCCCCACTGGAACCGGGACATCGGGCCGTCGTCGATCAGTTCCTGCACGTCGCGGCTCATGAGCGACGTCCACGGGGTTCGGGACGGTGAGAAGGAAGCAAGGCAGCACTCCGTTGTCGACTGCTCGGGCCCGCTGCGTGGTGGGCGGGCCGTCCGGCGGCCAGCATCACCACCCGGGGTGGCCGCCCCGAAGCCGACTTCCGGAAAATGGAAGCGCTCGGACGGACGGGCTCAGTCGGCCTCGGACAGGGCCCTGCTGATGGCGCGGGCACTCGTCCGCACCAGGGGCGCCAGCGCGTGCGGCGAGCTCGTCCCGTACCGGACGACGAGCGAGACGGCGGCGACGACCTGGCCCCGGTGGTCGTGCACCGGCGCACCGACCGAGAGCGAGTCCATCGTCACCTGCCGGTCACTGATCGAGAACCCGCTGGTCCGGACGTCGGCGAGCATGGCGCGCAGCCGCCCCGGATCGGTGACGGTGCGCTCGGTGTACTGGGTGATCCGCCCGGCCAGCACGTCCTCCTGCACCTCGCGGGGCGCGTGCGCCAGCAGCACCAGCCCCACACCGGTGGCGGTCAGCGCGAACCGCCCGCCCACCCGGCTGAACACCGGGACGGCGCCGGTGCCGGCCAGCCGTTCCAGGAACACCACCTCGGTGCCCTCCCGGACGGCCAGCTGCACGTTCTCCCGGGTGATCTGGCAGAGGTCCTCGAGGAACGGCAGCGCACGCTCGCGCAGCCCCTGCCCGCGCGGCGCGAGCGCCGCGAGCTCCCACAGCCGCAGCCCGATCCGGTACCGGCCGTCGTCCCCGCGTTCCAGCGCGCCCCAGGCGGCGAGCTCGGCCACGAGGCGGTGCACCGTGGACAGCGGCATGTCGTTGATCTCGGACAGCTCGGTGAGCGACAGCTCGCGGCGGGACCGGCTGAAGCTGGCGAGCAGTCCCAGCGCGCGGGCGACGACCGGGCCGGTGGGGCCGGTGGGGCGACCGCGCATGGCGACAGTGTGCGCCTACCCGTCATGCGGGACGCGACGGCGCGCCACCCCCGGCGGCGAGCCACCGGATCTGGTCCAGGGCGTCCCAGACGGGCAGGCCGGTCGCGGCGCGCAGGGCGGCGCTGTAGGGCGGGAGGTTGGCGCACTCGGACACCAGTGCCCCGACCGCGGTGCCCTCGACGGCGCGGGCGACGACCGCACGGATCTCCTGCTCGGCCCGCGCGAGGTCGAGCGAGTCCCGCTCGCCGCGCAGGGCGGGCAGGAAGTGGTCGGTCGCGGCGAGGTCGATCGTGACGATCCGGTCCAGCCGGTCCGGGGCGACCCCGGCCGCGACCAGGCGTTCGGGGGTCAGCTGGGCGGCGAGCGCGGTGACGACGCCGACCGTGCGGCCGGCCGGGAGGACGGCCAGCACCTGCGGCAGCTGCAGCAGCGCCGACGTCGCGACGGGGACGCCGAGGCGGTCGGTGAGCTCGCGGTGCACGCGGGTCAGCAGCCCGCACGTCGTGGCCAGGACGGTGGCGCCCCGGCCGACGAGCGCCCGTCCGGCGCGGAGCAGGGCGGGGAGCAGCGCGTGCTCCCGCCCGTCGAACACGTCCTGCATCGACACCGGGCCGGCCCGCTCGAAGCCGACGGGCCGGTCGAAGCTCGCGGCGCAGCCGACGTCGCCGGGGACCCGGGGGACGTCGCCGCCGACGACGATCACCCCGATCAACGGCCGGTCGCCCCGCCGTCGAACGACGAGCGCAGCACCGGCAGGACCTCCTTGCCGAGCAGGGCGACGGCGTCGAGCGGGTCCGGCCCCATCGGCGGGCCGAACGACAGGTGCCGCGCCCCCGCCTCGATCAGCGTCGCGCACTGCTCGACGACCTCGGCGGCGCCGCCGACGACGCCGAGGTCGAGCATCGTCGACGACCGCAGCACCGTCTCGGTCGCCGCGTCCTCGTCGCCGGCGAGCACCAGCTGCTGGGTCCGGGCGAACTCGTCCGGGTCGAGCCCGTTCGCGACGAGGGCGTCGGTGCTCAGCGAGCCGCTGTAGTGGGCGATGTGCCGCGCGAGCAGCCGGCGGGCCACGTCGGGGTCGGCGTCGATCGAGCACCAGATGCAGGCGGCGACGTCCAGGTCGTCGACCGAGCGGCCCTCCTTCTCGGCGCCGGTGCGGATCTGGTCGAGCGCCCGGTGTGCCTGCCGGGGCGGCAGGCACAGCGGCAGCGCGCCGTCGGCGAACCGCCCGGTCATCTCCAGCATCCGGGGGCCCATCGCGCCCACGTAGATCGGGACCGGGCGGGGCTGCTGGATCCGGGCCTGCTCCGCCCAGAAGTCGCCGGCGCCCGGGACACCGGCGGGGCTGCGGCCGTGGGTGAGCTCCCGGATCGCGATGACGGCCTGCCGGGTCCGGGGCACGGGTTTGATCGGGGTGAGGCCGCCCCACCCGAGGAACACGTCGGAGCCGGCGCCGAGGCCGAGCAGGAACCGGTCGTCGGACAGCTCCTGGAACCCCGACGCGAGCTGCGCGATCTGCGCCGGGTGCAGGGACACCGGGTCCAGGACGCCGGCACCGACCTTGATCCGGCTGGTCGACATCAGCATCGAGGCGAGCCCGGCGATGCCGGGCGGCCCGAAGATGTCGTTGCCCGCCCACACCTGGTCGAAGCCCGCGGCCTCGGCGTTGAGCGCCGCGGTCGTCAGCCCGCGGGTCCCGTGCCCGGCGGCACCGACCCGGACGCTCAGTACCAGCTCACGTGTCATGGTCGTCCTCACCTTCCGGTAGCGGGCGGACCCGCATGATCAGGTCCTCCGGCGGGTCCGGGCAGGCGACCAGGGGTTCCCCGGCCGCCCACCGGTGCAGCGACTCGCCGGCCGGCCGCCCGCTCATCGCGCCGGCGACGGCCGCGATCGCGAAGTAGCAGAAGCTCTGTCCCGGGGGCAGGTGCACCCCGCGCTCGTCGATGTCCACGTGGTCGCCGACCGCCATCGCGCAGGCCGAGTAGTTCATCGACTCGACGGTGCACCGGATCCGGGCGGTCACGACGGCTCCGTGTCCGGGTCGATCCGGTCCAGCGACAGGAGCACGCGTTCGCGCGGGTCGGGGCAGCAGACGAACGGTTTGCGCTCCAGCCAGTGGTCCTCGGCGTGCGGCTCCGTCCGGGACATGAGCAGGGGGACGGCCGCCATCATCGCCTGCAGGCAGAACGGCCGCCCGCTCGGGATCCGCAGCGTCGATCCGACCGCGTCGAAGTAGTCCCCCTCGGCCAGGCCGCACCGGGTCCGGCCGGCCCGGACCACCCGCACCCGTACGCCCGCGTGCCGGCTCATCCGGACCGGTGCCCGTTGCGCGACGCGCCGGCCTCGCGGCGCAGGAGCTCCTCGCCGTACCCGGACCAGTGGAAACGCTTGGCCCCGAAGTGCGCCAGCGCGCCCCACGCGTCGCGGAGCACCCGCTCGAGCGGGTCCGACCGGTAGATGTACCGGGAGCCGTACAGGTCGCCGCACACGTCCACGACGTGCCGCAGGGTCTCTCCGGCCTGGGTGTTCGTCACCCGGAGCCGGGCCTCCTCGAGCGGGTCCAGGACCCGGCCGGGGGTGAAGATCGCGTCGTCGGTCCGGCGGGCGACCTCGACGATGCCGCGCTCGACGATGTCGAGCTCGCCGGCGGCCTGCCCGAGATCCCGGGTGGTGGCGGCGTCGAGCCGGCCGAGGTCGCCGCCGCTGCGCGCCCGCACGGCCCGGACGGTCAGGTCGACCGCGTGCCGGGCGAGGCCCAGGAAGACCCCGGTCAACGGGAAGAACAGCAGCCCGACGTGCTTGTTGAGCGGGTCCGCGTCCGGGTTCGGCGGTGCCTCCCGGTCGAAGGTGTGGCTCGCGGGGACGAATGTGGGTTCGGTGATCTCGTAGGAGCCGCTGCCCGACCCGCAGATCCCGAGCGCCTGCCAGTTGTCGAGGTGCCGCACCGCCTGCCGCGGGAGCCAGACGCCCAGCAGCCGCTGGCGGCCGTCCTCGCGCAGGGCCGGCTCGCCGTCGTGGAACACGCGGCAGCCGCCGACGACGTGCTCGGCGGACAGCGTGCCGCTGCCCCAGTCCCAGCGGCCGCTGACCAGGTAGCCGCCGTCGACGATCTCGGCGCGGCCGGGCGGGTGGAACGATCCGCCGGTCGGCATGTCCCGGGTCGGGTACAGCTCGTGGTAGGTCGCCTCGCCGAGCCGGCCGGCGTAGTAGCCGGAGGCGTTCAGCACGGCGACGTTCCAGCCCGCGCTCGCGTCCACGGCGGAGATCGTCGTGACCACGGACAGCTGGTCGGTCAGGGACATCTCGAGGCCGCCACGGCTCGCCGGGAATCCCATCTGGAACAGCCCCGCGGCGCGGAACAGGCGGGCCAGGGGCTCGGACAGGCGGGCGTCGGACTCGCACCGGTCGGCCTCGGCGCGGACCTGCGGCGCCAGCGCGTCCGCGTTGGCCAGCACCGCTGCGGTCGTGGTCGGCGCCTGCAACTCGAGTTCGCGGGTCGCGCTCGGCGCTTCGTAGGTCGCGGTCATAGTAATATGTTTCACAGCAGCGGGCCGCCCTGTCAACTGTTCGTTCCGGACCGAGCGTCGGCGGGGGAGCGGGGGGCTAGCATCGCGTCCGCGTCCGTGCGCGGACGCCCCGGACTCCGGCGGACCGAAGGACGTTGATGTGGCCACCTCGACCGGCGACGACCTCGTCGACCCGACGCCGCAGTCCCTGCTGTTCAGCATGTTCGGCGCCTACCTCGAGCCGCGGACGGCGTCGATGTGGTCGGGCGGGCTGGTGAGCTTGCTCGGGAGCTTCGGCGTCGCCACCGTCACCGCCCGGATCACCCTGAACCGCATGGTGCACCGCGGGCTCGCCGAACCGCACCGCAACGGGCGGACCGTGTCCTACACGCTCACCCCGCGGACGCTGCACCTGCTGGAGGACGCGGACAACCGGCTCGCCTCGCTCGTCGCGGCCGACGAGCCCCCGACGACCTGGACGCTCGTGTGGCACGGCCTGCCGGACAGCCGCAAGCCGGAACGGTCCCAGTTCGTCAAGCAGCTGCGGTTCCACGGCTTTGGCCAGATGCAGGACGCCGTGTGGGCAGCACCCCGGGACTACCTGCGGCAGGTCCGGGACTACGCCGAGCTGCTCGGGATCGCGGACGCGGTCGCGATCTTCAGGGCCCGCCTCGACGACGACGTCGTGCCGGCGGCCCTGCTCGGCCACCTGTGGCAGCTCGACGAGCTCACCACGCGCTACCGGCGGTTCACCGAGAAGTACCGGGACGTCGGCGCGGGAGCCCGGATGTCCGACGAGGAGGCGTTCGTCGCGTGCACCGAGATGCTGGACGCCTTCCGGTCGTTCGCCGAGCTGGATCCGGAGCTCCCGCGCCAGTGGACGCCGCACGCCGACGCCCGGGACGACGCCCTGGCCGTCCACCGCGACGTCCTCGGGCGCCTGCGGCCCCAGGCGGCTGCTCACTTCGTCGCGGTGACCGCTCCGGAGTCGGGCGCGGCCTGACCGTCCAGCATGCGGTACTGCCCGTCGTAGAACACCAGCGGTTCGCGCTGCGCATGGTGGGTGCGGACCACGCAGCCGACGACGATGACGTGGTCGCCCTTCACCTGCACCGACTCCACCTCGCACAGCAGGCCGGCCAGCGTCCCCCGGATGGTCGGCAGGCCGTCGACGACCTCGAACGCGTCGTCGTCGCTGGTCGGCTGGGACCGGGCGAGCCGCTGGGAGTGTTCCCGGTGCTCGTCGGCGAGGACGCAGATGCTGAACGCGCCCCGCCGCTGGAGGGCCTCGCAGGTGCGCGATCCCACCTGGAGGCACACGAGCACGAGCGGCGGTTCGAGCGACACCGAGGTGAAGGAGTTCACGACGGCCGCGTACGTCGAGCCCCGGTCGGTCGTGGCGACGACCGCCACCCCCGTGGCGAACCGGCGCATCGTCTCCCGGAGGCTGCCCGGCGGGACCGGTGACGCGGTCCGCGGCGAGCAGGTGGACGTGTCGTTCATGCCCGGCTCCGCTCCCCGGGCGCGAGCTGCCCGGTCGTGTCGTCGAGCTGTTTCGCGCTGCTCCGGAGAAGCACCGTGCAGGTTACCATCAGGGTGAGCAGGACAAGGCCGAGAACGGGTCCCGACCACATTGCGCGGCCGGACACCTCGTAGAGGAACACCGCGAGCGCCGGGGCGAATCCGCTGAGTGCCGCCCCGGCCTGATAGGTGATGGAGACGCCGCTGTAGCGGGCCGATGCGGGAAACAGGCTCGCAAAGTACACAGGAGTGCACCCGGTGATGAACGAGTCGATCGCACCGGCCACGGCGAACACGACGAAGAATGCGACGACGCTTTCCCCGGAAAGTGCACCGAACAGCACGAAATTGAAGACGGCCATGGCGACGCCGGCGACGACGATGAGCCGGGCGGCGCCGAACCGGTCGGTCAGCACGCCCGCGAAGAGGATGCACCCGGTCACCGACGCGGTGAGCACGACCTGCCCGAGCACCGTCTGGGACGTGGCCCAGCCGTGGTCCTTGGCGTAGAAGACCGCGTAGGTCAGCAGGATGTAGATCGTTCCGTTGGTGCCGAGGCTCAGGCCGGTCGCCAGGAGCAGCGCGCGCGGATGCTGCCGGAACAGGATCCGCAGCGGGCGCCGCTGCCGTGCCTCCACCTTCTCGACCTGCGTCGCGAACTCCCGGGTGTCCGGTGTCCGGAGCAGCGGCACGATGCCGACGAGGGTGAGCACGCCGCCGATGAGGAACGGGATCCGCCAGCCCCACGCGGTCAGCGCCTCCTCCGACATCACCGAGGAGACCAGGAGGAACACCACCATGGCGAGGAGCGCGCCCAGGCTCTGCCCCATACCGGAGAAGCTGCCGTAGACGCCGCGCTGGTTGCGCGGGGCCGACTCCACGCCGTACACGACGGCCCCGCCGCTCTCGCCGCCGGCGGCCAGTCCCTGGACGAGGCGCAGGAGCACGAGCAGGACCGGGGCCCACAGCCCGATCCGGTCGTAGCCGGGCAGGAGTCCGACCAGGACGGTGGAACACCCCATGGCGACCATGGAGGCGATCAGGACCGGGCGGCGGCCGTGCCGGTCGCCCCAGTAACCGGCGAGCACGCCGCCGAGCGGCCGCGCCACGAACCCGACCCCGAAGCTGCCCAGGGCGAGCAATGTCCCCATGACCGGGTTCGAGACCGGGAAGAACACCTGGCCGAAGATCAGTGACGCGACGAGGCCGTAGAGCATGAAATCGTAGTACTCGAGGGTCGTCGCTCCGGCTGCGACCAGGAACACCGATCGTCGGCGCCGCGCATTCTCCGCTCCCGTGGTCGACGCGTCGCCGGTTTCCTCCACCGGACCTCGCACCTGATTCTCCGTCATTCACGCACCTCCTGTGCGTCCGCGCCGTCGCGGCGGGCCGACGTGCCGCTGTGAACGCGGCCACAGCAAGTTACATCACAGTCCGCTGCGGTGTCTAGTACTTGCTATCGTCGGTGGATGGACCGCGACCGCACTGCCGCATTGCAGTTCCTCCGCCGGCATTTCCGGCCCGACGGACCCCGGCTCGGGATCGTGGTGCTCGCCGAATGCGGCGATGCGGTCGAGGGCGCCGCGGCCGAGGTGCTGCGCGAGCACGGCCTGTCCCCGGCGCGCCGGCTCGCCAGGATCCAGCCGCGCGTCGACGAGCCGGCCGTGTCCTCCGAGGACCTGGCCGACTTCCTCGAGCGCTACGGGCACGAGTACTGCGCGGCGTGGCTGCCGGTCCGTACCGTGGCCGGCTCGCTCGACACCGCCGCGGTCGACGCCGCCGGGCGGCGCAGCGGGTGCGTCACGGGCTGGTACGGGCGCTGACTCGTACCCGGCCTCGTCCCGGCTTCGCTCTGGGCCGGCCTCGCCCGGCTCTGCTTCGCTCTGGGTCCGGCCCGGCCTCGCCCCGGGGGCGGCGCGGCGTCAGGCTGCCGGCTCGAACAGCTCGACGAGGTTTCCGGCCGGGTCCTCGAGCAGGATCTGCGACCCGCCGCGGCCGACGACGACGTCGTTGCGGAAGCGCTGACCCGCTGCCCGCAGCCGGTCCACCTCGGCGCCCAGGTCGGTGACGATGAGCTGGATGCGGTTCCACCCGCCCGGCTCGGGGATGCGCCCGTCGGGCATCGCGCGGGAGGCGCCACCCGGCCCGCCGGCGGCGTTGACCAGGAGGCGCAGCGCGCCGCGGGACAGTACGGCGAACCCCGGAGCGACGTCGGTCTCGACGGCGAACCCGAGGTGCCGGGTGTAGAAGTCGATCGACGCCGTGACGTCCTCGACGATGTAGCGCACGTTCACGACGTCCATCACGGATCCCTCCGTCGGAGTGAGGCTCACCAGTCTGGCATCGTTGCCCGATATCGGCAAGCGATATCTGGTCCCGAGGAGTGTGTGGGATACTCGGGCGGCGATATCGGGTTCGCCAGGGGAGGGCGGGTGCGGGAGTTCCAGCGGGGCGCCGTGCGGCTGCACATCCTGCATCACGCCGCGCAGGGGGAGATCCACGGCGCGTGGATGAGCGAGGAGCTCGCCGCGCACGGCTACGACATCAGCCCGGGCACGCTGTACCCGACGCTGCACCGGTTGGAGCGTGACGGGCTGCTCGAGTCGGAGCAGCAGGTGGTGGACGGCCGGGCCCGGCGCGTCTACCGGCTGACCGGGGCCGGGCGGATCGCCCTCGAGGACGACCGCCGCGCGCTGGCCGAACTCGCCCGAGAGGTCCTGCCCGACCGGTGACGCGTCCCGTTGCGCTTCCACGCGCCGGACGCCCGGTGGGGGCGCTGTCGATCAGCCCGCCGCCGCCCCGGGTGGGGCGAGAACGCGCTCCCCGCCCGGCCCGGCGCGTGGCGATCTGCACGCGGTGGCCCCGGTGACGGCGAATACGTGCGTCTCGCCCGGTCGGGGCTGGTCGATCTGCGCGGTGTCGCCCCGGTGAGGGCAGGTACGTGCAGGTCGGGCGGCCGGGGCTCGTCGATCTGCGCGGTGTGGCCCCGGTGAGGGCGGTAGCGTGCGTGTCGGACGGTCGCGGCGTGTCGATCTGCACGATCTTGCCCCGGCGAGGGCGATACGGTGCGGCTCGGTGGAGCGTCGTTCGTCGATCTGCACGGTGTTGCCCTGGTGGGGGCGGTAGCGTGCGTCCCGGCTGGTCGCAGTTCGTCGATCTGCACGATCTGGCCCCCGCCCGGGCGAGAACGTGCGTCTCGTCAGCGCCTTCCTCATCGATCGGCGCGAATCCGCCCGGTGAGCGGTGGGGTGCGCGGCTCGGTGTCCGCGGGCACCGACCTCCCGCGGATCACCCGAGCAGCCCCGTCGCGTAGGCGACCGAGGTGAGCACCGCGAAGATCGTCAGCGCGAGCAGCAGCGTCAGCCAGAGCCTGCGCAGCGTTCCCGGCACGGCACCCACCTCCTCGTCAGGCCACGGAGGCCGGTCCCGCGGTGACCATCTGGTAGATCAGGAACACCGAGAAGGCGACGTAGAACAGCGCGACGACCACCATCACCGGCAGCCGCCACCCGGCTAGCCGGGCGAACGGCGGCAGGAACCTCCGGTTGATCATGATGAGCAGGACGGAGTAGAAGGCCATCACGAAACCGCCGCCGGCCGAGGCGATGACCAGGAGCACGACCGGTTCGATGCCGGTCCAGATGATCCCGGATCCCACCACGATCATGATCCACACGACCGTGATGTAGATCTTGCTCTCGCTCCAGAAGCTGCTCTCCTTGAGGAAGCTGATCTTCAGCGAGTCCCCGGCGAGGCGGCTGACGTAGTCGATCACGCCGATGTTCGTGGAGAACAGCATGAGGAAGCCGGCGACGTAGAACGCCGTCGCGAACCACGGGGCGATCAGCGTGCCGAGCGCCTGGCCCTCGGCCTGGATGAACGTGAGCTCGGATTCGAGCGTGGGATCCACCCCGACCGTGGAGAACACCAGCACGGCCAGCGAGACCAGCAGCAGCGCGCCGATGAACCAGAACGTGAGGAGCTGCTCCTGGTTCGCGACCCGCCACCACTGCCGCCACCGCCGTTCGTTCTCCGGGGTGGGGGAGGCCATGAACCCCAGCGACGGCGCCGCGACCTCCTGGCCGGTGACGGGGGAGACGATGTTGGGGATCCGCACGCCCATCCCCATGCCCTTGTCCCGGATGTAGTTGCTCTGGACGAGGTTGTTGGCCCCGCCCGCACCGGCGAAGACGATGGCGCCGAACAGCGACGCCGCCCCGACCTGGCTGACGACGCCGGGGAGACCGGCCACCCCGTCCGGGATCTCGGTGACCACGGACGCCCAGGCGTCGCCCCGGGTCGCCACCACGATCGCCGCCACGACGAAGATCAGGATCAGGGCGACCATCGCGCCCTCGACCTTCTCCAGGGTCTGGTAGATCACCGGCGACACCGTGATCGCGAGGCCGATCGACACGAGGAAGATCGTCGCGACGACGGGGACCGCCGAGTCGGAGAGGTCGAAGATGAAGGTGAAGACGGTGGCCCCGCTGGAGGCCCAGCCCGGCCAGAGGTTCGGCAGGACGGCGCCCAGCACGAAGATCACACCCCACGGCAGCCACAGCCGGGAGAACCCGGTCACCGCGGTCTCGCCGGTGACCAGGGTGTAGCGCTCGACCTCCATGTTGAGGAAGAACTGCAGCGTGATGCCCACGACGGCGAGCCAGATGATCCCCAGCCCGACCTGCGTCGTGAGGTACGGCCACAGGACCAGCTCACCCGAGCCGAGTGCGGTGGCCGTGAGGATGACGCTCGCGCCGAGGTAGCGGCGCAGTCCCTGGGGTTCCGGGAGGTCGGCGTACGGCACCGCCGGGAGGTGGCGGCTCGGGAGCTCGGTCGCCGTCGCGGCACCTGCGGACCGGCCGTCGTCGGCCATCACGCCACCCCCGGCGTCGTTGCTCGGTGAAGGTGGCGTACAGGCTAACGCCGCCCGGCGGTCCGCGCCGGTTCTGCGCGGTTCGTGGGGCCGGTCGCGGCGCGCGCCCCTTGACAACGACATCCGCTGACAAGACTCTCGTTCTGCCATGAAGAACAAGCCGGCCTACGGGATCGACTCGGTCGACCATGCCCTGCACCTGGCGACGATCCTGCTGCAGGAGGGGTCACTGCGGATCACCGACGCCGCCGAGCGCCTCGGGGTGTCCCGCTCCACCGCGCACCGGTTGCTGGCGATGCTGGTCTACCGCGACTTCGCCGAGCAGGACGACCGGCGCCGCTACGTCGCAGGCCCGCTACTGCGTCGCCCGACGGTTCCCGAACCGGTCGCCGATCTGCGCCGGATCGCGGTGCCGCACCTGCATGGCCTCACCGCCACCACCGGCGAGACCGCGAACCTGGTCGTCGTGCTCGGCGACCAGGCACGGTTCGTGGCCACGGTCGAGTGCGACCAGGTGCTGCGCGTCGGCGACCGGGAGGGCCGGACCCTGCCGGCACACCTGGTGTCCGCCGGACGGGCGGTGCTCGCCACCCGTACCGAGGCCGCGGTGCGGGAGCTCTACGCCGGCTCGGCGGTGACCGACCCGGACGTGCTCCTGCGGGACCTGCGGCGGGTGCGGCGGCGCGGGTTCGCGGTGAACGACCAGCGCACCGAGACCGGGCTCATCGCGGTCGGCGCCGCGGTGCCCGGGACGGTGTCGGCAGGTCCCGGCCCGGCCGGTGTCTCGCTGGCGATGCCGACCGTGCGCTACCGCCGCGACCGGCTCCCGGAGTGGGGGCGCGCCGTCGTCGCCACGGCCGAGCGGGTCGGCCGCGACCTGGACTGGGCGGCGTCGATGCCCGGCGGCGCTCGGTAGGCTGGTCCGATGTCCGGAAGCCCCGCCGGGCCACCCGCCCCGCAGTACCCGATCGAGTCGGTCGACCGCACCCTGCAGGTGCTCACCCAGCTCGCCGACCGGCGGGAGCTGAAGCTCTCCGAGGTGCGCGCGCACCTGGGCGTCGGGCAGTCGACGGCCCACCGGCTGATGGCGATGCTGGTCTACCGCGGCTTCGCGGTGCAGGACCCGGACACCCGGGCCTACCGCCCCGGCCCGGCGCTGTTCGGCATCGCGGCGGCCGCCGCCGACTCCTTCGACGTCGCCCGGGCCGTCCGCCCCGTGCTGGAGCGGCTCGCCGAGGAGACCGGCGAGACCGTGCACCTCGGGGTGCTGTCCGGGACCGCGGTGCGCTACCTCGACGTCGTCGAGTCGCCGGCGGCGCTGCGGGTGACCGGCCGGGTCGGCCGGCTGACCCCGGCGCACGCGACGAGCCTGGGCAAGGCCATGCTCGCCACCTACGACGACGACCGGGTCCGGGAGCTCTACGCCGGCCGCGAGCTGCGGGCTCAGACCCCGGCGACGATCGTCGACCTCGACCGCCTGCTGGCCGAGCTGGGACGGACCCGCGCGCGGGGCTGGGCCCGCAACCGCGGCGAGATGGAGCCCGGCGTCTGCTCGGTCGGGGTCGGGACCGAGGTCGCCGCGCTCGGCCTGCGCTGCGGGCTCAGCGTCGCGACGCCGGCGGTCCGGTCGACCCCCGCGGTGGAACGGGCGCACGCCGGGCTGCTCGGCGCCGCCGTCGCCCGGCTGTCCGGGATCCTCGCCTAGTTTCTGCTGAGCAGAACAGAAAGTCTCGACCGAAGACTCTGACGGCTCGTACTCTCGCCGCGTCATCCCGCCGGAGAGAGGACACGTCACCGATGACGGAAGACGTCCGCACGCTGGTCGCCACCGCCTCCCGCGTGCTCGCGAGCCAGGGCCAGGACGACCTGATCTGGGGTCACGCCTCGGCCCGCGACGACCAGGGAATCTGGATCAAGTCGGCCGAGTGGGGCCTCGGCGAGGTCACCCCCGAACGCGTCCACCTGGTCGACCCCGCCGGGACGGTGCTGGCAGGTGACGGCGCCCGGCACAGCGAGTACCCGATCCACACCGAGATCCTCGCCGCCCGGCCGGACGCCGGTGCCGTCGTCCACACCCACCCACCGCATGCCGTCGCGCTGGCCGCGACCGGGCAGCCGCTACGGCCCGTCAGCCACGCTGCGACGATGTTCGTCCCGCCCGCGGTGCCCCGCTTCACCGCGACCGCCGACCTGATCCTCACCCCGGAGCTCGGCAAGCAGGTCGCCGCCGAGCTCGGTGAGGCGGACGCGCTGTTCCTGGTCCACCACGGGATCGTCACGGTCGGGCCCGACCTGCCCACCGCCGTCGTCCGCGCCGTCGTGCTGGAGCGGGCCTGCCATCAGCAGATGCTCACCCACGCCTTCGGCGGCTGGCCGGGCTGGTCGGACGCCGCCGAGGCCGCCGACAAGCGCGCCCACATCTACCCCCCGCGTGCCGTGCACGCCGTCTGGGACCACCTCGTCCGCCGGCTGCCCGCATGAGCACCGACCGGCCCCCGGAAGGAGACCCGTCATGACCGAGGTGGCCACCCACCCGCTCCCGCCGCAGGTCGCCGCACTGCTCGACCGTGACTGGCCGATGCTCGTCGGCGGCGCCCTCGCCGCGGCCCGCAGCGGGGCGACCTACACCCGGACCAGCCCGTACACCGAGACCGCCATCGCCGAGGTCCCGGACGGCGACGCCGCCGACGTCGACGCCGCGGTGCAGGCCGCGCACGCCGCGCGCGCCGGCTGGCGGGCCACCCCGCCGGCCGAGCGGGCCCGGCTGGTGTGCGCGCTGGCCGACGCGATCGAGGCGCACGGCGAGGAGCTCGCGCTGCTCGACACCGCCGACGCCGGCTCGCCGATCTCGAACTCCCGCGCGGACGTCGCGGCCGGCGTCGCGAGCCTGCGGATGTTCGCCGGGCAGGTGCTCGAGCTGAAGGGCAGCACCATCCCGGGCCCCGGCGGCCTGCACGTCACGGTGCGCGAGCCGGTCGGCGTCGTCGCCCGGATCGTGCCCTACAACCACCCGCTGATGTTCGCCTGCAAGGTCGCGGCACCGCTGGTGGCGGGCAATCCGACGATCCTCAAGCCGCCGGAGGTCGCGCCGCTGTCCGCGATGCGGATGGCCGAGCTGGCCGCCGGGATCTTCCCGCCCGGCGTGCTCTCGGTCGTGGTCGGCGACGGCCCCACGGTGCCGGACGCCCTGGTCCGGCACGAGCTGGTGCGCCGGATCGGGTTCATCGGCTCCGAGGCCACCGGGCGGGCCATCCAACGGGCGGCCGCGGAGACCGGGGTCAAGGACGTCACGCTCGAGCTCGGCGGCAAGAACGCGATGGTGGTGTTCGCCGACGCCGACCTGGACGCCGCTGCCGACGGCGCCGTCGCCGGCATGAACTTCACCTGGTCCGGCCAGTCCTGCGGCTCGAACTCCCGGCTGCTCGTCCAGCACGAGGTACACGACGAGCTGGTCCGGCGGGTCGTGGAGCGGATCGAGCGGCGCCGGATCGGCGACCCGTTCGACGAGGCCACCGAGCAGGGCACGATGATCAACCGCGCCCAGTACGAGAAATCGCTGTCCTACATCGACATCGCCCGCGCGGGCGGGGCGCAGGTCGTCACCGGCGGCGGGCGCCCGCCCGGGCAGGACCGCGGCCTGTTCGTCGCGCCGACCGTCTTCACCGGGGTCGCACCGGACTCCCGGATCGCGCAGGAGGAGGTCTTCGGCCCGCTGCTGTCGGTGATCGGCTTCGACGGCGAGGCGGAGGCCGTCGAGATCGCCAACGGCGTCCGCTACGGGCTGACCGCGAGCGTCTGGACCCGGGACGTGAGCCGCGCGCACCGTGTCGTCGACGCCCTCGAGGCCGGCTTCACGTGGATCAACGGTTCGTCCCGGCACTTCCCGAACGTGCCGTTCGGCGGCATGAAGGGCTCCGGGATCGGCCGCGAGGAGAGCCTCGAGGAGCTGCTCGGCTACACGGAGCTGAAGGCCGTCAACGTCATGTACTGAGCACGGAGCCTGCGGAGCTGCGCATCGGTACTGAGCACGGAGCCTGCGGAGCTGCGCATCCGAACTGACCGGTGCCGTCCGGCACCGAGAGGAGCGAACCATGCCGTACGTCATCGGCATCGACACCGGCGGCACCTTCACCGATGCCTTCGCCGCGGACCAGCACAACCGGCTCGCCGCCGCCAAGACCCCGTCCACCCCGCCCGACTTCGCCGAGGGCTTCCTGAACGCCGTCGACGGCCTGGCCGACGAGCTCGGCCTGGGTGTGGCCGAGCTGCTCGCCGACACCGACTACATCGTGCACGGCACCACCTCCACGTTGAACTCCCTGGTCACCGGGGACGTCGCCGACGTCGGGTTCCTGACCACCCGCGGGCACGCCGACTCGATCAGCATCATGAACCTGGAGGGCCGCTACGCCGGGCTCGGCGCCGACGAGGTGCAGCAGATGGCCCGCACCGGCAAGCCGGCCGGGCTGGTCCCGCGCCACCGGATCGTCGAGATCGACGAGCGGATCGACCACAAGGGCGCCGTGATCGTGCCGCTGGACGAGGCGGGCGTGCGGGCCGCGGTCCGCGAGCTGGTCGCCGACGGCATCGAGGCGATCGCGGTGTCGCTGCTGTGGTCGTTCCGGAACCCGGCCCACGAGCAGCGGATCCGCGAGCTGATCGCCGAGGAGGCGCCGGGCCTCTACGTCGCGCTGTCCAGCGAGGTCTCGCCGCGGATCCGGGAGTACGCCCGCAGCGTCACCACGATCATGAACACCCAGGTCGGCCCCCGGCTGGGCGGCTACCTGCGCCCGCTGGAGGCCCGGCTGCGCGAGCGCGGGTTCACCGGGGCACTGCTGGTCATGCAGGGCTCCGGAGGCTGCGTCAGCGCCGCCGACGCCCCTTCCCGGGCGATCACCACGATCGGGTCGGTGCTCACCGGCGGCGTCGTCGGCTGCACCCGGATGGCCGCCACCCTGGGCACCGACAAGGTGATCTCCACGGACATGGGCGGCACCACGTTCCTGGTCGGGCTGGTCGTCGACGGCAGCCCGGTGACCACCACGTCGACGGTGCTCAACCAGTACGCGATCAGCTCACCCACGGTCGACGTGCACACCATCGGCGCCGGCGGCGGTGCGATCGCCTGGGTGGACCCGGCCGGCAACCTCAAGGTCGGGCCCCGCAGCGCGGGCGCCCGGCCCGGCCCCGCCTGCTACGGGGAGGGCGGCTGGGAACCCACCGTCACCGACGCCGACCTGGTGCTCGGCATCGTCAACCCGGACAACTTCCTGGGCGGGCGCAAGAAGCTCGACGTCGACGCCGCCCGGGACGCGATCGACAAGGTCGTCGCCACCCCGCTCGGGATGGGCGTCGACGACGCCGCGGCCGCGATCTACGCGATCCAGAACGCGCAGACCGCCGACCTCGTCCGCAAGGTCGTCGTCAACTCCGGGCACGACCCCCGCGCGTTCACCCTGTACGCCTTCGGCGGGGCCGGGCCGATGCACTGCGCGAGCTACTCGGCCGATCTCGGCATCCGGGAGGTCGTGGTCCCGCTCGGCTCCACCGCCGCGGTGTTCTCGGCGTACGGCCTGGCCGCGTCGGACATCGTGCTCACCGCGGAGCGCTCCCAGCCGGCCCCGATGCCGGTCGACGCGGGCACGGTGAACGCGGTATTCGCGGAGCTGGAGGCCGAGCTCGCCGCCCGGCTCGCCGACCAGGACCTGCGCTTCTCCGGCACCCGCTACGAACGCGAGGCCGACCTGCGCTACACGATGCAGCTGGCCGAGGTCTCCACGCCGGTGGCCGCCGGGACCCTCACGGCCGACGACGTCGAACGGCTCGGCCGGGACTTCGAGGCGCGTTACGAGTCGCTGTACGGCGCCGGCACCGGCTTCCCGGACGCCGGCCTGCAGCTGATCACCTACCGGGTGCGGGCGGTCGGCACCCTGCCGATCGCTCCCGAGCTGCCCGACCACGCCGTGGCCGCGGCCGGCCCGGAGCCCGGCGGGCACCGCGAGGTCTTCCTCGACGCCCGCACCGGCCGCGAGACCGCGGCGATCTTCGACTACCGCGCCCTGTGCACCGGTCACCGGATCACCGGCCCGGCCGTCGTGGAGGCGCCCACCACCACGGTGGCGCTGCCCGCGGGCACCGCGGCCACCGTCGACCGGCTCGGCAACCTCGTCGTCCGGTACACCGACACCGAGGAGGTCTCCTGATGGCCGCCGTCCCCGTCGCCGGCTCCGAACGGTTCGCCCAGGGCGGTCACCCGCTCCCGCCCGGCGACATGTTCGGCGACGTCACGCTGCACCGGGTGCCCGAGGGCACCGACGTCGACCCGCTGACCTACGAGGTCGTCCGGCACCGGCTGGTCGCGATCACCGAGGACATGGGTGACGCGGTGAAGCGGATGTCCGGCTCGGTCGTCGTGACCGACTGCAACGACTTCGGGACCGGGATCATGGACGAGGCCGGTGAGACCGTGCAGGTCGGCCTCTACAACACCCAGCTCGGGTCCGCGCTCGACATGGCGGTGCGGTGGACGCTGCAACACCGCGCCACCAACCCGGGGATCCGCCCCGGTGACCAGTTCCTGCTCAACGACCCGTGGGTCGGCGGCGGGCTGCACCAGAACGACGTGACCGTGCTGGCCCCGCTGTTCTGCGACGGAGAGCTGTTCTGCTGGACCAGCGTCGTCGCGCACCAGGTCGACCTCGGCGGGGTCTCGCCCGGCAGCTGGTCGGTGGAGGGCCGGGACGTGTTCTGGGAGTCGCTGCCGATCCCGCCGGTGACGATCGTCGAGGGCGATCGCCTGCGCTCCGACGTCGAGGACATGTACCTGCGCCGGTCCCGGGTGCCGAAGCTGGTGGGGCTCGACCTGCGGGCCAAGATCGGTGCGAACAACGTCGCGCACGAGCGGCTGCGTGCCCTGATCGCGACCTACGGGCCGGCCACGGTCAAGGCCGTCATGAAGAAGATGACCGCCGACACCGAGACCAGGCTGCGCGACCGCCTGCGCACGCTGCCCGACGGGACCTGGTCCGCGGTCGCCCACCAGGACGGTGCCCGGGCCGGAGACCGCGACATCCACAAGATCGTCGTGGCGATGACCAAGCGCGACGACCGGCTGACCTTCGACTTCACCGGCACCGACCCGCAGGTCGAGGGCATCATCAACTGCACGTACGCCGGGCTGCGCGGCGGGCTGCTGCCGATCCTGCTGACCATGCTGTGCCCGGACATCTCGTGGTCACCGGGCGGGGTGTTCCGCTGCGTCGACATCATCAGCGAACCCGGGACGCTGAACAACTGCACGTTCCCGGCCGGGATCGGCAAGGCGTCGGTCAACTCGGCCTGGGCCACCCAGAACGCGGTGTCGGAGACGGTCGCGGCGATGCTCGGCACCCATCCCGAGCTATCCCGCTCGGCGATGAGCGTCTGCCAGGGCAGCTTCGACCTCGCCCTGCTCGCCGGGGTCGACCAGCGCGGCAACGGGTTCGCGACCATGCTGTGCGACTCGATGGCCGGCGGGATGGGCGCCAAGGTGGACGGCGACGGCGTCGACACCGGCGGGCAGAACTGCATCCCGATGGGCCGGATCGCCGACGTGGAGATCAACGAGTTCAGCTTCCCGATGCTCTACCTGTGGCGCCGGGAGGAGGCCGACTCCGGCGGCGCGGGCCGGTGGCGCGGCGGGGTCGGGGCCTCGAGCTGCTTCGTGCCGCACGACTCGCCGGCCGGCCAGGTGCACCTGGTCGTGTCCGCGAACGGCAAGGCGGTGCCCCAGTCGCCGGGCCTGTCGGGCGGCTACCCGGCCGCGACCCAGTGGGACGTGTTGGTCCGGGACTCCTCGGCGCGTGCGCAGCTGGCTGCCGGGCGGATACCGCAGACCCTGGACGAGCTCGGCGGCACCGCGCAGACCGTCCCCCCGCACCTGGAGACCGACCTGGGGGCCGGCGACGTGTACTTCACCCACTGGCAGGGCGGCGGCGGGCTCGGGGATCCGCTGCACCGCGAACCCGAGCGGGTCGCCGCCGACGTCGCGAACCGGAAGGTGTCGGTGGTCGCGGCCCGCGATGTCTACGGGGTCGCGCTGGCCGGTGACGGAAGCGCCGACCCGGCGGGCACGGCGGCGCTACGCGGCCGGCTGCGCCACCGGCGGGCCGGCCTCACCTCGTCCGACGAGACCGGCGAAGGAGCCTGACGTGGCCATCGACCTGAACCTGGACATCGACGACACCGGCGCGGTGGTGTGCCGGCACTGCGGTGCCACCGTCGGCGCTTCGGTGGCCGACCCGCTGGGGCACGCCGTGCGCCACGAGCGGCCCTCGGTTGAGGCGGGCCCCGCCGTGCACGCCGCGCCGTCGGAGTTCGTCGACCGCGACGTCGTGCTGCGCCAGGCGTTCTGCCCCGGCTGCCTGGCGCTGGTCTTCACCGAGATCGTCCCTGCCGGGGAACCCTCCTACCGCGTCTGGAGCCTGACATGACCCGCCTCGACGGACGCACCGTCGTCGTGACCGGTGCCGCACAGGGCATCGGCGCCGCCTACGCCCGCCGGTTCGTCGCCGAGGGCGCCACCGTGGTGCTCGCCGACCGCAACGCCGAGGGCGCCGAGGCGGTCGTGGCCGGCACGGACGGCCCCGGGAAGGCGGTCGCCCGCCCGCTCGACGTGGCGGACCGGGCGTCGTGCCGGGAGCTCGCCGGATGGATCGCCGACACCTACGGCAGGGTCGACGGCGTGGTCAACAACGCCGCGGTGTTCTCCACGATCACGATGAAGCCGTTCTGGGAGATCACCGACGAGGAGTGGGACCGGGTCCTGTCGGTGAACCTGCGCGGGCCGTGGCTGGTGGTGTCGGAGCTGCTCGACCTGCTGCGCCGGTCGGACTCGGCGAGCGTGGTGAACATCGGCTCGGACGCGGTGCAGCTGGGCCGGCCCGGCTACCTGCACTACGTCGCCGGTAAGGGCGGGGTGCACGGGATGACCTGGTCGATGGCCCGCGAGCTGGGGGAGTTCGGGATCCGGGTGAACACGTTGTCGCCCGGGCCGGTGTACACCGAGGTGCCGCGCGAGACCGTGACCCCGGCCCAGCGGGAGGCGATGCTGGCCGCCCAGTGCCTGCACCGGCCCGCCGAGCCCGACGACATGATCGGGACCGCGGTGTTCCTGCTGTCCGGCGACGCCACCTACCTGACCGGCCAGACGATCAGCGTCAACGGTGGGCTGGTGCACCGCTGACCGCCCGTCCACGGTCCACCCACGGCGCGGAGGAGCCCCGGATCATGCAGTTCCATCTCGACGGTTACCGGACCGGTGACCCGTTCGTCGCCGACCCGCACCCCTCCGTGGGGGAGCGCACCGGCGCGCTTCCCGACCGGACCGACGTGCTCGTCGTGGGGGCCGGTCCGGCCGGGCTGGTCGTCGCCGCGCAGCTCGCGAACGTCCCCGAGGTGTCGACCGTCGTCGTCGACCGGAGGGACGGCCCGCTGGAGGTCGGGCAGGCCGACGGCGTGGCCTGCCGGACGATGGAGATGCTCCAGGCCTTCGGGGTCGCCGGCCGGCTGGCCGAGGAGAGCTACCAGGTCAACGAGGTGACCTTCTGGCGCCCGGGCCCCGACGGGGCCCTCACCCGCACCGGCTGGGTCCCGGACGTCGAGGACGACCTCTCCGAGATGCCGCACGTGATCGTGAACCAGGCCCGGCTGCTGGAGCACCTGCGCGACCACATGCGGCGCTCACCGGCGCGGTCCGCGCCGTTCCACGGGCTGCAGCTCACCGGGCTGACCGTCGACCGCTGTGCCGACACCTGGGCGGACCACCTCGTCACGGCTACGCTGGCGCACGTCGAGGACGGGCAGGAGACGGGGGAGACCTCGACCGTCCGCGCCCGCTACGTCGTCGGCTGCGACGGCGCCCGCAGCGCGACCCGCGCCGCGATCGGCCGCGCCCTCGCCGGCGACGCCATGAACAAGTCCTGGGGCGTGCTCGACGTCCTGGTCGACACCGACTTCCCGGACATCCGGCGCAAGAGCACGATCCACTCGTCCGGCGGAAGCATGCTGATCATCCCGCGGGAGGGCGGCCACCTCGTCCGGCTCTACATCGAGCTCGACAACGACCGCGACGGCGCGATGCTGCGGTCCCGCAGCGTGACACCGGAGCGGCTCGCCGACGTCGCGGCCCGCATCCTGCACCCGTACCGGCTCGAGGTCCGCGACGTCGGCTGGTGGGCGGTGTACGAGATCGGGCAGCGGCTGTGCGACCGCTTCGACGACACCGAACCCGGTGACGGGCGGGTCCCGCGCGTGTTCATCGCCGGCGACGCCTGCCACACGCACAGTGCCAAGGCCGGCCAGGGCATGAACGTCTCGCTGGCCGACGGCTGGAACCTCGGCTGGAAGCTGGCGACCGTGCTGCGCGGCACCGCCCGCCCGGAGCTGCTGCGCACCTACACCGACGAGCGGCAGGCGGTCGCCCGTGAGCTGATCGACTTCGATCGGGAGTTCGCCACCCTGTTCAGCACCCGCCCGGGCGAGCACGCCGACCCGGAGGAGTTCGCGCGCTACTTCCGCGAGCACGGCCGGTTCACCGCCGGCGTCGCGGTCCGGTACGCGCCCTCGCCGGTGACTGCCGCCGACGCCAGCCAGGAGCTCGCCACCGGGCTGCCGGTCGGGACCCGGTTCCACTCCGCGCCCGTGGTGCGGCTGGCCGACGCCAGGCCGATGCAGCTCGGTCACGCCGCCCGGGCGGACGCGGCGTGGCGGGTCTACGTGTTCGCCGACCGGACGCAGGAGGCCTTCCGGGCAGCGTGCGCGGACCTGCACGCCGTGCGGGACCGGTTCACCCCCGCCGCGGCCGAGCCGGACTCGGTGCTCGACGTCCTCGGGGTCCTCCAGCAGGACCACCACGACGTGGCCGTGGAGGAGCTCCCCGCGGTGCTGCGCCCCCGCAAGGGCCGGTTCTCGCTGGTCGACCACGAGAAGGTGTTCTGCGCCGATCCCCGCGACGACGTCTTCGACCGGCGGGGGGTCGACCGCGGCGGCTGCCTGGTCCTGGTCCGGCCGGACCAGTACGTGGCGCACGTCCTCCCGCTGGACGCCTGCGCGGCGCTGCGGACCTTCCTCGACGGTGTGCTCGTCGCCGCGCGGCCCGGGCCGGAACGGGACCGCGCCGGCCGGACCGTTCCGGCGCGGGCCGGGTCGGGACCGGCGGTGTCATGACCGAGCTGCGCGACCATCCCGGGCGAGAGACCTGAGGGCACGCGGGTCCCGGCCGCCCATTCCCCCTCCCGGCCCCGATCGCCCGGTAGACTCCGGGCCGGGTCGAACCCTCCGGCCCGCGTGAGCGTCCAGGAGTCACAGGCCTGGTTCCCGCTGAGGCATGCGCGCGCTCCACCGCCTGCGGCGGGGCACAACTCGACGCGTGCCGTCGGCGTCCGTCGACCATGCCCCGCCCCCGCGGGTGGCGGGGCCAGCCCCGATGGGACCTTCGCCGTGAACGACCCCAGTGCCTTCCTGCTCGAGTCGCTCAGCCGTGCGGCACGGGAGCTCGTCGGGCGGCACGCCGTCCGCGACCTGGAGAGGACCCTCGCGGAGATCGTGGCCGCGGCGGTGCGCGCGGTGCCGAACGCCGACGCCGGCGGGATCACGATCGCGGAGAGGTCCGCGATCACATCCCGGTACCCGACGACCGACTCCGTGCGCCGGCTCGACGTGCTGCAGTCCGAGCTGCGGGAAGGGCCGTGCATCACCGCCGCGGAGCAGCCGCCCGAGGACGGGGTGGTCTACGCCGCGGACATGGCCGCCGACGACGGCCACCAGCGGTGGCCGCAGTTCGCGCCGCGCGTCGTGGAGCACGGGTTCCGGTCGATGCTGTCGACGCAGCTGGCGTTCGAGCGCGGGGTCCCCACCGCGCTGAACCTGTACTCGCGCGAGCCGGACGCGTTCGACGACGCGGCCCGGACACTGGCCGGACTGTTCGGCCTCCAGGCCGCAGTCCTGCTCTACGGTGCGCGGCACGCCGCCAACCTGAACCTGGCGCTGGAGTCCCGGGACGTGATCGGGCAGGCCAAGGGCATCCTGCAGGAACGCTTCGACGTCGACGACGACCAGGCCTTCCACATGCTCGTGCGGACATCGCAGGACACGAACATGCGGCTGGCCGAGGTGGCCCGGTGGCTCGTCGAGCACCGCACGGAGACGCGCGCCGACGAGCGCAGGCGGCCGATCGCGTGATCCCGGCCGCGGAGCGGCCGGTGGACGTTTCGTGACCTGCCCCGGAGGTAGGTGACCCGAGCCCGTCCCCCGTCCCGGGACGAGAGACGGGTCAGACGCGGCGGGTTCAAGCCCAGGAGCCCGCCGCGTCGCCGTCACGCCCGCTGGCCGACGGGTGCCCGTCGTGCTGGAATCGGACGAATGGACACCCCATCCACGTCCGTCGCCAGCGCCGCGTGTGGCAGCAGCTCACCGACCACACCGGGTTCGTGCGCCTGCTCGACACCGCCGTCGACCGGGTGACCGTCACCGACGATCCCGACACCGTCCTGCGGGGCATCGTGGACGGGGCCGTCGCCGGCATCCCCGCGGTCGACCACGCGTCCGTGACGGTGTGGGACCCCGCCGGGCGGATCGTGCGCGCGGCGGCGAGCGACGACGACGCGGCCCGGCTGCGCGCCGCCCAGGCCGATCTCGACGAGGGGCCCGGCATTGACGCCCGGACCGGAGGCGTCACCGTCGTCGTGCACGATCTCGCGGCCGACGGGCGGTGGACGGCGTTCGGCCCGCTCGCGCGGGAGCACGGCGTCCGCAGCGTGGTCGCGGTGCCGCTGCGGTGCGGGTGGCACACCGGCGCGCTGACCCTGTGGTCACGGGCCGTGGCGGCGTTCGACGAGCCGGGGCAGGTCCTCGGCGAGCTGTTCGGGCGGTACGCGTCGATCGCCGTCGACTCCGCGGAGATCCGGGGCGACCTGCGGCGGGCCATCGAACGCCGGGACGTGATCGGTCAGGCCAAGGGGATCCTCATGGTGGACCGCGGGGTGGGTCCGGACGAGGCGTTCCGCATCCTGGCCCGCCGCTCGCAGCAGGAGAACACCAAGGTGGCGGACATCGCGCGCCGGCTGGTGGCCGAGCGGCTCGGCGCACCCACCGGGCCCCGAGGGGACGCCTGAGCGCGCCCGGGCGGCGGGGTGCCGCCGACGAGACGAGCGAGGACGACGCATGACGACCGGTGCCGGCGGCCCCGACATCGAGGAGCTGCTGGAGTTCATCAGGGACACCCGCGGGTTCGACTTCACCGGCTACAAGCGCTCGAGCGTGCAGCGGCGGGTCGAGCGGCGGATGCGCCAGGTCGGGATCGACCAGGTCGGCGACTACCTCGACCTGCTGCAGGCCGACCCCGGCGAGTTCACCCAGCTGTTCAACACGATCCTGATCAACGTCACGCGCTTCCTCCGCGACCCCGACGCGTGGAAGGAACTCCGGGAGGAGGTGCTGCCGGCGCCGCTGGCCCGCAAGCCCCGCGGCGAGAGCGTCCGGGTGTGGTCGGCCGGCTGCGCCAGCGGGGAGGAGGCCTACGGCCTGGCCATGCTCCTGGCCGAGGCGCTGGGGGTCGAGGAGTTCCGGCGCCGGGTCAAGGTCTACGCCACCGACGTCGACGAGGACGCGCTGGCCATCGCGCGCCAGGCCACCTACACCGAGGACGACCTCGAGGAGGTCCCGGCGGAGTGGCGCGAACGGTACTTCGTGCGGTCCGGGGAGCGGTGGACGTTCCGCCCCGACCTGCGCCGCAGCGTGATCTTCGGCCGCAACGACCTCGTGCAGGACGCGCCGATCGGCCGCCTCGACATGCTGGTGTGCCGCAACACGCTCATGTACCTCAACGCCGGGACGCAGGCGCAGGTGCTGCGCCGGTTCGGCTTCGCGCTCGCCCCGACCGGTGTGCTCTTCCTGGGCAGGGCCGAGATCCTCCTGAACCATGCCGAGCTGTTCGTGCCGCTCGACGCGCACCGCCGGTTCTTCCGCAAGGCCGACCGGCCGCCCACCGGGACCGTGACCGGGTCGTCCGCGCGCGCCGCGGCGGCGACGGTCCCCGCACCCGTCGACGAGGTCCTGCTCGCCAGCCCGCTGGCCACCGTCGTCCTGGCGGGCGACGACACGGTCCTGCTCGGCAACCGGTCCGCGGAGAGCCGGCTCGGGGTGGGCCCGCGGGATGTCGGGCGCCCGTTCGGCGAGCTCGAACCGGGCCGGCGCATCCTCGGGCTCCGCACCTCGCTCGAGGACGTCCGCCGGACCCGGGCCGCGCTGTGGCAGCACGAGGCCGAGTACGCCCGCACGGCCGGCGAGACGGCGTACTACGACATCCATCTCGTCCCGCTCGACCCGGACGGCCGGACGGTGGCGATCTTCTTCACCGACGTCACCCGCCACCACCGGATGGCCGGCGAGCTCCAGGACGCCCACCAGCAGGTGGAGAACGCCTACGAGGAGCTGCAGTCCACGGTGGAGGAGCTGGAGACGACCAACGAGGAGCTGCAGTCGACCGTGGAGGAGCTGGAGACGACCAACGAGGAGCTGCAGTCGACGGTCGAGGAGCTGGAGACGACCAACGAGGAGCTGCAGTCGGCCAACGACGAGCTCCGGTCGGCCAACGACGAGCTGCGGGACCGCACCGACGAGCTCGACCGGGCCGGCGACGTCCTCGAGTCGGTGCTGGGCGGGCTTCGCACGGCCGTCGTCGTGGTCGACACCGCGCTCATGGTGCGGGCCTGGAACGACCGGGCCACCGACCTGTGGGGCCTCCGCCAGGACGAGGCGGTCGGGCAGCACCTGCTCAACCTCGACCTCAATGTGTCCACCGAGCGGCTGCGGCCGATCGTCCGGACGGCACTGGCCGGGGACCGCCCGGGCGAGCCGATCCGCCTCGAGGCGATCAACCGGCGCGGCCGGCCGGTGCAGCTGGTGGTCTCGGCCTCCCCGCTCGTCCCACGCGGGGGAGACCCGACCGGGGTGATCGTGCTGATGGACGAGGTGGGACCGCCGGGGGTGGCGCCGTGACCGGCCCGCGGGACCCGGCCGACCGCCGCGCCCGCGACGACTCCGCCGGCCGGCGCGCCTCCCGTGCGGACGAGCGTGAGGCGGCGGCCGACCGCCGCGATGCCCGCGCGGACGAGCGTGACGCGGCGGCCGACCGTCGCGAGGACGAGGCGGACCGCCGGGACGCCCGTGCCGACGCCCGGGAGGCGGCCGCCGACGTCCGTGAGCAGCGCCAGGACGAGCGCGAGGAACGGCTGTCCGCGCTCGCGCGAAAGCTGGGCATGACGCCCGCCGACCTCGTCGACGCGTCCGACGAGGCGATCCGGCGGATGCAGGACGCCGTCGACCGGTCCCAGAGCCGGGTCGACCGGTCCCGGGCGTCCCTCGAGCGGTCCCGGGCCCGTGTGGAGCGGGAGCAGCGGGAGATCGACCGGGAGTCCGCGGGCGGGGAGCGCGACGCCCCCGGCTCCCGGTGAGCGGCGGTCACCGCCCGGCTCCCCGGGAGTCCGGCTCCGGGTCCCCGGCGCGCATCCGTTCGGCGGTGCGGTGCCCGTAGGCGGCGTGCCGGACCGCGTCGGCGTCCTCCAGCCCGGAGCCGATCGCCCCGGCCACCGTGCCGACCACGGTCGCCATCGCGGCGGCAGCGAGATAGTCGGCCGGACCCACGACGTGCCCGAGGAGCGCGCCCAGGTACGCCGGGGTCACGATCAGCGACAGTGCGGCGAGCGCGAGCAGGAACAGGATCGCGGTGTAGGCGGTGACGCCGAGCACCGCGGTGATCACCGTGGCCGTGTTCCGCAGGCCGGTGCTGGGACGGTCCTGGCGCTGCAGGTCGCCGCGCCGCTCCCACAACCGGTGCGCGACGATCAGCCACCCGGTGTGCGCGACGGTCGCGGCGCACACGGTCGCAACGAGCCGCCAGGGCGGCATCGAGTCCGCGAGCGTCCAGATGCTCGGGTAGAGCACCCCGAACGCGCTGCCGGCGAGCCCGCCCGCCAGCGACCGGGCCAGCCCGGTCGTGAACGCCAGTGGGCGGTTGGCCTTGACCATCCCGGTGACCAGCCGGAGCAGACCGCCGACCGGCACCGGGGGCACGCCCGTCCCCTGGTAGCCGGGGGAGAGCATCCGGCCGGTCATGGTGAGGACGAGGTCGGTGATCACCTTGCGGGCCCGCCGGTGCATGCCGAGCGCCCCGAGCGCGGGCAGCGACACGACGGCGACCCGGTCGTTGCCGACGTCGGCGAGCACGGTGCGGCCCTGGCGGCGGACCGGGACGTCGGTGAGGCAGACCGCGACGTCCCACCCGGTGTCCCGGACCCGTTCCCGGGCCTTGTCGTGCAGCGTGCTGTCCGCGCTGCCGAGCGACTCGAACGGGTCCTGGCCGGTGACGACGGTCCACTCCACCGGGTGGCCGGCGACCTCGCCGTGCAGGGTCCGCTGCAGCTGCGGGGCGATGCTCAGGGCGACCTCCGTGGGCAGGTCCGGGTCGGCGAGCAAGCCGACCACGAACCGCTCGCGGTCGTCGCCGGTGGGGTCGTCGGGCACGTACGGACGCCTCCCCGGCGGCTCCGCAGCGGAAACGTCCGGCTCCGAGGGGGAGCGCCGGGCGTGATCGACGTCATCACCGGGTAACCGGGCCGTGCAGGGACGAGGAGAGGGGCGAGCGATGACGGCAGTCGCCGTGCTCGGGAGAGCCGCGTGAGCGCGGGCGACGACCGCCTCCTGCGCGAGGCGCTCAAGCGCGTGGCGACCACGCTCAAGGGGGCGCAGGTGCCGTTCGCGCTGACCGGCGGGTACGCGTCCTGGGCACGCGGCGGGCCGGAGCCGGTGCACGACGCCGACTTCGTCCTCGTCGCCGACGACGTCCCGCAGGCGCTCGACGCGCTGGAGGCGGCCGGGCTGCGGACGGTGCACCCGCCCGAGGACTGGCTGGAGAAGGTGTACGACGGCGACGCCCTGGTCGACCTGATCTTCACGTCCACCGACCGGCCGGTCACCCGGGAACGCCTGGCCCGGGCCGAGGAGCTGCGCGTCGACTCGGTGGTGATGCCCGTCGAGTGCGCCACGGACATCGTCGCGTCGAAGGCACTCGCGCTCGGCGAGCACCGGTGCGACCTCGGGCCGCTCCTGCTGCACGCCCGCGCCCTGCGCGAGCAGATCGACTGGACGCGGTTGCGCCGGGAGTGCCGCACCTGGCCGTTCGCGCGGGCGTTCCTCGGGCTCTGCGACGAGCTGGGTATCAGCACGACCCGGCCCTATCCCACGGAGGTGAGCGCATGATCCGCGTGGCCGCGGTGGCCGACATCCATCTCGGAGAGGGCATGCAGGGGGCCTGGGCCGACGACGTGGCCGGGCTCGACGACGCCGACCTGCTGCTCCTCGCCGGGGACCTCACCCGGCACGGCACCGCGGCCGAGGCCCGCGTGGTCGCCGGCGAGTTCGCCGGCAGCCCGGTGCCCGTGGTGGCCGTGCTCGGGAACCACGACCTGCACGGCGACGACGCCACCGGCGTCACCGCCGAGCTGACCGCGGCCGGGATCACGGTCCTGGAGGGCACCGGCGCCGTGTTCGACGTGAGCGGCACCCGGGTGGGGGTCGCCGGGACGACCGGCTTCGGCGGGGGCTTCCCGCCCGCGACGGCGTCCGGGTTCGGCGAGCCCGAGATGAAGGCCTTCGACGCCCGCAACCGCAGCCTCGCGGACGGGCTGTGCCGCGCCCTGACCGAGCTGGACTGCGACGTCGCCGTCGCCCTCACCCACTACGCCCCGGTGCCGGACACCCTGGCCGGCGAGCCCCCGGAGATCCACGCCTTCCTGGGCAGCCACCGGCTGGGCCGCGCGATCGACGACTGCGACCGCCAGGACGTGCCGGTGGCCCTCGCCGTGCACGGCCACGCACACGCCGGCGCTCCGGACGGGCGCACCCCCGGCGGCGTTCCGGTGCACAACGTCGCCCGGCCGCTGGTCGAGGGGGCCTTCCGCACGTTCGTCCTGGGCCGGTGAACCGCGACCGGGGACACAGGTGAGCCCAGGTTCAACTCAGGTTAGCCTGAGCGCAACATCGCGTGCTCCCCGGAAGGACCCCCGTGAACCTCCGCTCTCCTGGCCTGCTCGCCCGCGTGGCGGCCGCGGCCCTCGCCGCCACGATGCTGGCCGGGTGCGGCGCCTCCGAGCCCGTCCCGGCGGCCGCGCCCGCCGGCGGCGGTGAAGGCCGGACGTCGTACCCGCTCACCGTCGACAACTGCGGTCGCAGCCAGGTGATCGAGAAGCCGCCGGCCCGGGTGGTCTCCCTCGACCAGGGCTCGACCGAGATCCTGCTCTCGCTCGGCCTCGCCGACCGGATGGTCGGCACCGCGTCGTGGACCGACCCGGTGCGGGAGAACCTGGCCCAGGCGAACTCGCGGGTGCCGCGGCTGGCCGACAACGCGCCGTCGCACGAGGCGGTACTCGGCACCGATCCGGACTTCGTGACCGCGTCGTTCGGGCGGCACTTCAAGGACGAGGGCGGCGTCGCCTCCCGCGACCGGTTCGCCGAGGCCGGCATCGAGACCTACCTGTCGCCCACCGACTGCGAGGACGGCCGCAGCATCAACGGCGGCGGGAAGCGGACCCGGCCCCTCACGATGGACGCGCTGTACCAGGAGATCACCGAGCTGGCCGCCGTCTTCGACGTCCCGTCGCGGGGCGCGGCCCTGGTCCAGGAGCTGAGGTCGCGCACCGACGCGGCCACCGCCCGGGCCGCGGGCTCCGGGCAGACGCTGGCGTTCTGGTTCGCCGACACCAAGAGCCCCTACGTCGCCGGTGGCTTCGGTTCGGCCGACCTGCTCGCCCGCAGCGTGGGGGCGCGCAACGCGTTCGCCGACGTCGCCGACGACTGGCCGGCCACGACCTGGGAGGCGGTGGTCGACCGCAACCCCTCGGTGCTGGTGCTCGGTGACCTCGCCCGGAACCGGTTCCCCGGGGACCGGCTCGGTGACAAGGAGGCGTTCCTGACCGCCGACCCGGTCACCGCGTCCCTGCCCGCGGTCCGGGAGCGCCGGTTCGTCTCGCTGCACGGCGCGGAGATGAACCCGTCGATCCGGATCGTCGACGGCCTCGAGAAGCTCGCCGACGGTCTGTCCACCCTCCCTCGGCGGTGAGCACCGCCGTCCTCCGCCCGCGCCGCGGCATCGTCACCGGGACGGTCGTCGCGGGCGGCGCGCTCCTGCTCCTGTCGGTGGCGGTCGCGATCACCCTCGGCACGGCCGACATCTCGCTGGTGAACGTCCGCGACATCGTGGGCAACCACCTGGGGCTGGCGTCGGTGCCGGTGCGGACGGCCGAGGACGCCATCGTGTGGGAGGACCGGCTCCCGCGGTCGCTGGTCGCCGCGGCCTGCGGGGCGGGCCTGGCCATGTGCGGGGTGATCCTGCAGTCGCTGCTGCGCAACCCGCTCGCCGACCCGTTCCTGCTCGGTGTCTCGTCCGGGGCCTCCACCGGTGCGGTGATCATCGGTGTGCTCGGGGTCGGTGGGGGAGCGCTCGGCCTGTCCGGCGGCGCGTTCGTCGGCGCCGTGGTCGCCTTCGGGCTGGTGCTGCTCCTGGCGCGCCTGTCCGGCGGCAGCAACGACCGCGTGGTCCTCGCGGGGATCGCGATGACCCAGCTGTTCTCGGCGCTGACCTCGTTCGTGATCTTCGCGTTCGCCGACTCCGACGAGACGCGGGGCGTGATGTTCTGGCTCCTCGGATCCCTGGAGGGGGTCCGGTGGGACGACGTGCGGCTGACCGTCGCCGTCGCCGCCGCCGGGCTGGTGGTGTGCTGGGCACTCGCCCACGTGCTCGACGCCTTCACCTTCGGTGACGAGGTCGCCGCGTCGCTCGGGATGCCGGTCGCCGCGGTGCGGGGCGGGCTGCTGACCCTGACCGCGCTCGTGACCGCGGCACTCGTGAGCGTGGCGGGCGCCATCGGGTTCGTCGGGCTGGTCCTCCCGCACGCCGCGCGGTTCCTGGTCGGCCCGGGCCACGGCCGGCTCGTCCCGGTCAGCGCGCTGCTCGGCGCGGTGTTCATGGTGTGGGTGGACGCGTTCACCCGGGTCGTGTTCGAGCCGACCCCGCTGCCGATCGGGGTCGCGACCGCCCTGGTCGGGGTCCCCGTCTTCGTGCTGATCATGTTCCGGCGGAGGGTGAACGCATGACGCTGCATGCCGAGGCGGTGACCTGGGACCGCGGCGGGGCCGTCGTGGTCGACGGGGTGAGCGTCCGCCCGGAGCCCGGCCAGACCGTCGGGCTGCTGGGCCCCAACGGTTCCGGCAAGTCCTCCCTGCTGCGGCTGCTGGCCGGGCTGGCCCGGCCGACGGCGGGCACCGTGCGCCTCGACGGGGACGACCTGCGCACCCTGCGCCGGCGCCACGTCGCCCGCGCCGTCGCCGTCGTCGGCCAGCACGCCGACACCGACGTCGACGTCACCGTGCGGGACGTCGTCGCGCTCGGCCGCATCCCGCACCGCGGCGCGTTCGGCCCCGATCCCGAGGCCGACACCGCCGCGGTCGAGCTGGCGCTGGAGCAGACCGGGCTGACCGGGCTGGCCGACCGGCTCTGGCGCCGGCTCTCCGGTGGGGAACGCCAGCGCGCGCAGATCGCCCGTGCCCTCGCCCAGCAGCCGCGCGAGCTGCTCCTGGACGAGCCGACCAACCACCTCGACATCCGGCACCAGCTGGAGGTGCTGTCGCTGGTGGCCCGGCTGCCGGTGACGTCGGTCGTCGCGCTGCACGACCTCAACCTCGCTGCGCAGTTCTGCGACCACCTGATGGTGCTCCGCGCCGGGCGGGTCGTCGCCGCGGGGGTCGCGCGGGAGGTCCTCACCCCCGAGCTGATCGCCGACGTCTACGAGGTGCGGGCCCGGGTGAGCGAGGACGCCGGGGGACGGTTGGTCGTCCAGTTCGACGCGGCGTCCTGAAGGGACTCGTGGGGGCGTCGCGGGGCGGGAGACGTGGCGGGGCCCGGACGCCGGCGCCGGCCGGGTACCGGCGGCTGGTCACCGAGCCCCGGGCGCACCCTCGGCCCGCCTACGCGCACGGTCCGGACCATCCCGGGGCGGTATCGCGCTGATCACCTGCCGCGCCGCTCCGGTGCGCCGGCCTGATCGGGTGCGGCGGTCACGTCGACGGGTTCGGCGGCCGCATTGACCGGGCGGCGGCCGGCCGCCGCCCGGCGCGTCCGGCGCTGCGGCATCATCGTCGGCATGCCGCCCGAGCCACCGTCGTTGCCCTGCCGCCCGGTGATCGGGATCCTGCATCCGGGCGTGATGGGTGCGGCGCTCGGGTCCGCGCTCAAGGCCCGCGCGGGTGCCGTGATCTGGGCCGATGCCGGCCGCACGCACGCCACGGCGAAGCGCGCCGAGCTGGCCGACCTGGTCGCCGTCCCGACCGTCGCCGACCTCGCCGCGCGCTCCGACGTGATCGTGTCGATCTGCGCGCCGCACGCCGCGCGGGAGGTGGCGGCCCAGGTCGTTCCGGGGCTCGCGGGCCGGGCGGACCGCCCCCTGTACGTGGAGGCGAACTCCGTCGGCCCGGACACGGTGCGGGCGATCGCGGCGCTGCTCGGTGACCGGGCCACGGTGTGCGACGCCTTGGTGGCCGGCCCACCGGCATGGGAACGCGGGACGACCGTGCTGTGGCTGGCCGGGCCGGGTGCCGACGCGGTGGCCGCGCTGTTCGCGGGCAGCCCGTTCGACACCCGCGTGCTCGGCACCGGCCCGGCCGACATCGGTGCCGCCAGTGCGCGGCCGGCGGACACCGCGCTGCCGGGTACGGGCCGCTGACCGTCCTCCCCCATGTCGGCAGGCGCCACGACGGGGTGGTTCGTGGGCTGGGCGCTCGCGGGTGAGGCGCGGTCGTCGGGCCGCCGGCCGACCTGCTCGCCGGGAACCGCGGGGCAACAGCAGCGTCTCGAGCCTCCGGCACCGACCCCGTCCCACGGATGGGCTCAGCTCCGCCGCGGACGGACCGAAGAGGTCTCGGCGCGCATGCGCCTGCGCGGTGCACAGCTCGCCGGTCACCTGTCGGATGTGCGGGAGGGATCAGAACGGTGGCGGCTCGTCGTCCGGCTTCGGTTTCGGTTTCGGTGGCGGTGGCAGGGGCGGGTTGGTCGCCGGGCGTTGCAGTAGCGGTGTGTCGTGCTTCCGCAGGTCCCGGTCGGTCTCGGCGGCGCTCTGTTCGCCCGGCTCCTCGCGCGGCTGCGCGTCAGGGTCGGGGTCGGGGAGGTCGGGGCGGACGGGTTCGCCGCGGGTGCGGTAGGTGCGCCCCAACGGGCTGGTCCAGCAGAACCGGCCGGGTTGGGGTTGGGTCAGGGTCCAGCCGCGGTCCTTGTCGGTGTGGTGGCGGCCGCAGCAGGGCCCGATGTTGGCCGGCACGGTGGGTCCGCCGTGGTCGTGGTCGGTGGTGTGGTCGAGTTCGGAGCGTCGTGCTGGGCGGGTGCAGCCGGGGCCGATGCAGGTGCGGTCCCGGACCTGGATGTGGGTGGCCAGTGGTCCGCGGGCGAACCGGGCGGTGGGGTCGGCGTCGAGCCGGGCGTGCCGGGTGTCGCGGTCGGCCCAGGCGCGGGCGATCTCGGCCAGCAGTGGGTGCCAGTCGGCCAGCTGGGGGTCGGCGGCGTAGCGGTCGAGCTCGTCGAGGCTGATGTGGAGCTCGACCACTCCGCCGCGCACCGGCGGCGCACCGGGCGGGGCGCCGGGCGGGTTCGGTGAGTTGGAGCGGTTCGGCGTGCCCGGCGCACCCGGCGCACCCGGCGTGTCCGGTGTGTCCGGTGTGTCCGGAGTCCTCGGTGTCTGCGGCGCGCCCGGTGGTTTCGGGCCGTTCGGGGCACGGGTGCGGGGGCGGCGGCGCAGCGGCCCGGCCAGCAGCAGGTAGCCGTCCGGGTCGGTGATCGCGAAGATCCAGCGGGCGCCGCGGCGTTGGGCGGTGGCGGCGGTGCGGGCGGTGTGGGCGGTGATCGGGCCCAGGCCGGGGATGTCGCCGGGGCGGTCGTCGCGGCCGGCCAGGGTGCCGAGTCCGACGCGGAGTTCGACGCCTTCGCGGGTGGCGACCCGGTCATGCGCCCACCGGTCCGGGGCCGGCTGCTCGGCCGCACGCCGATCGCCGGCCGGGCCGGTCGACGGCCCGCCGGCAGGGCGCGAGCCGGTCCCGGCCCGAGGGCCGGTTCCGGTGCCGGTCTTGGTGGCGGGGTCGGTGCTGGTGGCGGGGTCGGTGCTGGTGGCGGGGCCGGGTCCGGTGTCACGTTCGGTGGGGTCACCGTCAGCAGAGTCGCCGGGACCGGAGTCGGAGCGGGCGGTCGAGTGGACGTCCGCTTCGGAGTTGCCGTCGGAGTCGACGTCCGCCTCGGTGCCGGACGCGGTGTCAGCGGCCTCGAAGCCGGACGCGCCCGCGCCGACCTCGCCGTCGTCGGTGTCGCCGGTGTCGGACTCGCCGGTGTCGGTGTCGCCGGTGCTGGTGCCGGTGGTGGTGTCGGTGGGCTGGTCTTCCGGGCGTGGGCAGGTCAGGAGCCGGTCGATGATCTCGGTTTCGGTCAGGCCGTGGAAGGCGCCGTCGAGCATCCCCAGATACAGATCCGCGCTGATCTGGGCCAGGGTGCCGGGGTGTCCGGCCCGCCGGCAGGCCGCGGCCAGCCGGTCCAGGCGGGCGGCCGCGGCGGCGGCCTCGTCGGCGGGCAACCCGGTGCCGGTCAGGGTGGCGGTGCCGGTGTGCGGGTCCAGGTAGAGCGCCAGGCCGCGGGCCTGCACGGCGCGCTGGTAGCGGCGCCGCCGCAGGGCCGGGTTCAGGTGCAGCAGGGCCCGGTAGAGCCGGTCGCGCAGCTGGGCGGTGGTCCACCCCGGCGCCTGCGGCAGGAACCGGTCGCACAGCTTCCGGGCCTGCTCGGCGGTGAGGTCCCCGGTGCCGGGGTCGAGGTAGTCGACCAGCACCCGGGCCTTGGCCAGGTCGATCCGACCCTCCTCGAGCGCGGTGAACACCCACGGCAGCCGCTGGCACAGGGTGGTGGCGAACCCGAGCTCGCGTTCGGCGCGGGCCCGGGTCCAGGTCAGCCCGGCCGCGATCTCCCCGGCCGCCCACTCGAACTGGTCCTCCGACCGCACAACGGCCTCGGCCCGGGCGGCGGTGTTCTCGGGCAGGTCGGCCAGCGCGGCCGCGTGGCTGATCTCCACCAGCCCGGCGTAGAACCCGGCGTGCTCGTGGGCGAGCTGGCGGTCGCGGGCCTGCAGCACCTCGACCAGCCGGTCGTTGGGCAGCTTCTCCCCCACGCCAGCTCGGCCAGGACGGCAGCCAGCTCCGGGCCGGGCGGCAATCCTGCTGCCCGGTCGATCAGCTCCACCACCTCGGCCATGAATCGAACGTACGTGCGACCCCCGACAGAACCGGGCCGCCGGCGGCCATGCTCCGCAAGTTCACTCGGATGGCGCAGCGGTGTGCAGGGCACAGTCTCGCCTCGAGACGAGGCCGCTCGCCCGGCACCGTCAGCTCGATGCCGACCAGCCGGTCGGGCGCTCCTCGACGCGAGGAGGCCGCGGCAGGGGTGACCACAGCGTGCTCCTGGAAGGCCCGCTCGTCGACCATCGACAGCCGGCCGCCGGCGCGTGGGTGAAGGCCGAACCGGCCGCGTACGTCAGGGCCGGTCGTCGTCGCGGGCGGGGGACCGGAGCCGGGCGGTGACGGCTCTGGCCGCCCCCGCCGCGTCCCCGACCGTCACGACGAACTGCCGCCCATCGGCCAGGCCGAGCTCCAGGCACTCGCCGCCACGGGTCGCGCGGAACCCGTCGACGGCGGAGGTCCGGAGCACGCCGTACCCGCTCAGCGCCAGCCGCTGCGGGTCCAGCTCGCCGGCCCGGGCCGCGGTGATCTCCGAGATCGGGACGGCGGCGAGCGTGCGGCGGAGCAGGGCCTGCTCGACCCGGACACCGTCGTCGTCGACGACGACCCGGGACCGGGACTGGGCCAGCAACCAGGCGGCGGAGACCGCCAGCACGGCGGCGACGACCGGGGAGGGCCCCGCTCCGGCGATCCCCAGCGCACCGACGGCGGCCGCGGCCAGCGCGGCGGCCGCGCCGGCGCCCAGCAGCCGGCGCGACACGACGATCCGGGACCAGGCAGGCAGGGGCCCGGTGGGTGCGGCCACGGCGGCGTCCTCCTCGTGCGGTGCGTGCCCGGCCGACTGTACGCAGCGGCGCGATCCGCAGGACCTGCCGTGCGCGGGTGGGCCGTCACATGGATGTGACGTGGCGGACATCGTCCGGTAGCGGGTCGGGGCCACGCTGTGCGTCGCCCCGGTCGCGGATCGTGACCGGGGGCCAACCGCACGGCCGCGGCACCTCGCGGGCGAGATCGGAGGGTGGATGGCACGGTCGGAGATCGGGCGGACGGGTGCCCGGTTCGGTGCGCCGGCGACCCGGGACGCGCCTGCCGCGGAGGACGCAGCGTCCGGCCCCGCGTCGGCCGGGCCACCTCCGGAGCACGCGTTGCCGGGCCGATCGGCACCTGGCGACGCCGCGTCGGGTGGGTCGGCACCGGAGGACGACCTCGTCGGCGTCACCGGCGCGCGGTTCGGCGGCCACTCGGCGAGGCGGACACGGAAGTCACGCAAGCAGCGGGCCGCCGAGAGCTCGCAGCGGACGGCCGAGAACACGGTGCGGCCCGCCGAGCAGCGGCCCGCCCGCGACGAGCCGCAGGACGTCCCGGCACCCGACGCCCGCGACGACGCCGGCGACACCGACACCGCCCCGCTCCCCGTGACCGTCGACGACCCGGCACCGCAGGCCACGATCACCCCGGTCCGGCCGTACGTCCTCACCGGCGGCCGCACCCGGGCCCGGCGGGAGCTGCGGCTGGAGACCCTGTCGGTCCGGCCGACCCCGGCACCGGCCCCGGCCGGCACCGCCGAGAAGGCGGCCGTGCTGGACCTGTGCTCCCGGACCCGCTCGGTGTCCGAGGTCGCCGCGCTGGCCGCGGTGCCGCTCGGCGTCGCCCGGGTGCTGATCGACGACCTGGCGGCCGAGGGCCGCCTCACCGTGCACGGCGACGCGGACGACGCGCCGAGCCTGGAGCTGCTGGACCGGGTGCTGTCCGGGCTGCGGCGCCTGTAGCCCCGTACCAGGATGGGAGCCATGAGCGATCCCCGTCCCGTCCGCATCGGGCTGCAGCTGCAGCCCCAGCACGCCGACTACGCCGAGATCCGGCGCACCGTCGCCGCCGCCGAGGACGTCGGCGTCGACGTGGTGTTCAACTGGGACCACTTCTTCCCGCTGTACGGCGAACCCGACGGCAAGCACTTCGAGTGCTGGACGATGCTCGGTGCCTGGGCCGAGGCGACGTCCCGGGTGGAGATCGGCGCCCTGGTGACCTGCAACAGCTACCGCAACCCCGACCTGCTCGCGGACATGGCGCGCACCGTCGACCACATCTCCGGCGGGCGCCTGATCCTCGGCATCGGCGCCGGCTGGTTCCGGCGCGACTACGACGAGTACGGCTACGAGTTCGGCACCGCGGGCGACCGGCTGCGCGACCTCGCCGCGGCGCTGCCCCGCATCCGGGACCGCTGGGCGAAGCTCAACCCGGCGCCGACCCGGGACATCCCGCTGCTGGTCGGCGGCGGGGGCGAGCGGAAGACGCTGCGCTACACCGCGGAGCACGCCACGATCTGGCACGGCTTCGGTGACCCGGAGACCGTGGCGCACAAGTGTTCCGTGCTCGACGGCCACTGCCGCGACATCGGCCGCGACCCCGGTGAGATCGAGCGGTCGGTCGGCGTCGAGGGCCCGCCGGAGGACCGCGGCCCCGGGCTGTACGACGCCGGTGTCCGGCTGTTCACGGTCGGCCAGGACGGTCAGGGCGGCTACGACCTCGGCCGGCTGAAGGACTGGATCGCCTGGCGCGACGAGCGCAACGCCTGACCCGCGTCGGTCAGAGGTCCCGCAGGAACGGGTCCCGGACGAGGTCGGGGATCCGTTCCGCGACGACGGCCGGGGCGTAGTACCAGCCCTGGGCGTGGGCGCAGCCGTACTCGCGCAGCCGCCGGGCCTGCTCGGCGGTCTCCACGGCCTCCGCGGTCACCTCCAGGTCGAGCGCGGAGGCCAGCGAGATCAGGGTGCGGAGGATGACGTCGTCGCGCTCGGCCGAGCCCGCCACGAAGTGCCCGGCGAGCTTCAGCACGTGCGCGGGCAGGTGCCGCAGGTAGGCCAGGTTCGAGTAGCCGGTGCCGAAGTCGTCGATCGCGATCCGCACGCCCATCCGGTCCAGCTCGCGCAGCGTCGCCAGCGGGCGCCCCGAGCCGTCCATGAGGTCGGACTCGGTGAGCTCGATCTGGAGCAGCTCGGGGGGCCACTCGTAGCGTTCCAGGGTCGCGGCGACGTCGGCGACCAGGTCGGACTCGCCGATCTGGCGGGCCGCGACGTTCACGCTCACCAGCAGCGGGTGGTCGGGCCGGGCGTCGGCCCATCGCCGCCCCTGGCGGCAGGCCTCGTCGAGCACCCGGCGCCCGAGCGGGACGACCAGGCCGGTCTCCTCGGCGAGCGGGATGAACCGGTCCGGGCCGAGCAGCTCGCCGTCCGGGCGCTGCCAGCGCACCAGGGCCTCCACGCCGACGGTCCGCTCGTCGGCGAGCCGGACCAGCGGCTGGTAGACGACCACGAAGTCGTCCCGGCGCAGCGCCTCCGGCATCTGCGAGGACAGCTCGAACCGCCGCACGTCGGAGCGGTGCCGCTCCCGGTCGTAGAACACGTAGCGGCCGCGGCCGGCGTGCTTGGCCGAGTACAGGGTGGTGTCGGCGGCCTGCATCAGCTGGTCCGGCCCGAGCTCACCGTCGTGCCGGACGACGCCGACGCTGGCCGAGATGACGATGTCCCGCCCGTCGATGCGGACCGGGCGGCGGACCGTGCCGAGCGCGCGCCCGGCGACGTCCTCCAGCTCCGCCCGGTCGGTGCTGCGCGGCACCAGGACCACGAACTCGTCGCCGCCCATGCGGGCGACCAGGTGGCCGTCGGGCTCCAGGGCGGAACGCAGCCGGTCGGCCAGCGCCTGCAGCAGCCGGTCGCCGGCCTGGTGGCCCAGCGTGTCGTTGACGACCTTGAAGCCGTCGAGGTCGAGGTAGCAGACACCGGGCCGGGAGCCGTCGGCCCCGTCCTCGGCCATCGCGGCGGCCAGCCGGTCGAAGAACAGCGACCGGTTCGGGAGCCCGGTCAGCGGATCGTGCGACGCCTGGTGCTCCAGCCGCTGCTGCAGCTCCAGCTGCTCGGTCACGTCGGAGAGCACCGCGACCAGCAGGTGCGGCGGGCCGCCGGCCTCCCGCAGCGGCGTGACGACGGCGTCGATCCAGATCTCGGCGTCGTCGGCGCGGCGCACCGGGCGGACGAACCGCAGCCGGTCCAGCGTGCCGTCCAGCAGCCGGTGCCGTTCCGCCCAGAGCTCCGGCGCGTCGTCGACCGGGATGACGTCGCCGACCCGCATCCGGCCCATCCGGGCGCGGCTGTAGCCGAGCATCGCGGCCGCGGTCTCGTTCGCCTCGAGGACCGGGTCGTCCGGGTCGACGATGACGATCCCCACCGCCGCCGAGTCGAACAGCGCCGTGAACCGGGCCTCGGCGGCCTGCCGGGTCGCGAGCGCGGCGCGGGCGGCGAGCTGCTGCGCGTGCTCGGCGAGCACCTGCCGGCGGGTCGCCTCGGTGTAGCCCCGGGCGAGCGCGCCCTGGACGGCCGCGAGCCTGCGGACCCGGGCCGCGGTGTCGGCCGCGGGCTCCAGGTACGCCCCGAGCAGCTGGAGGCTGACCTCCAGGCAGGCCGGGGCGGTCACCCGGGCGTCGTGCAGCTCGTGGCCGGCCCCGGCCGGGACCGCCGGGTCGAACCGCTCGGCGAGCGCGGCGTCCCGCAGGCGCGCCGCGAGCCGGTCGAGCAGCGGGCGGAGCTCGCCGGCGGGCACCGCGCAGCGGCTGGCCAGCGCCGCGGACCACGGCCCGGTGAGCTCGGCGACGCCGGCGAGGCCCCCGGCGGCGAGGGCCCGGCCGTGATCGGCGCATGCAGCGGCGAGGTCGGCCTGCTGCATCCACCGCCCCCGTTCGCCTCCGGTGGAGGGTGTCCCCCCGTGGTCGCGGGACACCGTAACCGATAGCGACCTCCCGCCGGACCCGACCGGGTCACGGAGCGGATACGACCAGGTCGTTCAGGAACCGTCCGTCACCGACGTCACCCAGACGACGGGCTCGCCGGCCTCGTCGGAGGCCGCCAGGTCGACCTCGGCGGTGATCGCCCAGTCCCGGTCGCCCGCCGGGTCGTCGAGCACCTGGCGGACCAGCCAGCGGTCCGGTTCCTCGGTGAGGTCGAACAGCTCGGGGCCGCGGGCGTCCGGGCCGAACCCGATCCGGTCGTGGAGCGCGTAGTAGGGCTCGAGGGCCTCCCGCCAGCGGTCGGCGGTCCAGCCGGCGTCGGCGTCGAGCTCCCCGAGCTGGTCGTAGCGGCCCAGCGCGGCCAGCTCGACCCGCCGGAACAGCGCGTTGCGGACCATGACCCGGAACGCGCGCGGGTTCCCGGTGACCCCGGCCGGGGAGACCGCGACCTCGGCACCGGGCGGGGTGACCGCACCGTCGACGGCGTCGGCCCCGGCGGCCAGCTTCTCCCACTCGTCCAGCAGCGACGAGTCGGTCTGGCGGACGAGCTCGCCCAGCCACTCGATGAGGTCGCTCAGCTCCTCGGTGCGGGCGTGCTCGGGGACCGTCTGGCGCAGCGCGCGGTAGGCGTCGGCGAGGTAGCGCAGCACCAGGCCCTCGGAGCGGGCCAGCTGGTAGTGCGAGACGTACTCGGTGAACGTCATCGACCGCTCGCTCATGTCCCGCACGACCGACTTCGGCGACAGGGCGGCGTCGGCGACCCAGGGTGCGCCGCGGCGGTAGGTCTCCAGCGCGGCGTGCAGCATCTCGTCGAGCGGCTTCGGGTACGTGACGTCCTCGAGCCGGGCCATCCGCTCCTCGTACTCGAGACCCTCGGCCTTCATCGCGGCGACCGCCTCGCCGCGCGCCTTGTTCTGCTGCGCGGCCAGCACCTGCCGCGGGTCGTCGAGGGTTGCCTCGACGACCGACAGCACGTCGAGCGCGTAGTCGGGGGACTCCTTGTCGAGCAGCTCGATCGCGGCGAGGGCGAACGGCGACAGCGGCTGGTTCAGTGCGAAGTCCAGCTGCAGCTCGTCGACGATGCGCACCCGCGGGCGCGCGGCACCCTCGACGGTGTACTCCTCGACGACGCCCGCGGTGCGCAGCGCCCGGTAGATCGCGATCGCCCGCAGCATGTGCTTCAGCTGGCGCCTGCGCGGCTCGTGGTTGTCGGTGAGCAGGTGCTCCATCGCCGCGTACGTGTCGCCGCCCCGGGCGATCACGTTGAGCAGCATCGCGTGCGTGACCTCGAAGTGGCTGGTCAACGGCTCGGGGCGGGCCTGCTGCAGCTTGTCGAACGACGTCTGCGACCAGCCGACGAACCCCTCCGGCGGCTGCTTGCGCTGCACCTTCCGCCGCTTCTTCGGGTCGTCCCCGGCCTTGGCGAGCGCCTTGGCGTTCTCGACCTCGTGCTCGGGGGCCTGGGCGACGACCGTGCCGACCGTGTCGTAGCCGGCCCGGCCGGCCCGGCCGGCGATCTGGTGGAACTCGCGGGCCTTGAGCGGGCGGACCCGGGTGCCGTCGTACTTGGACAGCGCGGTGAACAGCACCGTCCGGATCGGCACGTTGATGCCGACGCCGAGCGTGTCCGTCCCGCAGATGACCTTGAGCAGCCCGGCCTGGGCGAGGGTCTCCACCAGCCGCCGGTAGCGCGGCAGCATGCCGGCGTGGTGCACGCCGATGCCGTGGCGCACCAGCCGGGACAGCGTGCGGCCGAACCCGGAGCTGAACCGGAACGCCCCGATGGTGTCCGCGATCGCCGCCTTGTCGGACTTCGAGGTGACGTTGACGCTCATCAGCGCCTGCGCCCGCTCGACGGCGGCCTGCTGGGTGAAGTGGACGACGTAGACCGGCGCCTCCCGGGTCGCCAGCAGCTCGCCGATCGTCTCGTGCAGCGGCTCGACGACGTAGCGGAACAGCAGCGGCACCGGCCGCTCCACCGAGGTGATCTCGGCGGTCTCCCGCCCGGTGCGGCGGGTGAGGTCGTCGCGGAAGAAGCTCGTGTCGCCCAGCGTGGCGCTCATCAGCAGGAACTGGGCCTGCGGCAGCTCGATCAGCGGCACCTGCCAGGCCCAGCCGCGGGCCGGGTCGGCGTAGAAGTGGAACTCGTCCATGATCACCGCGCCGACGTCCGCACCGGAGCCGGTGCGCAGGGCGATGTTCGCGAGGATCTCCGCGGTGCAGCAGATGATCGGCGCCTTCTCGTTGACCGCAGCGTCTCCGGTGAGCATGCCGACCTTGTCCGCACCGAAGATCTCGCACAGCGCGAAGAACTTCTCGCTGACCAGCGCCTTGATCGGCGCGGTGTAGAAGCTGCGCTCCCCGCGGGCCAGCGCCGCCGCGTGCGCGCCCGTCGCGACCAGGGACTTCCCGGAGCCGGTCGGCGTCGAGAGGATCACGTTCGCGCCGGTGACCAGCTCCAGCAGCGCCTCCTCCTGCGCCGGGTAGAGCGACAGGCCGCGCTCGTCGAACGCCCAGTCGGCGAAGGTGTCCACCAGGTCGGCGGGGTCGAAGTCGGACGTGCGGGGCAGCCGGTCGGTCAACGTCATGATGGCGCCATTGTGCCGTGCGGCCCGAGCAGGGCCCGGACCCCTTTCCGGGCCCGGCTACGGTGTCACCCGTGGGGGGCGCTGCGTCGGACGGCCGGGGTGGGCGGGGTGAGTCGCTGCCCGACCTCGTCCCGCCGATGCTGCCCGCCGCCGGTGAGCTGTCCGACGCGACCGACCGGGCCCGGTGGGCCGTCGAGTTCGGCTGGGAGGGCCACCGCTGCGTCGCCTACGTGCGGCCCGGGAAGGTGCGGCTGCTGTCCTCGACCGCCCGCAGCGTGACCGGGTCGTTCCCCGAGCTGGCGGTGCTGGCCGACCGGTCCCCGGTCGGCGGGATGGTGCTCGACGGCACGGTCGTCGCGCTGGACGAGGCGGGCCGCCCGTCCCGGACCCCGCTGCTGCGGCGCACCGCGACCGTCGCGCCGGACGACTCGCTGCGCGCCGACGTCCCGATCGGTTACGTCGTCACCGACCTGCTGTGGTGCGACGGCCGCCGCGTGCTGGAGCTGCCCTACCGGCGGCGCCGGGCCGAGCTGGAGGCCCTCGACCTGGCCGGGCCCAAGGTGCTGGTGCCGCCGTCGTTCGACCTGGACGAGGCCGAGCTCGTGGTCCGCACCGCCGAGCAGTACGGGCTGGACGGGCTGCACCTCAAGCGCCTCGACGTGCCCTACCAGCCCGGGCGGCGCACCCGGCACTGGCTGCGGGTGCCGCTGCGGCGGCGCCGGCAGGTGCTGGTCGCCGGCTGGGTCCCGGCCGGCGGCAGCGGATCCGCGCCGGACGGCCGCCCGCGGATCGCGGCGGTCCTGCTGGCCCTGCCCGGCCCGGACGGCCCGCAGTACGTCGGCCGGGTCGGGATCGGCGCCGCGGACGCCGACGCGCGCACCGTGCTGCAGGCGACGACCTCGGACGTGCCGCCGCGGGACGTGCCCGACGGGGTGGCCGAGCACGCGCGGTGGCTGGAACCGGGCCTGGTGGCCGCCGTCGAGCACCGGGGCCGGACGGCCGCCGGCCGGCTGGCACTGCCGTCCTGGCGGGGTCTGGTGCCGGCCGGGGAGCAGGACGAGGACCTGTTCGCCGAGAGCGCGGCGACCGCGGCCGTGGACACCGGAGCGACCGCGGGGACCGCAGCGACCGCGGGAGCGGCGACGACCGGGACGTCCGCGACGACTGCGACGACCGGGACGTCCGCGGAGACCGGGACGTCCGCGGAGACCGGGACGTCCGCGGAGACCGGGACGTCCGCGGAGACCGGGGCGACCGCCGAGACCGGAGAGTTCACGGGGACCGGCGAGTTCGCGGGAACCGCGGCCTCGGCGACCGCGGCGAGCCCGGCCACCGACACCGCGCCGGCCCCGCCGCAGGAACGGCCCGGCCCCTGGCACGGCCCGCTGTCCCGGCGGCTGGAGCAGCACTTCGTCTACAACACGCTGAACACGATCGCCTCCCTGGTCCGCACCGACCCGCCGCGGGCCCGGGAGCTGCTGCTCGGGTTCGCCGACCTGTCCCGGGCCGCCGACCGCGCCGAGGAACCGGCGATCCGGCTCGACGAGGAGCTGGCCGCCGTCCGGGCGTACCTGCAGATCGAGCGCACCCGGTTCGGGGCCCGGCTGCACGCCGAGGTCGACGACCCGCGGGCGGCCGGCCTGGACCCGGCCGTGACCGTCCCGCCGCTGGCCGTGCTGGCCGCCGTACGGCGCGGGGTGCAGGAGGAGATCGAGCCCGCGACCGCCGGGGGAGCGGTGCACGTGCGTCTCGTCACCGCCACCGGCGGGGAGCCCGGCCCGGGGACCTGCCGCGTCGAGATCCGGACGGCGCAGCGGGACGAGGCCCGCCCGGATGCCGCTGATGGCCCGTTCGTCCTGCTCAGCCTGCCGTTGGACGCGCCGGCCGGGTAGCCGCCTGCGGGCGTGCCGTGGTGACACGGTCCCCGGGGGCGACGGGCCTTCATCGATCCGGATACCGTGCCCGCCATGCTGGGGCTCCCCGACGGCACACGTGCGTGCCTGTTCGACCTCGACGGTGTGCTGACCGACACCGCGAGCGTGCACGCGGCGGCGTGGAAGCAGATGTTCGACGAGTACCTGCGCGCGCGGTACGGCGACGACGTCCGCCCGTTCGACGTGACCGCCGACTACGGCGCCCACGTCGACGGCAAGCCCCGCCTGGAGGGCACCCGCTCGTTCCTCGCCTCGCGCGGGATCGACCTGCCCGAGGGCGACCCGGGCGACGGCCCGGACGCCGAGACGCTGTGGGGCCTGTCGACCCGCAAGAACGACCTGGTGCAGGTGAAGATCGGCGAGGGGGTGGACGTCTACCCCGGGTCGCGGCGCTACCTGGAGGCCGTGAAGGACGCCGGGATCGCCACCGCCGTCGTGTCGTCGTCGGCGAACGCCGAGCAGATCCTGCGGGTCACCGGGCTGGAGACGTTCATCGACCACCGGGTCGACGGGGCCACCGCCCGCGAGCGGGGGCTGCCCGGCAAGCCCGCGCCCGACACCTTCCTCGCCGCCGCGGCCGACCTGGGCGTCGACAGGTCCGCCGCCGTGGTGTTCGAGGACGCGCTGGCCGGTGTGGAGGCCGGCCGCGCCGGGGGCTTCGGCGCCGTCGTGGGCGTCGACCGCCTCGACCAGGCCGACGCGCTGCGGGAACGCGGCGCCGACGTCGTCGTCACCGATCTCGCCGACCTGCTGGAGCGCTCGTGAAACCCGATCACCAGCCCACCTTCACCGTCGAGCCGTGGGTGATCCGCGAGCCGCGTCTCGACCTGGCCGCGCTGGGCCAGTGCGAGTCGGTGTTCGCCCTGTCCAACGGGCACATCGGCCTGCGCGGCAACCTCGACGAGGGCGACCCGCACGCGCTGCCGGGCACCTACCTGAACTCGTTCTACGAGGTGCGCCCGCTGCCGTACGCGGAGGGCGGCTACGGCTACCCGGAGTCCGGGCAGACGATCGTCAACACCACCAACGGCAAGCTGATCCGGCTGTTGGTCGACGACGAGCCGTTCGACCTGCGCTACGGCACCCTGCGCCGGCACGAGCGGGTGCTGGACATGCAGGCCGGGACGCTGCAGCGCGACGTCGAGTGGGAGTCCCCGGCCGGGCGCACGGTCCGGGTCCGCTCCACCCGGCTGGTGTCGCTGACCCAGCGGGCGATCGCGGCGATCTCCTACGAGGTCGAGGTCGTGCACGCCGGTGACGACGACAACGGCGAGGGCGCGCTGCTCGTCCTGCAGTCCGAGCTGGTCGCCAACGAGCAGCTGCCCGGCCGCAACGGCGACGACCCGCGGCTGGACATCGCGCTGGACAACGTGCTCGAGCCCGAGCAGTCCCGGGCCGGCGACGCCGGCGCGACCCTGGTGCACCGCACCCGCCAGTCCGGCCTGCGCTGCGGCGCCGCGATGGAGCACGAGGTGAGCGGCCCGGACGGGATCCAGGTGACCACCGACGCCAACGAGGACCTCGGCCGCACCACGATCATCGCCCGGGTCAAGCCCGGCGAGACGCTGCGCGTGGTCAAGTACCTGTCCTACGGCTGGTCGTCGCGGCGCAGCCTGCCCGCCGTGTACGACCAGGTCCGGGCCGCCATCGCCGCCGCCCGCTACACCGGCTGGGAGGGCCTGCTCCGCGAGCAGCGCGAGTACCTGGACGACTTCTGGGCCACCGCCGACGTCGAGATCGACGGCGACGCCGAGCTGCAGCAGGCCGTGCGGCTGGCGACCTTCCACATCCTGCAGGCCGGTGCCCGCGCCGAACGGCGCTGCATCCCGGCCAAGGGCCTCACCGGGGACGGCTACGACGGCCACACGTTCTGGGACACCGAGACGTTCTGCCTGCAGGTGCTCTCGTTCGTCGCCCCCGACGCGGCGGCCGACGCGCTGCGCTGGCGCAAGTCGATCCTGCCGCAGGCCTTCGAGCGGGCCGAGACCCTCGGCCTGCAGGGGGCCGCGTTCCCATGGCGCACCATCCGCGGCCACGAGTGCTCCGGGTACTGGCCGGCCGGCACCGCGGCGTTCCACATCAACGCCGACATCGCCGACGCCGTCCGCCGGCACGTCGCCGCCACCGGCGACACCAAGTTCGAGCTGGAGGTGGGGCTCGAGCTGCTGGTCGCGACCGCGCGCCTGTGGCGCTCGCTGGGCCACCACGACTCGGCGGGCAACTTCCGGATCGACGGCGTCACCGGGCCGGACGAGTACTCGGCGATCGCCGACAACAACGTCTACACCAACCTGATGGCGCAGCAGAACCTGCGCTACGCCGCCGAGGTGGCCGCCAAGCACCCGCGCTCGGCGGCCCGGCTCGGCGTCGACTCCGAGGAGATCGCCTCCTGGCGGGACGCCGCCACCGCCATGCTGATCCCGTTCGACGAGCGGCTCGGCGTGCACCCGCAGTCCGAGGGGTTCACCGACCACCAGCGCTGGAACTTCGAGGACACCCCGGCGGAGCGCTACCCGCTGCTGCTCAACTACCCCTACTTCGACCTGTACCGCAAGCAGGTCGTCAAGCAGGCCGACCTCGTGCTCGCCATGCAGATCTTCCCGGACGAGTTCACCGAGGAGCAGAAGCGCCGCAACTTCGCCTACTACGAGGCGATCACCGTGCGGGACTCGTCGCTGTCGGCGTGCACCCAGGCCGTCATGGCCGCCCGCACCGGGCACCTGGAGCTGGCCCACCAGTACCTCGCCGAGGCCGCGCTGGTGGACCTGCACGACCTGGCCGGCAACACCGACCACGGCATGCACATCGCCTCGATGGCCGGGACCTGGACCGCGGTCGTGCTCGGGTTCGGCGGGATGCGCTGCGAGGCCGACGGGCTGTCGTTCGCGCCGGTGCTGCCCGCCTCGCTGTCCCGGATCTCGTTCGGGCTCAAGTGGCAGGGCCGCAGGCTCCGCGTGACGATCACGCCGGACGAGGTCGAGTACCAGCTCATCGACGGCGCCCCGATGCGGCTGCGGCACCACGAGGAGCACATCGCGCTCGACGTGGAGGCCCCGGTGAGCGCGCCGATCCCGCACGCGGAGTGGGTGGAGCCGGTGGAGCAGCCGTACGGCCGGGCCCCGCGCCAGCGGGCCTGAGAGGAGCTTGCGGAACGAACATCGGCGCTGAGCGGAGGGCCCGAGCCGGCGGCGCGGGGGCCCCGCCACTGGTACGTTGGTACGTCGCGCCGCTCGACGGCCGGGGTTCTCGCCGCAGGGCCCGGCCGCCGGGTGGAGCGACCTGTTCGTCCCCTCGGTGGAGGATCCCCGCGCCGTGCCCGAACCCACTCCCGACCCCTCCGTCGACGCCCCCGTGGACCCGGAGCTGGTCCACGAGCGGAACTACGTCGGCATGCTCTACGAGCAGCTGGAGGACCGCCGCCGCGACACCGCGAAGCGGCTCGCCGACACCCTCCGCGACGAGACCGTCGGGACCCCGCAGGCGCTGACCCAGCGCGACGCGGCCGCGGCCCTGCTGGCCGACAAGCTGGCCGCGCTGCGTGCCGCCGAGCACGGTCTCGCGTTCGGCCGGCTCGACACCGACGCCGGTGAGACCCGCTACGTCGGCCGGATCGGGCTGCTCGACGAGCAGAACGAGTACGAGCCGCTGCTGATGGACTGGCGCGCGCCCGCGGCCCGGCCGTTCTACACGGCGACGGCGGCGAATCCGGAGGGCATGCGGCGGCGCCGGCACCTGCGGACGCGGCTCCGCGAGGTCGTCGCGATCGACGACGAGCCGCTCAACCTCGCCGAGATGGACGACGACGAGCGGGCCCGCGCCGGCTCCGGCCTGACCAGCGAGGCCGCGCTGCTGGCCGCGGTGTCCGAGGCCCGGACCGGCCGGATGGGCGACATCGTGGCCACCATCCAGGGCGAGCAGGACCGGATCATCCGGTCCAAGCCGTCCGGGGTGCTGGTCGTGCAGGGCGGGCCGGGCACCGGCAAGACGGCCGTCGCGCTGCACCGCGCCGCGTATCTGCTCTACACCCACCGGGACCGGCTGGCCCGGCGCGGCGTGCTCGTCGTCGGGCCGAACCCGACGTTCCTGCGCTACATCGGGCAGGTGCTGCCCTCGCTGGGGGAGACGTCGGTCGTGCTCGGCACCGTCGCCCAGCTCTACCCGGGGCTGGACGCGCGCCGCCCGGAGGACCCGGCCACCGCCGAGCTGAAGGGCCGGGCGGACATGGCCGCCGTCGTCGCCGCCGCCGTGCGGGACCGCCAGCAGGTGCCGCGCAAGCCGATCGAGCTCGTCGTCGAGCAGCAGCCGGTGGTGCTGGACCGGGACACGGTGAGCCAGGCCCGGACCCGGGCGCGGCGCTCCCGCAAGCCGCACAACGAGGCCCGGCGGGTCTTCCGCAAGGAGCTGCTGCGGCTGCTCGCCCAGCAGGTCGCCCAGGGCGTCGGCGCCGACCTGCTGGACCGGCGCGACCTCGACGACATCCGCGACGAGCTGGCCGAGTCCGCCGACCTCACCCGCGAGCTCGACCAGCTGTGGCCGACGCTGTCGCCGGAGCAGCTGCTCACCGACCTGTTCGCGGACCGCAAGCGGCTCAACTCGGTGGCCCGCCGGATCCCGGCGCCCGAGCGGGCGCTGCTGGAACGCGAGGCTCCCGGCGACGACGTGCCGTACGACCGGCGCTGGTCGGCCGCCGACGTCGCCCTGCTGGACGAGGCGGCCGAGCTGCTCGGCGACGACGGCTCCGCGCAGGCCGCGGCCGAGGCGGCGGCGCTGCGCGAGGAGGTCGAGTACGCCCAGGGGGTGCTCGACGTCCTCGATCTCGAGGAGGACCTCGACCCGGAGCTGCTGCGCGCCACCGACATCATCGACGCCGACCGGCTCGCCGAGCGCATGCAGGTGCAGCGCTACGACTCGACCGCCGAGCGGGCGGCCGCGGACCGGGAGTGGACCTACGGGCACGTGATCGTCGACGAGGCGCAGGAGCTGTCGGCGATGGCCTGGCGGATGGTGATGCGCCGGGCACCGGCGCGGTCGATGACCCTCGTCGGGGACATCGCGCAGACCGGGGACCGGGGTGGCGCCGGATCCTGGGACGAGGTGCTGTCGCCGTTCGTGGCCCGCCGGTGGCGGCTCGAACAGCTGACCGTGAACTACCGGACGCCCGCGGAGATCGCCGACGTCGCCGACGACGTGCTGGCCGAGATCGACGCGTCGCTGGAGCCGCCGTCGTCGGTGCGCTCGACCGGGGTGCCGCCGTGGGCGGCGCCGCTGCCGGCCACCGGCGCGGACGCGGTGCTGGCCGAGCGGGTCGTCGCCGAGCGGGACGCCGTCGGCGAGGGCCGGACCGCGGTGCTCGTGCCGTCGGCGCGGCTGGCGTCCGTCCGGGACGCCCTGGTCGCCGCCGGGGTGGTCGAGGCCGGCGCCGACCCGGAGGAGCTGGACACCGCCGTCGTCGTGCTCCCGGTGACGGCGGCGAAGGGCCTGGAGTTCGACGCGGTGCTGGTCGTGGAGCCGCAGGAGATGCTCGACGAGTCCCCGCGCGGGCTCAACGACCTCTACGTGGCGATCACCCGGGCGACCCGGCGGCTGGGCGTCCTGTACTCGGGCGAGCTGCCGCCGGTGCTGAAGCGGATCGGCCGGGAGGCGTAGGCGGCCGTCGGCGGCGGTCATCGAGTGGCGCGTTGTCGCCCGCGGCAGGGCGGGATCGTGCTGGTCGACCTGCGGCGTGGGGTGACCGGAGCCCCTGATCGGCTCGGTGGGCGACGGGGGCGGGCGACCGTCCTACCGGGCGGGCCGGAGCCCGGCCCGGTACAGATCCCGCAGCAGCGCGATCTCGGCGCCGTGGTGGATCACCTCGCGGTGGACGTGCAGCACCAGCGTCGCCAGCGGCTCGTCGGCGTACGGACCCTCGGCCGGGCCGCAGGGGCGGGCGAGCCCCTCGGTGCCGAGCGCGGCGATCCCCGCGGTCCACCGGGCGTACTGCTCGTCGAGCTGGGCGAGGGCCTCGGCGGCCGTGCCGGCGTAGGCGTGCGAGGTGTAGTCGACCGGCGGGCCGCCGAGATGGGCCTGCACCCGCATCCCGAACACGCCGACGATCACGTGCGCGAGCCGCCACGCGATCGTCGTCACCGGGGGCGGGACCGGCTCGGGGAAGGCGAAGTCGCACACCCAGTCCCCGGAGCCCGCGCCGGGCGGGGTGACGGACTCTCCGCGGCGGCGCACGCTCCACGCGCCCGGGACCGGCTCGGCGAAGTACTCGTCGTCGGTGAGGCCGTCCAGGCGCGGGCGCAGCGCCTGCTCCCAGTGGAACGTGAGCTGCTCGAGGAGCCGGGCATTCCAGTCGATGCCGCTGGTCGGTGGCGTCATACCGGCACGGTAGGACCGGATGCGGACAACGGCTGTCCGCGAGACCTCCTCAGCCGGCGATCCGCACCGCCGGAGGACCGGTGTCCCGGTACCGCCCGGCGGCGGCGACCAGCGCCCGGGCCAGCCGGAGATCGTCGGGGGGCCCGCTCCGGATGCGACTGCACGCCCAGCACCCACGACGGTCCGTCGAGCTCGACGGCCTCGACGACCGAGCCGGCCCGCGCCGTCACCCGCAGTCCCGGCGCGACCTGGTCGATCGCCTGGTGATGATGGCACCGGACGGTCACCGGGCCGGCACCGAGGACACCGGCGATCCGCGACCCGGGCTCGGGGACGATCTCCACGGGGGCGTAGACCCCCGGCCCGGCCGAGTGGACGGCCGCGACCTCCGGGCCGACGGTGTCGGGCAGGTGCGGGTGCAGCGTCCCGCCGAGCGCGACGTTGAGCACCTGGTGCCCGCGGCACACCCCGAGCACCGGGACACCCCGCTCCAGCGCGCGGCGGACGACCGCGAGGTCGGACCCGTCGCGCTCGGTGCGGGGCTCGTCCTCGTGCGGGCCACGGAGCGCGCCGTAGCGGGCGGCGTCGATGTCGGGACCGCCGCTGACCAGCAGCCCGTCGCAGGCGTCGAGGGCGTCGGCGGCGTCCGCGGTCGGCGGCAGGAGCACCGGGACCCCGCCTGCGGCCGTGACCATGTCCAGGTAGCCGCGCGGGAGGAGCACCGTCTCCTCGTCCTCGACGATCCAGTACGTGGCCCGCTCGGTGTAGGTGGTGAGCCCGATCAGCGGCCGCCTCACGACGCCGCCCCGTGCAGCACGTCGATGACCTGGTCGCCGTAGCGGGCCAGCTTGCCCTCGCCGATCCCGGAGATCGTGCCCAGCGCGGCCCGGTCGGCGGGCGCCCGGGTGGCGATCTCCCGCAGCGTCGCGTCGTGGAAGATCACGTAGGCGGGCACGCCCTGTTCCTTCGCCGCCGCGGCCCGCCAGGCCCGCAGCCGCTCGAACACCGGCGCCGCCTCCGCGGACAGCTCCACCGCGGGCCGGGTGCCCGAGCCACCCCGCGACCGCGACGGGCGCGCCGCCCGCTCCGGCTCGGTCCGCAGCATCAGCGGGGTCTCCCCGCGCATGACGGCGGGGGAGGACTCGGTGAACACCAGCGTCGAGTGCGCCCCGCCGACGGCCAGCAGCCCGCGCGCCACCAGCTGGCGGATCACGCTGCGCCACTGCGGTTCCGTCAGGTCCGCGCCGACACCGAACACGGACAGCTCGTCGTGCGAGAACTGCTCGACCTTCGGCGTGCGCTTCCCGAGCAGGATGTCGATCACGTGCACCGTCCCGAAGCTCTGCCGCCGCTCGTGCTTGAGCCGCCACACGGTGGACAGCACCTTCTGCGCGGCGACCGTCCCGTCCCAGGACGACACCGGGGTCAGGCAGGTGTCGCAGTTACCACACCGCTGAACCCCAGAATCCTGCCCGAAGTACCGCAGCAGCTGCGCCCGCCGGCACTCGGTCGTCTCGCACAGGGCCAGCATCGCGTCGAGGTGCATCGCCAGCCGCCGCTTGTGCGCCGCGTCGCCCTCGGAGTCGTCGATCATCTTCCGTTGCTGGACGACGTCGGCCAGCCCGTACGCCAGCCATGCCGTCGACGGCTCCCCGTCCCGGCCCGCGCGCCCGGTCTCCTGGTAGTAGCCCTCGACCGACTTCGGCAGGTCCAGGTGCGCGACGAACCGGACGTCCGGCTTGTCGATGCCCATGCCGAACGCGATGGTCGCGACCATGACCAGCCCGTCCTCGCGGAGGAACCGGGCCTGGTTCTCCCGGCGGAGCGCCGCGTCCAGCCCCGCGTGGTAAGGCAGCGCCCGGATCCCCTGCCCGGAGAGGAACTCGGCGGTCTGCTCGACGGACTTGCGGGACAGGCAGTAGACGATGCCCGCGTCGCCGGCGTGCTCGGTGCGCAGCAGTTCCAGCAGCTGCTTGCGGGGCTCGTTCTTCGGCACGATCCGGTAGGAGATGTTCGGCCGGTCGAAGCTCGCCACGAAGTGCTTCGCGTCGGTGAGCTGCAGCCGCTGCGCGATCTCGCGGCGGGTGGCCTCGGTGGCCGTGGCGGTCAGCGCGATCCGCGGGACGTCCGGCCACCGGGTGTGCAGCTCGGAGAGCAGCAGGTAGTCCGGCCGGAAGTCGTGGCCCCACTGCGCGACACAGTGCGCCTCGTCGATCGCGAACAGGCCGATCCGGCCGCGGTCCAGCAGCCGCACCGTCGACTCGACCCGCAACCGTTCCGGTGCCAGGTAGAGCAGGTCCAGCTCGCCGGCCAGGAACGCCTGCTCGGTGAGCCGCCGCTCGTCGGCGTCCTGGGTGGAGTTGAGGAACCCGGCCCGCACGCCGAGCGCCCGCAGCGCGTCCACCTGGTCCTGCATCAGCGCGATCAGCGGTGAGACCACCACACCGGTGCCGGCCCGGGCCAGCGCCGGGACCTGGTAGCACAGCGACTTGCCGCCGCCGGTCGGCATGAGCACCAACGCGTCCCCGCCGCCTGCGACGTGCTCGACGATCGCCTGCTGCTCGCCGCGGAACGACTCGTACCCGAAGACCCGGCGCAGGATCTCCTGCGGGTCCGACGACCGCACCGGCTCCACCGCGTACTCCTCCGGCGGGGGCTCGTGGCCGTACTCCTCGTCGTCGGGCTCCGGCGGCAGCGGGATCTCGTCCGGATCGAGGGCGTCGAACACGCCCCCGATCGTACGAGCCGGGCCCGACGGTTCCCGCCCGGCACCGCCCCGCCCCCGGCCGGGGATGTGGTCCCGATCACCGCGGACGGTGTGGTGCCCCGGGAGGTGCTGCGTTCGCCGCGGCGGGGGTGTAGCAAGTCCGGAAGGGACTGCGGCGTGCCCCGGCGCGTCGCACCGTTGACGTGATGGGAACGATCCGTGGATCTCAAGATCGGTTACAAGGCGTCGGCCGAGCAGTTCGGCCCGCGCGACCTCGTCGAGTACGCCGTCCTCGCCGAGGAGCTGGGCCTGGACAGCGTCTGGGCGTCGGACCACTTCCTGCCCTGGCGGCACACGGGCGGGCACGCACCGGCCGCGCTGCCCTGGATGGCGGCCGTGGGGGAGCGGACGCGGCGCGTGCAGATCGGCACCTCGGTGCTCACGCCGACCTTCCGGTACAACCCGGCGGTGCTGGCCCAGACGTTCGCGACGATGTCGCTGCTCACCGGCGGCCGGACCGCCCTCGGGGTGGGGACCGGCGAGGCGCTGAACGAGGTCGCCGTCTCCGGGATGCAATGGCCCGAGTTCAAGGAGCGCTTCGCCCGGCTGCGCGAGGCGGTCCGCGTGATGCGGGCGCTCTGGACCGAGGACGCGGTGAACGTCGAGGGCGAGTACTACACCCTGGTCGACGCGACGATCTACGACCGGCCCGAGCAGCCGGTCCCGGTGTACATCGCCGCCGGCGGCCCGATGGTGGCCCGCTACGCCGGACGCCAGGGCGACGGCTTCATCTGCACCTCCGGCAAGGGCATGGAGCTGTACACCGACAAGCTCCTCCCCGGCGTGCAGGAGGGCGCGGACAAGGAGGGCCGCGACGCGGGCGCGATCGACAAGATGATCGAGATCAAGATCAGCTACGACCGGGACCCGGAGGCCGCGCGGGAGAACTGCCGGTTCTGGGCCCCGCTGTCGCTCACCCCCGAGCAGAAGCACTCGGTCGACTCGTCGCAGGAGATGGAGCGCCTCGCCGACGAGCTCCCCATCGAGCAGATCACGAGCCGGTGGATCGTCGCGTCCGCCCCGGAGCAGGCCGTCGAGCAGATCCGGCCCTACGTCGACGCCGGGCTCAACCACCTCGTCGTCCACGGACCGGGCCACGACCAGCGGCGCTTCCTCACCCAGTTCACCGAGGACGTCCTGCCGGCGCTGCGGAAGCTCGCATGAGCGCGGTCGAGCGGGACGGCCGGGTCCTGCGCTGCCGGGTCTCCACCGGCCGGCACGGCACCCTGGACGGTCCCGCGATGCAGGAGGTCACCGAGGCACTCGCGGCGCTGTCCGGCGACGACGGGGTCGGCGCGGTCCTGGTGCACGGCGACGGCGAGAACTTCTGCACCGGCGGCGACGTCCGCGCGTTCGCCGGCGCGCAGGACCGCTACGCCTACGTGCACGGCCTGGCCAGCACCTTCCACGCGATGCTGCAGCCGCTGGCGTCCGCGCCGGTGCCGACGGTCGCGGCCGTCCCGGGCTGGGCGGCGGGCGCCGGGATGAGCCTCGCGCTGGCCTGCGATCTCGCGGTGGGCGGCCGCTCGACCCGGATGCGGCCGGCCTACCCGGGGATCGGGTTCTCCCCCGACGGCGGCATGACCTGGACCCTGCCCCGGCTGGTCGGGGCGGCCCGCGCGCGGCGGATCCTGCTCACCGACGAGGTGCTGGACGCCGGGACGCTCGACGAGCTGGGCCTGCTGGCCTCGGTGGTGGACGACGACGCCGTCGCCGACGAGGCCGCCGCGCTGGCGCACCGGCTGGCCCAGGGGCCGACGGCGGCGCTCGGCCGGATCCGCGGCCTGCTCGACCGGACCTGGGAGGCGAGCTTCGGCGAGCAGCTGGCGGCCGAGTCCGACGCGATCGCGACCTGCGCGGCCGGCCCGGAAGGGGCCGAGGGGCTGGCCGCGTTCGGGGAGAAGCGCCGGCCGGTGTTCCACTGAGCACCCGGCCCGGCGGCCGGGTGGGTGAGACCTACCGGCCGCTGGCCGGGTTGCCCGCGGCGAGACGGCGCCCGCGGCGCTCCGGGCGGGCCGCGCCCGGCATCCCGACACCCCAGCGCTGCACGGGCCGGTGCACGCCCGGGCCGAGCGGCCAGCCGGTGTCGAGCGGGGCGAGGAGCCGGTCGAGCTCGGAGTCGGGGGTCGCGCCGACGCTGTTGCGCAGCAACTCCTGGAAGCGGTCGTACTCGGCGATGGCGTCGGCGACGTGCCCGCCGGCGAGCAGCGCCTCGACCAGTGCCCGGCGCGAGCGCTCGCGGCTGGGCGCGGCGGCGACCGCACGCCGGGCGACGGCGACGGCGTCGTCGTGCCGGTCCGCGGCGGTCAGCGTGCCGGACAGGCCCTCGAGGGCGGACAGCCGCAGCTGGCGGAACCGCTCGCGCTCGACGGCGATCCACGGCGCCGTCCAGGACGGCAGGATGTCGTCCTCGAGCAGCGCGGTCTCCGGGCAGCCGATCTCCCGCACGGTCCGCAGCGTGCTCGACGCCGACAGCCCGCGGATCAGCAGCATCGCCTCGGCCAGGTCGACGACGACGTCGTCGCCGAGGTGCAGCCGCCCGCGGTCGTCGGCGGCCAGCAGCCCCGGCACGTCGACGCCGGCGACGGCCTCGTCCAGCAGCCGGGCGGCCGGCACCGGCCCGACCCCGGGCCACAGGTCGGCGGCCAGCGCCGCCGTCGGCTGCGGGCGCGGGTGGACGGCCAGGTAGGCGACCAGCCGCCGGGAGTCGACCGGCAGGGGTACGGAGTGTTCCTCCACCCGCAGGCCGAAGTCACCCAGGACCCGTACGTGCGGCACGGGACCGTCGGTGGCCTTGCTCAGCGTGGACTCACTGGATCGACAGTGATCGTCGGACATGCCGTTTCCCCGGATCGGTCGTGGCGTGCGGCCCGCAGGCGATACTGCGCGTGCCGGGAGCGCGCCACCCCGGGCGGGAGACCGCGAGGCGCGAGGAGGGCACGGCGGTACCGCACCGACACGGACGGCGGGCGGCGTATCCGTGCGGTGTGCGCGGGGCCCAGGATAGCCGAGCCTGCTCCGCAGCGGTGAGGCCGGTCAGGAACTCGTGAGGAGGCGCACGTGCGTGCCGTCGGGGGCCCGCCACACGTGCAGGCTGTCGCAGAGCTGGCGGGCGATCCAGGCGCCGCGGCCGCGCTGCTGCGACGGGTGCGGCGGGGCCAGCCCGATCAGCGGCAGCGCGATCGAACCGGAGTCCTGGATCTCGCAGACCAGCTCGCCCGGGCGGGCCCAGACCGAGAGCCCGGCCTCCGGCGAGCCGTGCTCGACGGCGTTGGTGGCGACCTCGTTGACGGCCTGCACCATGTCCTCCCCGCGGGCCGGTTCGAGGCCGCTGGCCCGGGCGGCACCCTCGACCACGTCGCGCACCCGGCCGAGCTCGAAGGTGTTGTACTGCAGGCACAGATCCGGCGGGCCGAGGAGGTGCGGCGGCGCGAAGGGCAGCGCCGCGAGCACCTCGGCCGGGGAGCGGTGCGCGGGGTTGGTCACCAGCTGGTCGCCGTGCAGCCGCAGCGGGTGGTTGGCCAGCGCGCCCTCGCCGACGGCGCCGTGCAGCGGGAGCCGCGGGTAGACGCAGAACTGGGTGACCGGCAGCCCGTCCAGCGAGATGTTGAGCGCGGCCTCCAGCTCGATCCAGAACCCGCCGTCGACGCCGTCGAGCTCCGGGTCGTGCTGGGTGATCACGACGACCGGCCGCTCGGCCGACAGCGCCCGCAGCTCGCGGGCCCGCCACGCGGCGACGGTCTGCGCGGACGCCCGGGCCGACCGGGTCAGCGTGGTCAGGCGCTGGATGCCCGGGGCGCCGGGGAGGTCGGCGAACTCCTCGCGCAGCGCCTTCTCGGCGGGCTCGGAGACCGCCACCACGATCTGCGCGCCGGTGGCGCCGACCGCGGCCGCGGCCGGCGGCGCGACCCGCGCGACCAGCTCCGCCGGATCGTCGGCGTGCACGAGGACGTGCGCGAAACCGGGCGGGCGGGGAACGACGTTGATCTGCATGCGGGCGCTCCGGTCACGGGGCGGGCGGGGGCGGGTCGACCTTCGGGGGCTCGTCGTCGAACACGAGCTGCGGGGAGAACGCGGCCCCGCAGCGGTCGAGGATCCGCTGGACCCGCGGCCGGACCCGGTGCAGCACCAGCCGGTGCGAGCTGGGGAAGCCCTCCGCGGCCTGCACGAGCGCGACCGCGGACGCGACGTCGACGAACCGCACCGAGGCCATGTCCAGGCCGATGTCGGTGGGGGCGTCGGCGGAGCGCAGCGCGGCGTCCAGCTGCTGGTACAGCAGCGTGGTGATCTTCGGACGGTTGCTGTGGTCGATCTCGCCGGCCAGCCGCGCCACCCCGTCGCCGAGCCGGACGATCCGGAGCAGGCCGTCGTCGTAGGCGCGGACGGGGGCGATGTGGTCCCGGTGCAGGGCCCGCATGATGTCGATCTGCTCGGCCGGGAAGTGCTCGGCGTCGTAGGTGCACAGCGCGGTGAGCGTCTGCGGGTGCTCGCGCAGCATCTTGGCCAGCAGCCCGTCGTACTCGGGGAGCGTGCCGGCCGCCCCCTCGAGCAGCGCGGCGTGCTTCTGGCCGGCCACCCGCAGGCCGGTCCAGCCGTCGGAGAGGGTGTGGTCGATCTCGTCGACGACGGCGGTGTAGGCGTCGGACAGCGGGATCCGGAACAGCTGCCGGGTGTTCTCCTCCGGCATGATCTCCAGCTGGCCCCGCCGGAGCGGCTCGTCGATCGCGACACCGTCCTCGGCCAGCCGCAGCAGCAGGGAGTCCGCGGCGCCGTCGTCGTCGAGGTAGAGGATCCGCTCGCCGCGCTCCAGCCCGTGCGCGACGAACGCGGCCGTGACCTCACGGAGGTGCTCGGCACTGTCCGGGACCGCGCACGCGTGATCGCCGGACGAGAGACCGTCCGCCAGTTTGATCACGTGTCACCTGCCGGGGCGGTGCACGCCGTCCGCGAGCACGCCCAGTCATTCCTTCCGGGGCTCCTCCACCGTACGGAGGGCCGGGCGCCGCCCCGGAGACCTCCGAACGTGCCGGGCGCCGAACCGCGGGTGACGCGCGACGAACGGCCCGTGACCCGCCGTGTGTGGCGGGTGGTGGAGAGAGGGTGTCGCCGTTCGGCGCACCGGGCCGGCGTCCGGGCGGGTCAGCACGGATCAGGATCCGGTGGAGACCTCCACCGAGGTGGTCGCGCTGCCCTTGATCGTCTGCAGCACGACGCAGTAGCGCTCGGTGAGCTTCACCAGCGTCGCGATCTTCTCCTCGTCCGCGCCGTGCGCGTCGATGTCGAAGGTCAGCCGGATGTCGCGGAAGCCGACCGGCGCGTCCTTCGCGACCCCGAGCGTGCCCCGGAAGTCGAGGTCGCCCTCGGCCCGCACGCGGCCGGTCACCTCCAGCTCGAGCGCGGTCGCCACCGCCCGCAGGGTCACGCCCGCGCACGCGACCAGCGCCTCCAGGAGCATGTCGCCCGAGCAGAGCTGGGTGCCGTCGCCGCCGGTGGCCGGGTGCAGGCCGGCCTCGGCCATCGCCTGGCCGGTGCTGACCTTGCAGGCGACGCCGGTGCCCAGCTCGCCGTCGGCCGAGAGGGTGACGACCGCGGAGCCCGGGTCGTCGCGGTACTGCTGCTTGAGCGGGGCCTGACGGTCCCGCAGCGAGGGGGTGTCGATGTCGGTCACACCCCCATCCTGACCGACCGCGCCGCCGTGCACAGCCCAAGGCGTGTCTAGGCTGGCCACGTGGGCCGTGACGCGGAGACGAACCGGGCGGCCGCCGTGCGCCGCAACGCCCGGGAGACGGTGCGGGAGGCCCGCGAGACGGTCCGCCACACCGTGCGCGACTCCGTGCACGACGTCGCGGGCCCGCCCACCGGGCAGGACCGGCTGTGGACGGTGCCGAACGCGCTGAGCGTGCTGCGCCTGCTGGGCGTCCCGCTGTTCCTGTGGCTCATGCTCGGCCCGGAGGCCGACGGCTGGGCGGTGGCGGTGCTGGCCGTCGGCGGCTTCACCGACTGGCTGGACGGCAAGCTGGCCCGGCTGCTCGACCAGTACAGCCGGTTCGGGGCGATGCTCGACCCGGCGGTGGACCGCCTCTACATCCTGGCCGCCCTGGTCGGGCTGGCCATCCGCGACATCGTGCCGTGGTGGGCGGTGCTGGCCTTGGTGGCGCGCGACGTCGTGCTCGCGGCCTGCGTGCTGGTGCTGCGGTGGCGCGGCTACGGGACGTTCGAGGTCGTCTACGCCGGCAAGGCGGCCACGTTCGTGCTCCTCTACGCCTTCCCGCTGCTGCTGCTCGGGGACGGGCCGTCCGCCGCGGAGGCCGTCGTCCGCACGATCGCGCACGCGTTCGCGATCTGGGGCGTCGCCCTCTACCTGTGGTCCGGTGGCCTCTACCTGGCGCAGTTCGTGCTGGCCCTGCGCCGTCCGGCGCCGGACGCGACCCGGTTCGATCACGACGGGCCGGGGGGCTAGGCTCGCCGCGTGAGTTCGGAGATTCCGTCGGACCTGATCTACACCGAGGCCCACGAGTGGCTGCGCGAGACCGGGGACGGGGTGGTCCGGATCGGCATCACCGACCACGCCCAGTCCCAGCTCGGCGACGTCGTGTTCGTCCAGCTGCCGGCCGTCGGCGACACCGTCGCGGCGGGGGACGCGATGGGCGAGGTCGAGTCGACCAAGTCGGTCTCGGACATCTACGCGCCGGTCGGGGGCGAGGTCGTGGCCGTCAACGACGCCCTCGACGGGAGCCCGGAGCTGGTCAACTCGGCCCCCTACGGCGAGGGCTGGATCGCCGACGTCAAGCTGGCCGAGGGCAGCTCGCTCGACGGCCTGCTCGACGCCGACGCCTACCGCCAGCTCGCGGACGGGGCCTGATCGTCCCGCCGACCGCCCGACGCACGGCGGCTTTCTCCGTATCGCCGCGCCGGTCGGGACGGGTAGGTTCGTCCACCACACCCGCCAGCACGGTCACGGCGCGGTCGTACCCGCTGCGCCGCACCGCCGATCATCACCCGGACCGGAGTCCGGGGCCCCGTTTCCTACAGGAGGAGACCCCGAGGTGACCGAGAACGACCCGCGCGACGTGCCACCGGAGCGCGCACCGGAGACCACGTCGGTCTTCCGGGCGGACTTCCTCGCCGACACCGAGCAGCCGAGCGCCGAGCCGGCCGTCTCCGGTGTCGACGCGCTGCCCGCCGGGTCGGCCTTGCTGGTCGTCCGGCGCGGCCCGAACGCCGGCTCGCGTTTCCTGCTCGACGTGCCGACGACCAGCGCCGGCCGCCATCCGGACAGCGACATCTTCCTGGACGACGTCACGGTCTCCCGCCGGCACGCGGAGTTCCGCCGCGACGCGGGCGAGTTCGTCGTCGTCGACGTCGGCAGCCTCAACGGCACCTACGTCAACCGGGAGCCGGTGGACACCGCCGTGCTCGCGAACGGCGACGAGGTCCAGATCGGCAAGTTCCGGCTGGTCTTCCTGACCGGCCCACGCGAACCCGGCCGCGACTGACCCCTCCTCGGGGGCCGTGCGGGGCAGGACGGGCCGGCCCGCCGCGGCCGGCCGGGTGTGTGACGCTCGTCGAAACCGCGCCGTCACACCCCGTCCGGAGGCGCGCGTCGGGGCCTCCGTCCGTGTAGCGTCGGAACGTGTCGGTGCCGGGAGTGGGCGAGCGCGGCTCCCGGGAGTCGACCAGGGTGAGCAAGGCGATCCGGGCGGCCTGGGTGGCGGGACCGCCCGGGGCGGCCGACAGGCCCGTGAGGGCCGGGGAGGCGGGCTGATGAGCGAGATGCGCGTCGTGGGAGTCCGGGTGGAACTCCCGGCGAACCAGCCGATCCTGTTGCTGCGGGAGACGAACGGGGACCGCTACCTCCCGATCTGGATCGGGTCGGTGGAGGCGACGGCGATCGCCCTGGAGCAGCAGGGTGTCAAGCCGGCCCGGCCGCTGACCCACGACCTCCTCAAGGACGTGATCGGGGCGCTGGGCCGGCGCCTCGAGCAGGTGCGGGTCACCGATCTGCAGGAGGGCACCTTCTACGCCGAGCTCATCTTCGACGGCGGGGTCACGGTGTCCGCCCGTCCGAGTGACTCGATCGCGCTGGCCCTGCGCACCGGCGTGCCCGTGCACGCCGACGAGAGCGTGCTGGCCGAGGCCGGGCTCGTCATCCCCGACGAGCAGGAGGACGAGGTCGAGAAGTTCCGCGAGTTCCTCGACTCGGTCTCGCCGGAGGACTTCCGCGGCGCCCAGCCGGGCTGAGCAGGCCGGGCGACCGTTCGGCGCGGCCGGCGACCGTTGATCGTCGGCGGTGGCGGGCCCCGGCCCGGCACGAACCGGTGTCCGGTACGCCCGTGTCGGCGAGGCGCGTTGACCGTCCCGCCCGGCGGGCATACCGTCATCCACCTGATGACATCCGTGGAACTCGCCTGTCACCCAGCGTGTTGTGGTAGCGGGCGAGGTCGCGGTGCGGCCGATCGAGGGAGAGCACGCGGTGCAGACGCCACCACCCGAGGGGCCGGGCCAGGGAGAGCTGTTCCCGGACCCGCTCGTCGGTGAGGGGCTGGACGGGGTGTCCGATCGCCTGGTCGGCTTCCGCGGCCCGACCGCGTGCCAGGTCGTGGGGATCACCTACCGGCAGCTGGACTACTGGGCCCGCACCGGGCTGGTCGTCCCCTCGATAAGGGGTGCGGCCGGCTCGGGCAGCCAGCGGCTGTACTCGTTCAAGGACGTCCTCGTCCTCAAGATCGTGAAGCGGCTGCTCGACGCCGGGGTGTCGTTGCAGAACATCCGGATCGCCGTCGAGCACCTGCGCCGGCGCGGGATCCGGGACCTGGCCGGGATCACCCTGTTCTCCGACGGCACCACCGTCTACGAGTGCACCTCCCCGGAGGAGGTCGTCGACCTGCTGCAGGGCGGTCAGGGCGTGTTCGGCATCGCGGTCTCGGGTGCGATGCGCGAGATCAGCGGTGTGATCAAGGACTTCCCGGTGGAGCGCGCCGACGGCGGCACCGTCGACGACGCCCCCGAGGACGAGCTCGCCCGCCGGCGGGCCCGCCGCGCGATCTCCTGACCCGTCCGGCCGGTGCCGCTCACGCGACGCTGCGGAACGGGTCGTGCTCGGCCAGCAGCTTCTCCATCCGCGCCTGGTCGACCCGGTTCACGACGGTCAGGCTCTCCTGGCGGTCGCGGACGCACTTCGCGAGCGTGAACGCGGAGGTGATCGCGTACAGGACCGCGATCGCGAGGAAGGCCTTCACCCAGCCGTCGACGGGCAGGTAGACGGTCCCGATGACGACGGCGGCCAGCGACACGCCGAACGAGACGACCGCCTGGGTGTGGAAGGCGGCCGTCGTGGCGGGAGTGGTGGTGGGGGTGCTCGAGTTCGTCATGGCCGAAAGTGTGACGCGCGGTACCGGGTAGCGACGCCGTGAAACTACGGAAGCCGGGCGGTATCCTGTCCGGCGTAGTCGTGGACACCGTGCGGGAGAGTCCCGGTGCAGGAAGCCGGGCGCCGAAGGAGCAAACCCTTCCGGAATCTCTCAGGCACACGGACCGTACGGTCGAGACGCCTCTGGAAAGTGGCCGGCACCTCGGGGAGCCGGTCCGCCGACGGGGAAAGCCCGCTGCCGACACGGCATCGGGTGAATCTCTCAGGCGCCTCCGGGCGGAGACAGAGGGGAGGGGGCGTGACAGCCCTGTCCCCGGCCTGACGACTTCGGAGGCGCCGTGAGTTCCACCCCGCAGCACCGTCCCACCCTCGCCGAGCTCGAGCGCGGAGTGCCGTTCGACCAGCGGCACATCGGCCCCCGCCCGGACGAGCTGGCCCGGATGCTCGACGTCCTCGGCGCCGGCTCGCTCGACGCGCTGGCCGACCGGGCCGTGCCGGCCGCGATCCGGGACCCCGAGCCGGTCGGCGGGTCGCTCCCGGCGCCCGCCGGTGAGTCCGAGATGCTCGCGGAGCTGCGGGAGCTCGCCGCCCGCAACACCGTCACCGTCCCGATGATCGGCCTCGGCTACCACGGGACCCGGACGCCGTCGGTGATCCGCCGCAACGTGCTGGAGAACCCCGCCTGGTACACGGCGTACACGCCCTACCAGCCGGAGATCAGCCAGGGCCGGCTGGAGGCGCTGCTGGCGTTCCAGACGATGGTGTCCGACCTGACCGGGTTGCCGGTGGCCGGCGCGTCCCTGCTGGACGAGGCCACCGCGGCCGCCGAGGCGATGACGCTGCTGCGCCGGGCCGGGCGCGCGCGGAGCTCCCGCTTCGTCGTCGACGCCGACACCCTGCCGCAGACCCTCGAGGTGCTCCGGACCCGCGCCGCGCCGCTGGGCATCGAGCTCGAGGTGGCCGACCTGTCCGGGGGGACCCTCCCGGACGGCGACTTCTTCGGGGTGCTGCTGTCCTACCCGGGCGCGTCCGGCCGGGTCGCCGACCCGGCGGCGCTGATCGCCGCGGCCCACGAGCGCGGGGCGCTCGTCGCCGTCGCCGCGGACATGCTGGCGCTGACCCTGCTGACGCCGCCCGGCGAGCTCGGTGCGGACGCCGCCGTCGGCTCCACCCAGCGCTTCGGTGTCCCGCTCGGGTTCGGCGGCCCGCACGCCGGATACCTGTCGGTCGGCCAGCGCCACGCCCGCCAGCTGCCCGGCCGACTGGTCGGGGTCTCCCGGGACGCCGACGGCCACTATGCGCTGCGCCTGGCGCTGCAGACCCGCGAGCAGCACATCCGCCGGGAGAAGGCGACCTCGAACATCTGCACCGCGCAGGTGCTGCTGGCCGTGATGGCCGCCTGCTACGCCGTCCATCACGGCCCCGACGGCCTCGCGACGATCGCCCGGCGCACCCACCGGATGGCCGCCGTGCTGGCCGCAGGCCTGCGCTCCGGCGGCGTCGCGATCGCGCACGAGGAGTTCTTCGACACCGTGGTCGCGCGGGTGCCCGGCCGGGCCGACGCCGTCGTCGCTGCCGCGCACGACGCCGGGATCGCGCTGCGCCGCATCTCGGGCGACGAGGTGGGGGTGTCCACATCGGAGGTCACCACCGCCGCGCACCTGCGCACCGTGTGGGAGGCGTTCGGGGTGAGCGTGCCCGACGTCGACGAGCTCGACGCGGCCACCGCGGACGCGCTGCCCGCGGGCCTGGCCCGGACCAGTGAGTACCTGACCCACCCGACGTTCCACGAGTACCGGTCCGAGACCGCGCTGATGCGCTGGCTGCGCCGGCTCGCCGACGCCGACCTGGCCCTGGACCGCACGATGATCCCGCTGGGCTCGTGCACGATGAAGCTCAACGCCGCCGCCGAGATGGAGGCGGTGACCTGGCCGCAGTTCAGCGACCTGCACCCGTTCGCCCCCGAGTCCGACACCGCGGGGTCCCGGGAGCTGATCGCGCAGCTGGAGCGCTGGCTGGCCGACCTGACCGGGTACGCGGCCGTGTCGCTGCAGCCCAACGCCGGCAGCCAGGGCGAGCTCGCCGGGCTGCTCGCCATCGCCGCCTACCACCGCTCGCGCGGGGAGCGCGACCGCGACGTCTGCCTGATCCCGGCGTCGGCGCACGGCACCAACGCCGCGTCGGCGGTCATGGCGGGGATGCGCGTGGTCGTCGTCGGCACCGACCCGCAGGGCAACGTCGACCTCGACGACCTGCACCACAAGATCGCCGAGCACGGCGACCGGCTCGCCGCGCTGATGATCACCTACCCGTCCACGCACGGCGTGTACGAGGCGGCCGTCCGGGACGTGTGCGCCGCGGTGCACGACGCGGGCGGCCAGGTCTACGTCGACGGCGCCAACCTCAACGCGCTGGTCGGCCTGGCCCGGCCCGGCGCGTTCGGCGGCGACGTCAGCCACCTCAACCTGCACAAGACGTTCTGCATCCCGCACGGCGGCGGAGGCCCCGGCGTCGGCCCGGTCGCGGTGGCCGAGCACCTCGCGCCGTTCCTGCCCGGCCGGTCGCCCCGCGAGGAGGGCGGGGTCGGGCCGGTCTCGGCGGCGCCGTACGGGAGCCCGGGCGTGCTGCCGATCTCCTGGGCGTACCTGCGGATGATGGGCGTCGAGGGGCTGCGCCGGGCCACCCTGACCGCGGTCGCGGCGGCCAACTACGTCGCGGCCCGGCTGGGGGAGCACTACCCGGTGCTGTACGCGGGCGCCGACGGCTGGGTCGCCCACGAGTGCATCCTCGACCTGCGGCAGATCACCAAGGACTCCGGGGTGACCGTCGACGACGTCGCCAAGCGGCTCATCGACCACGGCATCCACGCGCCGACGATGTCGTTCCCGGTAGCGGGGACGCTCATGGTCGAGCCCACCGAGTCCGAGGACCTGCCGGAGATCGAGCGGTTCGTGCAGGCGATGATCGCGATCCGGGTCGAGATCGACCGGGTCGCGTCCGGGGAGTGGCCGGCCGACGACAACCCGCTGCGCAACGCGCCGCACACCGCGGCCTGCCTGGCCGACGACAAGTGGGACCACCCGTACCCGCGGGAGCTGGCCGCCTACCCGACCGGTGGGGTGCCGGGGGTGCACGACCGCAAGGTGTGGCCGCCGGTGCGCCGCATCGACGGCGCGCACGGCGACCGGAACCTGGTGTGCTCCTGCCCGCCGCCGGAGGCCTTCGCCTGATCCTCCGTCCGCGGCCGCGGGTGGGCTTTCTCAGGCGGGGGCGGTGGTCCGGCTCAGGCGGGACCGGCGGTGCGCCGCCATCCGGACCGGTGCGTCGGCCCAGCCGTGCCCGTCGTGGTTCCCGGTGCGCTGCACCAGGGTGAGGAACAGCCGCCCGCCCAGCAGCTCGGTGCAGACCTGCACGAGGTTGCCGTCGGCGGTGCGCTCGTGGAGCACGCCGAGCTCCCGGTAGGCGGCCATCGTGGCCTCGGGCAGCTCGAGCCGGGCGGCGAGGTCGTCGTGGTAGTTCGCCGGGACATCGAGCAGGGGCACGCCGGCGGCCCGCGCCGCTGCGGCGGTCGCGAGGACGTCGTCGCAGGCCAGCGCGACGTACTGCGGGTCGGCGACGGCCGGGCTCCACCCGCCGCGGCGCAGCACCGACACGGTGAGGGCGAGCCGGAGGCGGCGGTCGCGGTCGGCCAGCGCCCGGCTGCGGACCAGGCCGAACGGGGCGGCGAACTCGCCGTCGGCGACCGTCTCCAGCCCGAGCACCGCGCGGTGGAACAGCACGGCCTCGTCGAACGCGTCGTAGGGCTGGGTGAGCCCGACGTGGTCGATCCCGGTGATGCCGATGCCGGTCGCCGGCGCCTCGTCGACGGCGACGAAGTCGTGCGACCACGCCGGGCCGGGGCCGTCCGGGCCGGTGCGGCAGAAGAACAGCGACGTGCCGTCCGGGGCGGGGATCTCGGCCAGGTCGGCCTCGCCCGGGCCGGTGGTCCGGGGCAACGGCGCGGCGCAGAGCCGGGCCGCGCGCCGGGCCGAGGCGACCGGGTCGGGGGACTCGACGCCGATCGCGGCGACCGCGGCCGGGCCGTCGCCGGCCGCGTTGACCAGCAGCCGGGCGTGCCCCTGCTCGTAGCGTTCCACCTGCTTGGTGCGGTGCACCCCGGTGCGGCTGAACCCGAGCGCGCGCAGCACCCGCCCGAGCTCCGGGCCCGCATGCAGCTCGACGAACGCCGGCCCGGCCGGCGGGGGTGGCGCCACCCCGACCGGGTCGGCGCCGGTACCGGGGCGCCCGGAGCCGGGGTGCGCGGTGCGTTCGGCGAGCGCGAGCAGCGACCGGCGGGCGTCGACGGCGGTGCGGACGGGGTCGGCCTGGCGGAAGACGTCGTTGAACACCTCGAGCGACAGCGGCCCGCGGTACCCGGCGGCGAGGACCGGTGCGAGGAAACCGGGCAGGTCGAACCCGCCCTGGCCGGGGAACAGCCGGTGGTGGCGGCTCCAGGACAGCACGTCCATCGACAGCTCGCGGGCGTCGGCGAGCTGGAGGAAGAACAGCTTCTCGCCGGGCACGTCCGCGATCGGGGCGGGGTCGGAGCCGCGCGCGAGCACGTGGAACGAGTCCAGGCACAGCCCGAGTGCCGGATGGTCCCCGGCCCGGACGGCCCGCCACGAGGCGTCCCAGGTGTCGACGTGCCGGCCCCAGGCCAGGGCCTCGTAGGCGATCCGCAGGCCGCGCTCGTCGGCGCGCCCGGCGAGGACGTGCAGCTGCTCGGCGAGGCGGTCCGGGTCGGCGACGGCGTCCGGCGCGACCGAGGAGCAGACCAGGACGGTGCGGGCGCCGAGCCCGGCCATGACGTCGAAGGTCACGTCGGCGCGGCGCAGGTTCGCGGCGAAGCGGTCCGGGTCGGTGGAGTCGATGTCGCGCAGCGGCTGGTAGAGGTCGACCGACAGGCCGAGGTCGCGGCAGCGGGCGCCGATGCCGGACGGGGACAGGGCGTCGGCGACCAGGTCCGGCGCGAAGATCTCGACGCCGTCGAACCCGGCGGTCGCGGCCGCGTCGAGCTTGTCCTCCAGGGTCCCGGACAGGCAGACCGTCGCGACGGACAGCCGGGGCGTCTCAGGCGACACGGGTGGTGGCCTCCTGCTCGTCGGTGACCAGCGCCGCGAGGTGCGCGAGCATCCGGGCGGGGTCGGGGGTCGTGCCGGTGAACAGCCGGAACGCCTCGGCCGCCTGGTGCACGGCCATCCGGCCCCCGTCGACCGTACGGCAGCCTGCGGCCCGGGCCGCGCGGAGCAGCGCGGTGTCCAGCGGACGGTAGACGATCTCGGCGACCCACGGCGCGCCGGCGAGCAGGGCCGCGTCGAACGGCAGGCCCGGGTGCTCGGCCATCCCGACCGGGGTGGCGTGGACGAGCCCGGTGGCGGTGGCGAGCAGGCCGTCCAGCTCGGCGCGGGCGTGCCCGGTCGCGGTCGCCCCGGGCGCGAGGTGCGGGGCCAGGGTGCTCGCGAGCGCGGTGGCCCGGCCGGCGTCGACGTCGACGACGTGCAGGGCGCGGACGCCGTCGCGGGCCAGCGCGAAGCCCGCCGCGGCACCGGCACCCCCGGCGCCGAGGAGCACCACCCGGTCGAGTGCGGCGCCGGGCAGTCCGTCGCGCAGCCCGTCGCGGAAGCCGGTCCAGTCGGTGTTGTGGCCGGTCAGCGACCCGTCGGCACCGATCACGACGGTGTTCACCGCGCCGACGGCGGCGGCGTCGGGGGCCAGCGCGTCGAGGTGCGGGATCACGAGCTGCTTGCACGGGTGGGTGATGTTGAGGCCCGCGTAGCCCTCGGCGCGGGCCCGGTCGAGGAGGTCCCCGACGTCGGACGGCGCGGCACCGAGGTCGTCGAGGTTCCAGCGGACGTAGCGCAGCGGCAGGCCGAGGGCGGCGGCCTCGTGCTCGTGCAGTGCCGGCGAGAGCGACGGGCCGATCCCGGCGCCGATCAGTCCGGTGAGGACGGTCGTCCCGGTCCCGGTGGTGGTGTGGCTGCTCTGCACGACGCCTCCTTTTATGTACTGTCTGGTTAGTTGTACCGGACGGGGAGCGGGTCGCACCAGCCCTCGCCGGGGTCCGGGCGGTAGCGTCGGGCCGCGCGGAACGAACGAGGAGGGCACGTCGTGGCGGCAGCCCCGGGGGAGACCGGCCGGCAGCGTGACCCGGAACGGACCCGGGCCGACATCCTGGACGAGGCCACCGCGGAGTTCGCCGAGCGCGGCCTCGCCGGGGCCCGGGTGGACGAGATCGCCGCCCGCACCCGCACCACCAAGCGGATGCTCTACTACTACTTCGGCTCGAAGCAGGGTCTCTACCTGGCCGTCCTCGAGCGGGCGTACGCCGGGATCCGCTCGCTGGAGCAGGGCCTGGAGGTCGCGCACCTCAACCCGGCGAAGGCGGTGCGCGCGGTCGCCGAGCTGACCTTCGACCACCACGAGGCGCACCCGGACTTCATCCGGCTGGTGGCCATCGAGAACATCCACCACGCCGAGCACCTGCGCGCGTCGCCGATGCTGTCCGGGCTCGCCGCGCCGGCCGTCGACGTCCTCGGCGGGATCCTCGCGCGCGGCCGGGCGGGCGGCCTGTTCCGCGACGACGTCGACGCGCTCGACGTCCACATGCTGATCAGCGCGTTCTGCGTGTTCCGGGTGTCGAACCGGCACACGTTCGCCGCGATCTTCGACCGTGACCTGCTGGATCCCGGGCGGCGCGGGCACTACCGGCAGATGGTGGGTGACCTCGTGGTGGAGTACCTGACGGCCCACGTCGGCCGCTCCTGAACCGGTTCCGGGGAAACCCGGGCTTGACAGTGCCGGGGCGTGAACTCACCATTCGGTACGTAACTAGTTGGTACATAAGCGCCGCCGCGCTCGTGCCTGCAACGACGCACACACGCCCTGGAGGCCCCGTGAGTCCCACCGCGTCATCGGCCGCCCTCCCGCCGACGGCCCAGCCCGGGCGGGCCGCGCTGGCCGGCTGGATCGGTAGCGCGCTCGAGTACTACGACTTCTTCATCTACGGCACCGCGGCCGCGCTGGTGTTCAACAAGGTGTTCTTCCCCGAGTCGAGCGCGGTCGCCGGCACGCTGCTGTCCCTGGCGACGTTCGGCTTCGGCTACGTCGCCCGGCCGCTCGGCGCGGTGCTGTTCGGGCACATCGGCGACCGGATGGGCCGCAAGAAGGTGCTGGTCGCGACGCTGGTGCTGATGGGCGTCGCGACGCTGGCCATCGGCTTCCTGCCCACCTACGGCCAGGTCGGCGTGCTCGCGCCGGCGCTGCTGGTCACCTGCCGGCTGCTGCAGGGGCTGTCCGCGGGCGGGGAGCAGGCCGGCGCCAACTCGATGACGCTGGAGCACTCGCCGCAGGACCGGCGGGCGTTCTTCACCAGCTTCACCCTCTCCGGCACGCAGGCCGGCCAGATCATCGCCACCGCCGTGTTCCTGCCGGTCGCGATGCTGCCCGAGGAGGCGCTGCTGACCTGGGGCTGGCGGGTGCCGTTCTGGGCGAGCGTGCTCGTGCTGATCGCGGGCGTCCTCATCCGCCGCACCCTGCACGAGACCCCGGTGTTCACCACCGAGGTCGCCGAGACCACCGTGGACGGTGCGCCTGCGCCGTCCACGAAGGACCAGCTGCCGATCGCGGCGCTGCTGCGCGACCACTGGCCGAACCTGCTGCGGGTGACCCTCGCCGCGACCGTCGCGTCGGTCAGCACCCTGATGACCGTGTTCGCGCTGTCGTTCGCGGTGAACACCGTCGGCCTGGAGCGCTCGACGATGCTGTGGGTGGTCGTGTCGGCGAACGTCGTCGCCCTGGCCGCGATCCCGCTGCTGGCGATCCTGGCCGACCGGATCGGCCGCCGCCCGGTCTTCGTCGCGGGCGCGCTGGGCAGCGCGGCGATGCTGGCCGCGTACCTGTGGGCGGTCTCCACCGGAAGCTGGGTCCTGATCTTCGCGACCGGCGTCCTGCTGTCCGGTGTGGTCTACAGCGCCGCCAACGGCGTGTGGCCTGCGTTCTACGGCGAGATGTTCCCGGCCAAGGTCCGGCTCACCGGCATGGCCGTCGGCACCCAGATCGGCTTCGCGTTCGGCGGGTTCGCCCCGACGATCGCCACCGCGCTGGCCGGGGACACCGGGGCCGGCTGGCTGCCGGTCGCGGCCTTCGGCGCGGTGATCTGCCTGGTCGCGGCGGGCGCGGCCTACAGCGCCCGGGAGACCGCGCACCTGAGCCTGCACGAGATCGAGACCGTCCAGGACCCGGCACCGCGCCTCCCCGCCTGACTCAAGAGCGCCCCACCCCGCTCGCCCCACCCCGCTCGCCCCACCCCGCTCGCCCCACCCCCGGGGTCACACTCATGGAGCTTTGGTCCTGTGCCACGGGACCAAAGCTCCATGAGTGGCATCGGGGGGCGCGGGGCAGAGGGGCGAGGGACGCGGGACGGGGGCGGGGCCGCGCAACCGGAGTGCGCGCCGTAACGTCCGGACGGGGGAACGCACCATGATGATCGGGGGACGGACATGGGTGGCGGACGTCGCGGTGCCCGCTGGGCGGCTGCCGTGGTGGCCTGCGGTGCGCTGCTGAGCGGCTGCGGTGGGGGCGACGGCTGGCCGACCGCGCCGGGGGCGCCGAGCAGCGTTCCCACGCCACCGCCACCGCCACCGCCGGTGTCCGCGCCCGCGGCGGTGACCGGGGCGCCGCCGGACGGCGCGGGCGACGCGCCGGCCCCGGCACCGGCGCCCGCCCCGGCCCCGGCCCCGGGCGGTCCCGGCGCCCCGGACGGTGGCGCGCCCAGGCCTCCGGGGCCCGGCGACGGTGACCCGGGCGCCGCGCGCTGTGCGACGTCCGCGCTGCGGGCCGGCGTCCGGAACGATCCCGGTGGCGGCGCCGCCGGCTCCCGGTACGTCACCGTCGTGCTGACGAACACCGGCGACCGCCCGTGCGTCGTGCACGGATTCCCGGGTGTGTCCTATCTGGGCGGTGACGGCAAGCGGGTCGGGCCCGCGGCGGCGAGGTCCGGCGACCCCGGCAAGCCGGTCCGGCTCGCCCCGCGGGGCGCGGCCGGCGCGACGCTGCGGATGGTGAACGTGGCGAACTACGACCCGAAGGTGTGCCGGCCGAAACCGGTGACCCGGCTGCGCGTGGTCCCGCCGGGGCAGACGAAGGCGCTGACCGTCCCGTTCGAGGGCCGGGGATGCGCCGGCAACCCGCCGGGTGACCAGCTGACCGTCGAGGCGTTGCGGGCCCGCTGAGGCGGTTCGCCGCCCGGCGGCGTCGGGTATCTACCGTGGAACCGACCCCGTCGAGAGGACCGCATGACCCGCTCGCACCGTCCCCGTCCCGGCTCCCGCTCGGGCGGCCCGCCCCGCGGCGGCGGACCGCGCCGGCACGACGCACCGCCCCCGTCCGGCATCCGGGGTGACGGCGACGAGCTCGGCTCCCGGCTGCACGGCCTGGACGGCGCGAGCTACGGCGCCTACAAGGGTCTCGCCGGGCACTGGGCGATGGACGGGTTCGAGCTGGAGATCCGCAAGGTCCAGTCGGACCCGTTCGCGCCGCCGTCGCGGCTGCGGGTGACGGTCCCGGCGGACACCGCGGGGCTGCCCGCCGAGCTGTACCGGACGCCGGTCCGGGCCCGCGCGCTCGGCGGGTTCCTGCTCCGCGCGCTGCGGGACGCGCTGCGCGGCGGCCCGGTGCACGTCGACGCGGGCGGCCAGGAGGTCCTGGACCGCAGCGCGATCCGCATCGCCCGCGACGGCGACGCGGCCGGCACCGTGACCGTCGAGCTCGGCGCGCCGCTGCCCGGGCACGGCCGGCGCATCGCCGGGCACGCCGCTGCCCGGACGCTGGCCTCCGAGCTCCCCGACGCCGTGCACGCGGCGCTGACCTGGAAGCACGTCGACCAGGACGCCGCCACGGCGTTCGTCGAGACCGTCGAGGACTCCGCCGCCCTGCGCGAGGCGCTGCCCGGGCGCGGGCTCGTCGCGTTCGTCGCCGACGGAGCCGTGCTCCCGCGGGCGTCCGGTGTGGACGACCGCGTGCTGCGCGGCGGGGTGCCGTTCTCCTCGCCGCCGTCGCTGCGGGTGACGCTGCCGGTGCCGAACCGCGGCGAGGTGAGCGGGATGGGGGTGCCCGAGGGCGTCACGCTGATCGTCGGCGGCGGCTACCACGGCAAGTCCACGCTGCTGCGCGCCCTGGAGACCGGCGTCTACGACCACGTGCCCGGCGACGGCCGCGAGCTCGTCGTCGCCCGGCCCGGTGCGGTGTCGGTCCGGGCCGAGGACGAGCGCGCCGTGCAGCGGGTGGACGTCCGCGCGTTCGTGTCCGGGCTGCCGTCGGGAAAGCCGACCGAGGACTTCTCGACCGAGTCGGCGTCCGGCTCGACCTCGCAGGCGGCCTCGACGATCGAGGCGCTCGAGTCGGGCGCGGACGTGCTGCTCATCGACGAGGACACCTCGGCGACCAACGTCATGATCCGCGACGCCCGGATGCGCGAGCTGATCGAGGCCGAGCCGCTGGTGCCGTTCGTGGACCGGGTCCGGCCGCTGCACCGCGGGCACGGCGTGTCGACGGTGCTGGTGATGGGCGGGTCCGGTGACTACCTGGACCGCGCCGACACGGTGATCCTGCTGCAGGACTACCGGGTCTCCGACGTCACCGCGCGGGCCCGCGAGATCGCCGGCGTCGCCCCGGAGGACGGCGACGCGGAGTTCCCCGCGTTCGGCCGCCGGGTGTTCGACCCGGACAGCGTCGACCCGGAGGTGCGCGGGCGCCGCAAGGTCACCGCCCGCGGGCGCGGCCGGCTGACCTTCGGCGGTGACGACGTCGACCTGTCCGCGGTGTCCCAGCTGGCCGACCCGTCGCAGACCACCGGGGTCGGGCTCGCGCTGGCCCACCTGGCGCTGGACGGTGTCACCCTCGCCGAGGCGCTCGACCGGCTCGACGCCGACGTCGCCCGCGGGGGTGCGGCCGCGATCGCGCACGGCTCGCTCGCCGACTTCGCCGTGCCGCGCCGGCACGAGGTCGCGGCGGCGCTGAACCGGCTGCGTTCCGCCCGGGTGACCGGGCACCGGCGGCCGGACCCCCCGGCCGGGTGACGGCGGGAACCGGCGCGGGCCGCCCCGCCGACCCTCTCGCAGGTGGTGCGGGCGACCGCCCGTGCCGCGGACCGAGGACGGGAGTATCCGCATGCGTCACATCGCCACCTTCTGCGGCAGCTGCAACTGCGGCTGCCCGGAGCTGTACGTCGACGAGGCCGCCGCGCCGGAGCGACGCGTCGTGATCACCGACGACTTCGGGCAGCGGGTGCAGATGAGCGTCGACCAGTTCTCCGAGCTGGTCGCACTGGCCCGCGACGGCGCGCTCGCGGTCGGCTGACGGTCCGGGGTCCTTCCCCCCGGTGACCCCCCAGGTCGGGGACGAGGGACCCGGTGGCACCGCCCTAGCGTCACGGCGACCCGTCCCGGCAGCGGAGGAGACCGGTGCCGGGGCGTGGCCCACCGGGACCCGACGACATGGACCCCGACCAGACGGAGCCGAGGAGGCACGCATGACGGTGCGCGTGGGAGTGAACGGGTTCGGCCGGATCGGCCGGAACTTCTGGCGTGCGGTCGACGCCCGCCGCCGCGCGGGCGACACCGAGATCGAGATCGTGGCGGTGAACGACATCACCGACAACGCGACGCTCGCCCACCTGCTGAAGTACGACTCGATCCTGGGCCGGCTGCCCTACGAGGTCACCACCTCGGGCGACGAGATCGTCGTCGACGGCACCGGGTTCAAGGCACTGGCGGTGCGCGACCCGGGCGAGCTGCCCTGGAAGGACCTCGGCGTCGACGTCGTCGTCGAGTCCACCGGCCTGTTCACCAAGCGCGACGCCGCCGCCAAGCACCTCGACGCCGGTGCGAAAAAGGTGGTCATCTCCGCGCCGGGCACCGGCGAGGACCTCACCGTGGTGAAGGGCGTCAACGACGGCGAGTACGACGGCTCGCAGGACATCGTCTCCAACGCCTCGTGCACCACCAACTGCATCGCCCCGCTGGCCAAGGTGCTCGACGACCTGCTGGGCATCGAACGCGGCCTGATGACGACGATCCACGCCTACACCCAGGACCAGAACCTGCAGGACGGCCCGCACAAGGACCTGCGCCGCGCCCGTGCCGCCGCCCTGAACATCGTCCCGACCTCCACCGGCGCCGCGAAGGCGATCGGGCTGGTGCTGCCGCACCTGCAGGGCAAGCTCGACGGCTACGCCCTGCGGGTGCCGATCCCCACCGGCTCGGCCACCGACCTCACCGTCGACGTCCGGAAGGAGGCCACGGTCGAGGAGATCAACGAGGCGTACCGGGCGGCGGCCGAGGGGCCGCTGGCGGGCATCCTGTCCTACGCCGACGCCCCGATCGTGTCGTCCGACATCGTCACCGACCCGGCGTCGTGCGTCTTCGACGCCGGCATGACCAGGGTGATCGGCCGCCAGGTCAAGGTGCTCGGCTGGTACGACAACGAGTGGGGCTACTCGTGCCGGCTCGCCGACGTCACCGACCTCGTCGCCTCGACGCTGTAGGACGGGCCCGATGCGCACACTCGACCAGCTCGTGGACGAGGGCCTCGCCGGCCGCACCGTGCTCGTCCGCTCCGACCTGAACGTTCCCCTCGACGGGGACCGGATCACCGACGACGGCCGCATCCGCGCCTCGGTGCCCACGATCGCCACGCTCACCGCCGCCGGCGCCCGGGTGATCGTGACCGCGCACCTGGGGCGGCCGGACGGCAAGCCGTCGCCGGAGTTCTCGCTCGAGCCCGTCGCGGCGCGGCTGGGCGAGCTGCTGGGCAGGCCGGTCCGGCTGGAGCAGCTCGGCGACGGGATCTCCGGGCACACCGACGGCGAGGTCGTCCTGCTGGACAACATCCGGTTCGACCCGCGCGAGACGGCCAAGGACGACGCGGAGCGGGCCGGGCTCGCGCGCGAGCTCGCCGCTCTGACCGGCGAGAACGGGGCGGTCGTCTCGGACGGGTTCGGCGTCGTCCACCGCAAGCAGGCCTCGGTCTACGACGTGGCCCACGACCTCCCCGCGTACGCCGGCCGGCTCGTCGCGGACGAGGTGGCGGTCCTGCGCCGGCTCACCGAGGACCCGGACCGGCCCTTCGTCGTCGTGCTCGGCGGGTCGAAGGTCTCGGACAAGCTCGGCGTCATCGAGGCCCTGCTGCCGAAGGTCGACTCGCTGCTCGTCGGCGGCGGCATGTGCTTCACGTTCCTGGCGGCCCAGGGCCACGACGTGGGCGCGTCCCTGCTGGAGACCGACCAGATCGCCACCTGCCGGACGCTGCTGGAGTCGGGGAAGATCGTCCTGCCGAGCGACGTCGTCGTCGCCGACGAGTTCGCCGCCCACGCCGCGATCCGGGTGGTGAGCGCCGACGCCGTCCCGGACGGCTGGATGGGCCTGGACATCGGGCCCGCCTCGGTGCGCGCGTTCGCGACCGTGATCTCGGGCGCCGCGTCGGTCTTCTGGAACGGCCCGATGGGGGTGTTCGAGATGGTGCCGTTCGCGGAGGGCACCCGCGGTGTCGCGCAGGCGATCGTCGGCTCGGACGCGTTCTCGGTCGTGGGCGGCGGCGACTCGGCGGCCGCGGTGCGGCTGCTCGGCCTGCCCGAGGACGGGTTCTCGCACATCTCGACCGGCGGCGGCGCGTCCCTGGAGTACCTGGAGGGAAAGCAGCTCCCGGGCCTGGCGGTGCTCGACGGCAGCAGGAGCTGAGGTACACCGACGCCGGGGCGGCCCGCGTCAGCCGGTGAGCTGCTCCGCCAGCGCGATCAGGCGGTCGCGCAGCGGAGCGGCGCGCTCGGCGAACCCGGCCTGGGCGCGGGCGTAGTCGGCCCGGCCCTGCGGGGTCTCGATCCGCACCGGGGTGAAGCCGTACCCGGCGAGGTCGTACGGGCCGGCCCGCATGTCCAGCTCGCGCACGTCCGCGGCGAGCGCGAAGCAGTCCGCGACCAGCTCCGACGGCGCCGCCGGGGCGAGCTTGTAGGCCCACTTGTAGAGGTCCATCGTCGCGTGCAGGCAGCCCGGCTGCTCCAGCTCGGCCTGCGTCTCCCGGGTCGGGGTCAGGGCGTTGCGGGGCGCCGCGGCCTCGGTGAAGAACCGGTAGGCGTCGTAGTGCGAGCAGCTGATCCGCAGGGACTCGACGACCGCGTCGGTGCCCGCGCCGCCCAGCCGCAGCCCGACCGTGCCGCCGTGCCGCGGCCGGTCGGTGCGGTACACCATCGCCCACTCGTGCAGGCCGAAACACCCCAGCTGCGGGGCCCGGGACCGGGTCGCGGTGAGCAGCCGGTGGGCGAACGCGGCCGTGGTCCGCAGCCGCTGCGGGGCGACGGCCGGGTCGAACACGACACCGGACCCGGCACCGTCGCCGGTGCGCCGGTAGCCGGGCCGGTCCAGGAACGCCGCGGCCCCGTCCCCGGTGAGCACGACGCCGGGGCCCGGGTCCCAGCGCTCCAGCTGCGCGGGCCGGTGCGAGTAGTAGGTGAACAGGAAGTCCCAGACCGGGTGCGGCTCGCCGCGGCGGCGCCGGTCGCGGTGCGGCGCGGTCCAGGCGGCGACCCGGTCCCGGTGCGCGGCGGCCCGCGCGCGCCAGGTCGCGGCGGCCAGGACGGTGGGGACGGCGGCCGGCGCACGGCTGTCGACCGGCGCGGGGCCGGAGCGGTCGGCGTCGGTGGTCACGGCGCCGACGGTACGACCGCGGCCCGGCCGACGCGGACCCGGCACCGGCCGCCGCCGGCTGCACATTTCGCGGAACGCTCACCGAACCCGGCAACGCTCACCCGATCGCGTGAGCAGATCCGGGTTGCGTGAGCGTCCGGGGGACGTGTGCACCGCGCGACGTGCGCACCGCGCGGGGGCGCGACGTGCGGCTCAGGTCGGGGTGCCCGGCGCGTGCGTCGCGTCCCGCACGGTCCCGACGAACGCCTCCGTCACGTCCTCCATCGTCACCACCCCGACCGTGTCGCCGCGGCCGTCGACCGCCCGCGCCAGGTGCGCACGCGCCCCGCGCAGCGTCGCGAGGGCCTCGTCGAGCCGGGCGCTCACCGGCACCGCGGGCAGGCTGCGGATCCGCTGCGGCGGGATCGCGGCCGAGCCGGCGTCCGCGAGGTCGAGGACGTCCTTGACGTGCAGGTACCCGGTGATCCGGCCGTGCGGTCCGCGGATCGGGAACCGGGAGAACCCGGTCCGCTCGACGGCGTCGGTGAGGGCGTCCACGGTCGGGTCCGCGGGCAGGCAGACGAGGTCGTCCAGGCCGACCGCGACGTCGGCCACGGTCGACTCCGCCGAGGTCAGGGTGCGGGCGATCCGGGAGGATTCGTCGTCGTCGAGCAGGCCCTCGCGCCACGAGTCGTCGATCATCTCGGACAGCTCGCCGGAGGTGAACGCCGTCTCCAGCTCGTCCTTCGGCGTCACACCGAGCAGCCGCAGCGTCCCGTTCGCCATGTGGTTGAACCCGTCGACGAACGGCTTGGCGACCGTGGCCCACACCAGGAACGGCGGCACCAGCAGGATCGCGGCGCGTTCCGGCCCGGCGATCGCGATGTTCTTCGGCACCATCTCGCCGAGGAGCATGTGCGCGACCACCACGATCATCAGCGAGAGCGCGAACGCGATCGGGTAGGCCACCGCCTCCGGCACGCCGGCCGCGGCCAGCGGCGCGTCGATCAGGTGGGCCACCGCGGGCTCGCCGAGCCGGCCGAGCAGCAGCGAGGCGATCGTGATCCCGAGCTGCGACGCGGCGAGCATCCGGGACAGGTCGCGCGCGGCCGTCAGCACCCGGTGCGCGCCGGCCGATCCGGCGTCGGCCATCGCCTCCAGGCGGTCCTTGCGCGCCGAGATGAGCGCGAACTCGGCGCCGACGAAGAACGCGTTCACGCCGAGCAGCGCGACCGCGGCGAGCAGCGCCAGCACGTCCCCCGTGGTCATGCCCGCACCCCCTGGTCGGCACCGCGGGCGAGCCGGATCTCGGCCACCCGGTTGCGGTCGCGGCGCAGCACGGTCAGCCGCCAGCCGTCCACGACCAGCTCGTCGCCGACGTCCGGGATCCGCCCCAGCTCGGCGATCACCAGCCCGGCCAGCGTCTCGTACTCGCCGCGCGGCATCCGGAACCCGGTGGCCTCGTCGACCTCGTCGGCCCGCATCAGCCCGGACAGCGCCCACACGCCGTCCCCGATCCGGCGGACCCGGTTCCGCTCGGCGAGGTCGTGCTCGTCGCGGACGTCGCCGACTATTTCCTCGATCAGGTCCTCCATGGTGACCAGGCCCGCGGTGCCGCCGTACTCGTCGACGACGACGGCGGTCTGCAGCCCGGCCGACCGCAGCCGGGTCATGAGCGCGTCCCCGTCCAGCGACGACGGGACCGTCTCCATCGGCCGCGTCAGCTCCCGCACCGGCGTCGACGCCCGCCGCGCCGCCGGCACGCCGAACGCCTGCTTGACGTGCACGAGGCCGAGCGGGGTGTCCGGGTCGCCGTCGACGACCGGGAAGCGGGAGAACCCGGACCGGCGGGCCAGCGCGACCAGGTCGGCCACCGTCTCGGCGGCGTCGATCGTCGCCACCCGCACCCGCGGCGTCATCAGGTCCTCGGCGACCCGGTCGGTGAACCGCAGCGACCGCTCCAGCAGCTCGGCGGTGCCGGCGTCGATGCTGCCGCTCTCGGCGCTGGCCCGGACCAGCGAGCTGAGCTCGCCGGGGGAGCGGGCCGAGCGGAGCTCCTCGGCCGGTTCGACGCCCAGACGGCGCACCAGGGCGTTCGCGGCCCCGTTCAGCCCGGTGATCAGCCAGCGGAACGCCGAGGCGAACCCGGCCTGCAGCCACACCACGGCCCGCGCGACCTCGAACGGGTGCGCGATGGCGAGGTTCTTCGGCACCAGCTCGCCGAACACCATCGACAGCGCGGTCGCGACGACCAGGGACAGCGCGGTGGCCGTGCCGGACGCCCAGCCGCCGGGCAGCCCGGCCGCGTCCAGCAGCGGGCGGATGAGCTCGGCGATCGCCGGTTCGGCGATGTAGCCGGTCGCCAGCGTGGTCGCGGTGATGCCGAGCTGGCAGCCGGACAGCTGGAACGACAGCGTCCCGTGGGCGCGCTGGACGGACCGGGTGCGGCGGTCGTCGTTCCGGGCGACGGCGGCGTCGATCCGGCTGCGCTCCAGCGCCGTCAGGGAGAACTCGGAGGCCACCGAGATCGCCGTGCCGAGGGTCAGCGCCGCCACCGCGATCAGGCCGAGCAGCGAGAGCAGGACGGTCACCGTGGAGCACTCCCGGATCGGTGCGGTACGGGTCGAAACGGTGCGGTGACGATACGGCCCCGGTCCCGGCCCGCGCGCGTCGGAGCTGCGAGTGACATCACGAACTGCGAGCCCGGTCCGGGGGCTAGGTTGGACTGCCATGACGACGGCGACGACGCCCCCGGGCCGCGAGCCCCTGTCCGCCCGGCGGGCCCCGGTCACCGGGAACGGACCCGTGCCGGCCCTCGGGGGCGCGCCGGCCCCGGGGGCCTCGTGACGACGGCGGCCTCGACCCCGCCCTACGGCGGCGGCCGCAAGCTGTCGAGCCTGGCCAGGGGCACCGCGTCCCCGTTCGTGGACTTCGACCGGGTGTCGTGGGCGCAGCTGGCGTCGTCGACCCGGGTGCCGCTCTCGGCCGAGGAGCTGGAGCAGCTGCGCAGCTTCGGCGACTTCGTCGACCTCGACGAGGTGCGCGAGGTGTACCTGCCGCTGTCCCGGCTGCTGAACCTGCACGTCGAGGAGGGTGCGCGGCTCTACCGCGCCTACCGCCGGTTCCTCGGCGCGGCCAACGCCCGGACCCCGTTCGTGATCGGGATTGCCGGGTCGGTGTCGGTGGGCAAGTCGACGACGGCCCGGCTGCTGCGGCTGCTGCTGGCCCGCTCGCCGGAACACCCGAACGTCCAGCTCGTCACCACCGACGGGTTCCTGTACCCGAACGCCGAGCTGCAGCGGCGCGGGCTGATGGAGCGCAAGGGGTTCCCCGAGTCCTACGACCGCCGCAAGCTGCTGCGGTTCGTCTCGGAGATCAAGGGCGGCCGGCCCGAGGTGACGGCGCCGGTGTACTCGCACCTGGTCTACGACATCGTCCCGGACGAGCAGCTGGTGGTCCGCCGGCCGGACATCCTGATCATCGAGGGGCTGAACGTGCTGCAGCCCGCGGTGGCGGGCGCGCTGACGGTGTCGGACTTCATCGACTTCTCGGTCTACGTCGACGCCGCCACCGCGGACGTCCGGCGCTGGTACGTCGAGCGGTTCCTGCGGCTGCGGGAGACCGCGTTCCGGGACCCGCAGTCGTACTTCCGGCGGTTCGCCGAGCTGGACCACGACGCCGCCGTCGCCCGCGCGGAGTCGATCTGGGCGTCGATCAACGCGCCGAACCTGGAGCAGAACATCCTGCCGACCCGGTCGCGGGCCAGCCTCGTGCTGACCAAGGGGGCCGACCACGACGTGACCCGGGTGCGGCTGCGCAAGCTCTAGCAGCGCGCCGCCCGCACCACCGGTGGGAGGCTTTGGCACGATGGACGGATGGGTGGCAACTCCGGTGGCAACGAGGGCGGCACGGCGGTGACCAGCAGGTTCGAGACGCCCGACGACGAGGTGGCCGCCCGCCTGCGGCTCGCCGTCGGCCGGCTCAACCGGCGGATCCGGATCGACGGCAGCGAGTCGCTGCCGCCCCTGCAGCTGTCCACCCTGGTCACCGTCGAGCAGCACGGGCCGCTGCGGCTCTCCGAGCTCGCCCGCCGCGAGGGGGTCACCGCGCCGACGATGTCGCGGGTGCTGTCCGCGCTGGACGACCAGGGGATGGTGCTGCGTGCCCCCGACCCCGGCGACGCCCGCGGTGTCCTCGTGTCCATCTCCGACGACGGCCGGGGCAAGCTGCGCGACATCCGCAGCCAGCGCACCGCGCTCATCTCCCGGCGACTCGACCGGCTCGACGCCGAGCAGCGCGCCGCGCTGGAGGCGGCACTGCCCGCGCTGGAGGCGTTGATCGTCCCCGAGGAGGACTGAGCGCACCGGTTCCCGGCACCCGGGCGGACGGTCGCGGAGGCACACCCGGGTACGTGACGGACCGTCCGGCCCTGTCGATCTGCGCGGTCGCGCCCTGTGGAGGGCGGGTTCGTGCTGCTCGACGGGCGGAAACGTGCCGCCGGAGCCGTCGTCGTGGTGCCGCCGGGCAGGCCGGGTGCCGGGGGTGCGGTCGTGCGGCCGGGGTCCGTGCCCGAGCCGGGCCGGGCCGGGCGTCAGGCCGGCTCGCCGTCCACCGTCACGACGATCTCCGAGCCGTCGTCGCGGCGCCCGTCGGCCGCGCTGAGGAGCCCAGCGATCCGCGACGCCTCCGGCAGCGGGTCCGGGTAGTGCCAGAACGCGTCGGCGAGGGTGGTCGCGGGCGCGACCGTGGCGTGCTCGTAGGCGGCCCGGCCCTTGTACGGGCAGTGGGTGCGGGTGTCGCTCGGTGCCAGGTCCGCCGTGACGTCGGCGCGGGGCAGGTACCAGCGGTTCTTCAGACCGGTCTCGGACAGCACCCACGGCGCGCGGGAGTCGGCCAGGACGGTGCGCCGCCCGTCCGGCGCGACGTGCGTGACGACCACGTGCCGCCGGGTCGGCCGGACGTCGACCCGGGTGTAGGGGTCGGTGAGGTGGGCGAAGACCTGCTCGTCCTCGTCGTACCAGGCGTCGGCGGCGTCCCAGTACAGGGCGGCGAGCCCGCGCAGCCAGGCCGCGGCGGCGACCGGCTCCGGGTAGGTCCAGACGGCGTCGTCGCGGCGGCGCCCACCGACCCGCAGCGACCGGTACGTGGCGTCCCCCTTGAACGGGCAGTGCGTGGTGTGCTCGCTCGGGACCAGCGCGCTCGCGTCGAGGTCGTCCTCGGGCACGTAGAGCACGGGCAGCAGGTTCGACTCGTGCAGCAGGTAGCCGCGCCGGGTGTCGAGCACGGTCCGCCCGGCGAACTCGGCCCGGACCCGCCGCGGGAACGGGTGCAGGAGCAGCTTGTGCGGCGGGCCGTCGATCGCGTAGTTCACCGTCGCCGGCGCGTACGGCGACAGCGGCCCGTCGCTGCGTGTCAGTCCCACCGGAGCCCCTCCACGTCGGTCCTTCCGCATCAGTCCCGTCCCACCGAACCAGAGGAGCCGGGCGCGGGGCCAGCGGCCGGGACCACGGACCGGGTTGCGGGACGCAACGTGTGTAGCATGCGAATCATGACCGAACGTCCGATTAGCCCGGTTGGTGCGGGTGTGCCCGGCGGTGTCGCCACCGCGGACGGCGACGACGGGCGGCCGGGCGGGTCGCTGGAGTCCCTGGAGAAGCAGATCACGCTGCTGGTGCGCCGCACGATGGAACCCGTGTGGGCGCACGGCTACGGCGCCGACGAGGCCGTCGACCGCTACACCTACCCGATCCTGACCCTGCTCGGCGACGAGGGCGCCCTGTCGCTGACCGCACTCACCGGCAAGCTGGGGATCAGCAAGCCCACCGCCAGCCGCCAGGTGTCCCGGCTCTCCCGGGCCGGGCTGGTCGAGGTGTCCCCGCAGGAGCGCGACCCGCGCTCGGTCAGCGTGCGGCTCACCCCGTCCGGCGCGGCGGCGCGCGAGCGGGTCCGCGCCGCCCGGCTGGCCCCGCTGCGCGAGGTCATGGCGCACTGGACCGAGCCGGACCGCGAGGCGCTCGCCGGGCTGCTCGACCGGTTCAACACCGACCTGGACCTGTTCCGGCGCTGAGACCCCACCCGCTGGCGCACGGCCACCCGCCGGGGTGATGCCATAGTGGGGGAGTCCGGGTGGTCCGCCCGGTGACACCGGAGCGGTGACGGGGGGTCGGTGCGCGCGTGGATGCGCTGGTGGCGCTCGTCGCCGGGGTGCTGAACGGGATCCGGGAGCTCGGCATCCCGGACGTCTGCCCCGGTGACTGGGCCTGGTCGGTCACCGCGCTCGGCGTGCTGACCGGCCTGCTGCCGACGGCCGGTGCCGCCTTCGTCGCGCTGCTGCGCCGCCGGATCGGGTCCGGATCGTCGTCCGGGTACGGGGCCGCCGAGTCGGTGCTGATCGGCGGGATCGGGGTGCTCGCCGCCGGCCTGCTGCCGTTCGCCGTCTTCCTCGGCGCGGGCGGGACGTTCGCGCAGGCCACCCAGGGTGTCCCGGCGGTGCCCGGGCTCGGTGCCGCGGCCACCGACTCGATCCGGGTGACGACCTGCGACCTCGTCGGCACCCAGAGCAGCTACCTGGGCCGGGGCAGCGTCGCCGGGTCGATCGGCGGCGGCGACGTCGTCACCTCGGTGACCGCGGTCGTGCTGCTCGGGGTGGTGCCGCTGCTGGCCGTCGTCCTGGTCGCGGTCCAGGCCCGCACGGCGCTGCGCCGGGGTCCGCGCTGGCCGGCCAAGTTCTTCTGGCTGCCGCTGTTCTCGCTGATCGTGCTCACCGCCGCGGTGCCGGCCGGGACCGCCGAGCACCTGTGGGTGGGGATCCTCGGGGGCAGCCTGGTCGGAGTCCTGATCGTGCCGATGGTCCCGCCGCCGTCGCGGGCCCGGATCGAGCAGGTCCGGGCCGGGCGGGACGCCCCCGCCCACGGCTCCCGGGCGCTCCCGGCCGGACCGCCCGTGCCCACCGGATCGTCCCGGCGCGGGACCGGCGCCGCCGCCCCGGTCAGCGCCACCCCGAGCGTCGCGGAGCGGCTGGCCGAGCGGTTCACCCGGCGCGAGCCGCGGCCGTCGGAGACCTCCGGCGGCACCGGGCAGGGGGCCGCCCCCTACGCGGGCTTCCACTCCCCACCCGGGCCGGCCTCGGCGCCGGCGCGCCCGCCGGCGCGCCCGCCGTCGGGCCGGCACGGTGGGCCGCCCCCCGGTGCGTACCCGCCGGGCGCCCGCCCCCCGACGGGCCCGACCGCGTACGCGCCGCCGCGGCCCCCGACCGGTGCGACGGCCCACGCGCCGCCGGCGACCGGCCCGGCCGCGCACCCGGCGGCCGGACCGATGCGCCCGCACGGGCCGCCGTCCGGCGGCCATCCGCCGCCCGGGCCGCCCCGGAAGCCGACGCTGGTCGCGCCGGTGCCGGGCGGTCCGCCGCGCGCACCGCGGTTCCGGCTGATGAAGCGGCTGGGCGCCGGCGGGTTCGGCGGGGTGTGGCTGGCGCACGACGCGAAGCTCGGCCACACCGTCGCCGTCAAGTCCGCGCACGCCGCCGACCCGGAGACCGAGGAGCGGATCCGCCGGGAGGCGGCCGCGCTCGGCTCGATGCGGCACCCGTGCTGCGTGGAGATCTACGACCTGCTGCACGCGTCGTCCGACCCGGGTCTGCAGGGGATGGACGGCCTGGTCATCGTCATGCAGTACGTCGACGGTATGTCGCTGGGCCAGCTGGTCGGCGAGCGGGGCACGGTGGACGACATCTCCGCGGCCCGGATCTGGACCGGGATCGCCGGGGCGCTGGACACCGCGCACCGGTCCGGGGTGCTGCACCGTGACATCAAGCCGGGCAACATCGTCGTCGACCCGCAGGGGCACCCGCATCTCATCGACTTCGGGATCGCCCGCAAGCAGGGTGACTCGACGCTGACCCAGACCGGGTACGTGCTCGGCACCCCGGACTACCTCGCCCCGGAGACGGCGGCGGGCAAGCCGGCATCGCCCGCCTCGGACGGGTGGCAGCTGGCGGCCGCGGTGTCGTTCGCGCTCAGCGGGCACCCGCCGCGCGGCGAGTCGAGCGACGCCGTCGCCGGGCTCCGCGCAGCCGCGGCCGGGGCGAAGCTGACCCACCTGCCGGCCCGGACCGCGCACCTGTCGCTGCTGAAGCAGGCGATGCGCACCGAACCGAACCGGCGCCCGGACCTGGGCACCGTGCAGTCGAAGCTGGACGGCTGGCTGCACCGGCAGGGCTACCGCGCCGACGGGCCGGTCACAGCGGTCTTCGAACGGCAGTGACGCGCCCGGCCGTCCTACAGCCACGCGTCGACGAACAGGTGCACCGCCAGGCCGAGCCCGGCGAGCGCGATGCCGACGCGCAGCGCCCGGGCGGGTACGCGGCGGGCGACGGCCGGGCCGAGCCGCCCGCCCAGCAGCAGGCCCAGCGCGAGCGCCGGGACCGCCACCCACGCGACGTCGCCGAGGAACGCGAAGCCGACCGCGGCGACCGCGTTCGCCGCCCAGAGCAGGACGTTCTTCAGCGCGTTGGCCCGCAGCAGCGTCGTCCCGGGCAGCGACGCGAGCAGCGCCAGCATGAGCACCCCGGCGGCGGCCCCGAAGTAGCCGCCGTAGACGGCGATCCCGAACACGCCGAGCGGCACACCGCGGCCCGGCGGCCGGTCCGTGCCGGGCCGCGGTGGCACGAGCAGCAACGCGGACGCGGCCGCGACGAGGAACGGCACGATCCGCTCGAACCCGCCCTCCGGCGTCAGCAGCAGCAGGCCGGCCCCGGCGGCGCCGCCGAGCAGCGCCGGCCCGACCCAGCGCCGCACCTGGTGACCGGCGCCGCGCAGCTCGGGCCGCGACCCGGACACTGACCCGGCGCCCTGGAACAGCAGGCAGACCGTGTTGGTGACGTTCGCGGTGGTCGCGGGCAGCCCCACGGCGAGCAGCGCCGGGTACGAGAACAGCGACGCCAGACCGGCGACCGCACCGACCAGCCCGGCGCCGACCCCGGCCGCGAACAGCAGGACGAGCTCGGCGGCGGTCACCGGGCGGGACGGGGGAGTGACGGATCGGTGTGGATGCACACGAGTTTACCGAGCCCCGCACACCGGTCCGCGGTCTGCCAGCGGGGTGATCACGGATCGGGAGGCGATCCGGCCACCGGTGGCCGCATCCGCTCCCGATCCGTGATCACCGTCCTCAGGCGGCCGCCGGCCGCAGCGCGGGCCGCAGCACCACGACGGTCCCGGCCGCGGCCGCGACCAGCAGGATCCCCACCCCGAGCCGCCAGCCGGAGCCCCCGCCGCCGGTGAGCGTCCACCCCAGCGCGGCCAGTGCGGGACCGACGGCGCTGCCGACGGTCCGCGCGGTCATCGCGATCCCGCCGGTGGCGCCCTCGGTGCCCGGCGGTGCGGCGGCCAGCACGGCCGCGTTGACCGCCGGGTTGAACAGCCCGGCCGCGAGCCCGGCGAGCGCCATCCCGCCGGCGAGGCCGGTCCAGCCGGTGCCCGGCCCGAGCGGGAGCAGGGCCGCGAGCGCGAGCGTGGTGGACACCCCACCGGCCACGGTGATCCGCAGCGGCCCGTACCGGTCGGTGAGCCAGCCGGCGACCGGAGAGGCCGCCGCGACCGCGCCGACGAACACCAGCAGCGCCGAACCGCTGGCCGCCGCCGTGCCGGTGCCGATGCTCGTTCCGCTGGCGCTCGTCTCGGTGCCGATGCTCGTTCCGCTGGCGCTCGTCTCGGTGCCGATGCTCGTTCCGCTGGCGCTCCTCTCGGTGAGGACGTCGGCGACGAACCACGGCACGAGGAACGACACCAGCCCGGCCGTCATCGACACCGCGAACAGCGCGCCGAGCGTCGCCCGGATCGCGGGCCGCCGGACCATCGCCCGGACGGCTCCCGCCGCGGGCAGCCGCACCCACCCGGCGAACAGGGCGACCGCGGCCGCGGCCGCGACCGGGGCCCGCCAGGCCGGGCCGGTTCCCTGGTCGAGTGCCACCAGCAGCGCGGTCAGCGCGCCGCCGAGCAGGACCGCCTCGGCGAGCAGCGACCGACCCGGCGCGGGCACCCCGCGGACCCGGCGCCGGTCCAGCAGGACCGCGCCGGCGGCGACGGCGGCCAGCACCGCGGGCAGCTTGACCAGGAACACCGCCCGCCAGCCGAACGCGTCGGCGACCAGCCCCCCGGCCGGCGCACCGGCCATCGTCCCGACCGTCATCACCATGATGATCAGGCTGATGGCCCGGCCGCGCCGCTCCGCCGGGACCGCGGCCGTCACGATCGGCATGTAGACGGCCACGACCAGGGACGCGGCGACGCCCTGCAGCACCCGGCCCGCGATCAGCACCGGGAACGCCGGCGCGAGCACGGTCAGCGCCGTGCCGAGCACGATCCCGAGCTGGGCCAGCAGGAACACCGGGCGCGGGTCGGCCCGGTCACCCCAGCGCCCGGCCGGGATGCCGAGCGCCGCCATCGGCACGGTGTAGGCCAGCAGCACCCACGCCGTCGCACCCGGCCCGACGGCGAGGTCGGCCCCGATGCCGGGCAGGGCGACCGCGGCCACGGTGATCTCGGAGGTCACGGCGAGCATGGCCAGCCCGAGCGCGCCGACGGCGCCCCAGCGGGTGCGGGTTCCGGCCGGCGCGCTCATGCGACGTACCCGTGCGCGGCCCGGGCCTCCCGCAGCGCGCGGCCCCACCACACCAGCTGGCCGGCGAGCGTGTGCGCGGCCTCGGCGGCGGCGCCGTCGTCGGTGGGCCGGCCGTCCTCACCGAACGCCGACCAGAACTCGTGCAGGCTCACCGCGTCCCGGACCGGCACGGCGTGCAGCTCGACGAACACCGGCCGCAGGTGCTCGACGGCCCGGATGCCGCCGGAGAGCCCGCCGTAGCTGACGAACCCGACCGGCTTGGCCGCCCACTCGGCGTGGAAGGAGTCGATCGCGGTCTTCAGCGGCCCCGGGTACGAGTGGTTGTACTCCGGGGTGACGACGACGAACGCGTCGGCCGCGGCGAGCCGCCGGCCCAGCGCGCGGTCGCTGTGCTCGAGGCCGGGGGACAGCTCGGCGTCCCGCAGGTCGACGACGTCGACGGTGACGTCGTCGCGCCCGGCGAGCTCCCCGGCGAACCAGCGGGCGGCGGTCGGCCCGAACCGCCGGGGCCGGACGCTGCCGATGACGACCGCGACCCGGACCGGGCCGGCCCGGCCGCGGTCCGCACCGGGGGTGCCGGCCGGGACGGATGGGCCGGACGCAGGGCCGGTGGTGGAGGTGGTGCTCACGTCGGACGCTCCTTCGCCTCGGCGGGCGGCCGTTCCGCCCGCTCGCCGGGGACGCTAGGATCTGGAGCTGACTTCAGGTCAACACCTGGAGGGCCGGTCGTTCAGCCGGGCCGGGAGTGCAGCGCGAACCAGAGCTCGGCACGCGCGCCGGGGGAGTCCAGGTCGCGCCCGAGCAGGGCACCGGCCTTCTCGATCCGCGCCCGCAGCGTGTGCCGGTGCACCCCGAGCCGGGCCGCGGCCGGGTCCCACTGGCCGTGGTGGGCGAGCCACTCCCGCAGCGACCCGACGAGGTCGCCGCGGCGCTCGGCGTCGTGCCGGACCAGCGGCGCGAGCACCGACTCGGCGAACGCGGCGGCGTCCTCGGCGGGCACCAGCGCGGCCAGGCCGCTGCCCGCCAGGTCGGCGAACCGCAGCACCGCCCGGTCGCGGCGCTCGGCGGTGTCGAGCGCCCGGCTCGCCTCCCGCAGCGCCCCGCCGAGACCGGTCACCGGAGCGGGGTCGGAGATCCCGGCGCGCACGTCGCGGAGCCGGGCGACCAGCGCGAGGACCGGGTCGACGGCCTCGGCCCCGACCACGGCCACGACCCGGCCGTCGAGCTCGGCGTGGAAACCGGCCGAGGCCCGGTCGAGCGCGTCGGCGACGACGTCCGGCCGGGTCGCCGGTGACCGCCCGCCGAGCGCGACGACCACGAGGTCGCCGCCGGGCAGCGGGCCCCAGGTGTCGGCGAGGACCTGCTCGGCGCCGCATCCGGGGAGCGTGGTCAGCGCCCGCAGGACGGCCGTCCGCAGCCGCTGCTCGGCGCGCCCGGCGGCGGCGCTGCGCGCGTGCGAGAGGGTCAGCACCGACACCGCCGACCCGATGACCTGCCGGTCGACCGGGCTGAACTGGCGGTCCCGGCCGACGGCGAGCACCGCGGGGCCGACCAGCCGGACCGGTTGCAGCACGACCTGCCCGTCCCCGGCCGCGACGGTGACGCTGGACGGCCCGGCGTGCTCGCGGACCCGGGTGATCTCCCCGGCCAGCCCCGCAGCCCGGCGGGACGCCTGGCGGGGTGCGGCGTGCCGGACCCGGTCGTCGGCGTCGGAGAGCAGCACCCACGCCTCGAGCCGCTCGGCCAGCCGGTCGAGCACGCGACCGGTGGCGGCGTCGCGGTCGCCGCCGAGCGCGGCCGCGGTGAGCGCCCGCTGGGCCTCGTCGGTCCGGACGACCTCGGCGTAGCGCTCGCTGGCCCGCGCCTCGGCCACCGCCTTGGTGAGGGCCAGGAACGGGGTCCGTTCCGGCACCTCGACCAGCGGCAGGCCGTGGCGGGTGCAGGCCTCGGCGACCGCAGGGAGGTGCCGGTCGTGGCCGAGCCCCGTGCCGAACCCGAGCCCGGCGAGGCCGTGCCGGGCGAGCCGGGCGACGTAGCCGTCCGGGTCGGGTGCGGGACCGAGGCCGGTGGTGAGCAGCAGCTCGCCGCCGTCCAGGTACGGCGACGGGTCCCCGAGCTCGCTGGAATGCACCCAGGAGATACGACGATCCAGATCCGCGGAGGGACACGCCACCCGCAGGCCGAGACTGCGGTCCCTGCAGAGATCGCGCAGCGTGAACGCCACCGGTCCTCCTGCCAGATCGTCGTGTTGTGATGATCGACCTCGACGATTCGTACACTACCGCTCCCCGGTGTTCTGGATCACGCTGTCCGGCACGGATCGCCGTCGTCGTCGAAGGGAAGAGCGTGACCGCCACCACGCCGAGGTATGTCGGGACGAGCCTGCCCCGCAAGGAGGACCCGGCTCTCCTGACCGGCCGGGCCACCTGGACCGACGACATCGTCCCGTCCGGGACCCTGCACCTGGCGTTCGTGCGCAGCCCGGTGCCGCACGCGCGGATCGTGAGCATCGACACGACCGCGGCCCGGCAGCATCCCGGGGTGCGCGCCGTCTACACCGCCGAGGACGTCGACCAGGAGTTCCTCGCCGGGATCCCGTGCGGCTGGCCGGTCACCGAGGACATCAAGGTCCCCGACCACCGGCCGCTGGCCCGCGGCGAGGTGAACCACGTCGGCGACGGTGTCGCCGTCGTCCTGGCCAGCAGTTCGGCCGCCGCGCGGGACGCCGCCGACCTGGTCGACGTCGAGTACGACGAGCTCCCCGCCGTGGTCGACATGGCCGACGCGCTCGCCGAGGACGCGCCGCTGGTGCACGCCGAGCTGGGCACCAACCACTGCTACACCTGGCCGCTGGCCACCGGCGACGTGGACGCCGCGTTCGCCGAGGCCGACGTCGTGGTGAAGGGCCGCTACCTGCAGCAGCGGCTGGTCCCCTCGCCGATGGAGCCGCGGGCGGTGGTCTGCGTGCCGGACCCGGTGGGCGGCGGGTTCACGATCTACACCGCCACCCAGGTGCCGCACTTCGTGCGCGACATCCTGGCCGCGTGCACCGGGATCCCGGACACGAAGATCCGGGTGGTGGCCCCGGACGTCGGCGGCGGGTTCGGCGCCAAGCTCAACGTCTACGCCGAGGAGTTCCTGGCTCTGGTGCTGGCCCGGAAGCTGAACGCCCCGGTGAAGTGGACCGAGACCCGCTCCGAGCACCACCAGGCCACCACGCACGGCCGCGGCCAGATCCAGGACGTCTCGGTGGCCGCCACGAAGGACGGCAAGATCCTCGGGATGCGGGTGGAGCTGCTCGCCGACATGGGCGCCTACCTGCAGCTGCTCACCCCCGGCATCGCGGTGTTCGGCGCGTTCACCTTCTGCGGGCTCTACGACTTCGGCAGCTACTCGTTCACGGCCAAGGGCGTGTTCACCAACCTCACCCCGACCGACGCCTACCGCGGCGCCGGGCGCTCCGAGGCCGCCTACGGCCACGAGCGGATCATGGACGACCTGGCCCGCGCGCTGGGCATGGACGCGGCCGAGGTGCGGCTGCGCAACCTGCACCCGAAGTTCGACGAGCCGCGGACGGTCCCCTCGGGGGTCCAGTACGACTCCGGCGACTACGAGACCTGCATGCGCAAGGCGATGGAGCTCGTCGGCTACGACGAGCTGCGCGCCGAGCAGAAGCGGCGCCGCGAGTCCGGCGAGGCCGTGCAGATCGGGATCGGTTTCGGCAACTTCACCGAGTCCGGCGGGCTGTCCCCGTCCAAGGTGGCCGCCGGCGTGCGGCTGCAGTCCGGCGGGTGGGAGCAGGCGACCGTCCGGATGACGACCAGCGGCAAGGTCGAGGTCGTCACCGGCACCTCGCCGCACGGCCAGGGCCACGAGACGGCCTGGTCGCAGATCGTCGCGGACCGGCTCGGCGTGCACCCCGACGACGTCGAGGTGCTGCACGGCGACACCCTGATCGCGCCGTTCGGCCGGGACACCTACGGCTCGCGCAGCCTCGCCGTCGGCGGTACCGCGGTGCACCTGGCCGCGGGCAAGGTGCTGGACAAGGCCACCCGGATCGCCGCGCACCTGCTGGAGGCCGACGAGTCCGACCTCGAGTTCGACGGCGGGCGGTTCCAGGTCGCCGGCACGTCCGGGCCGTCGGTGACGATCCAGGAGGTCGCCGGGGCCGCGTCGCTGGCGGCGAACCTGCCCGACGGGATGGAACCGAACCTCACCGCGGACTCGGCGTTCGACCCGCCGAACTTCACCTGGCCGTTCGGCACCCACGTCTGCGTGACCGAGGTGGACACCGAGACCGGCTTCACCCGGATCCGCCGCTACGTGGCCGTCGACGACTGCGGGGTCGTGGTGAACCCGACGATCGTCGAGGGGCAGCTGCACGGCGGCATCGCGCAGGGCATCGGGCAGGCGCTCTACGAGCACGCCACGTTCGACGACGCCGGCAACCCGACCGCCGGCAACCTGGCGTCCTACACGGTGCCCTCGGCGACCGACCTGCCGAGCTTCGAGCTGGAGCAGACGGTGACGCCGTCGCCGACGAACCCGATGGGGGTCAAGGGGATCGGCGAGTCCGGCGCCATCGGCTCGTCCCCGGCGGTGGTGAACGCGGTGATCGATGCCGTGGCGCACCTCGGCGTGACCCACGTGGACATGCCGGCGACGCCGCAGGCCGTCTGGCGGGCGATCACGGCCGCATCGGGGAAGACTGCCTGACGTACCCGCAGCAGAGGAGGCATGGACATGGTGGCCATCAACTGCGACATGGGTGAGTCGTTCGCGATCTATCACTGCGGCGACGACGAGGGGCTGATGCCGTTCGTGACCGTCGCCAACGTGGCGTGCGGGTTCCACGCGTCGGACCCCCGGGTGATGTCCCGGACGGTGAAGCTCGCCAAGCGGCACGGCGTGCAGGTCGGGGCGCACCCGTCGCTGCCGGACCGGGAGGGCTTCGGTCGGCGCGAGATGAAGCTGGACCGCGAGGAGCTCACCGCGGCCGTCGTCTACCAGATCGGGGCGCTGACCGGGTTCCTGCGCGCCGAGGGCATGGAGCTCAACCACGTCAAGGCGCACGGCGCGCTCTACGGCATGGCCTCGCGCGACGAGGAGGTCGCCGCGGCGGTCGCCGACGCCGCGGACGTGTTCGGCGTGCCGCTGATGGGCATGGCCGGCACCGTGCACGAGAAGGTGTGGGGGGACCGGCCCGCCGGGTTCCTCTCGGAGTACTACGCCGACCTGGACTACCGCGACGACGGCTCACTGATCATCACCCGCGAGCACCACGCGTTCGACCCGGAGACCGCGGCCGCCGGCGCGCTGCGCGCGGTCACCGAGGGCGTGGCGACCTCGGAGAACGGCAAGGAGATCCCGGTGCGCGCGGACTGCGTCTGCGTGCACTCCGACACCCCGAACGCGGTCGAGCTGGCGCAGGCCGTCCACACCGCACTGAAACCCCACCTGAACTGAAGCCCCACCCGAACCGAGGAGCCCGCACGTGTCCCGTCATGAGATCGTCTCCCCGATCCCCGGTGTGTTCTACCGCCGGCCCGACCCGGACAGCCCGCCGTTCGCCGAGGACGGCGCGTCCGTGACCGACGACTCGCCGGTCGGCCTGGTCGAGGTCATGAAGTCGTTCCACCAGGTCCCGGCCGGGGTGTCCGGGACGCTGGTCGAGTTCCTCGTCGCCGACGAGGACGAGGTGGACGCCGGCCAGCCGGTGGCGGTGGTGGAGACGCAGTGAGGCGCCTGCTCGTCGCCAACCGCGGCGAGATCGCCGTCCGGATCATCCGGGCCGCCCGTGACCTGGGGATCCCGACGGTCGCCGTGCACTCGAAGGCGGACGCAGGCGCGCTGCACACCCGGCTCGCGGACACCAGCGTCGAGATCGGACCGTCGCCGGCGTCGAAGTCCTACCTGGTCGGGGACGCGATCCTGGCCGCAGCGAAGGACACCGGCGCCGACGCCGTCCACCCGGGGTACGGGTTCCTGTCCGAGCGGGCGTCGTTCGCGGCCGCGGTGGCCGACGCCGGGCTGACCTTCGTCGGCCCGGCCGCGGCGACCATCGAGCGGATGGGGGACAAGGTCGCCGCCCGCGAGGTCGCCCGCGCCGCGGGCGTGCCGACCGTGCCCGGGACACCGGGCGGCGTGGCCGGTGTGGACGCCGCCGTCGAGGCGGCTCGCGAGGTCGGCTACCCGGTGATGCTCAAGGCCGCGGCCGGCGGCGGCGGGCGCGGCATCCGGGTGGTGCACGACGAGGCGGCGCTGCGGACCGCGTTCGGGCAGGCCTCGCACGAGGCGCAGAAGGCGTTCGGCGACGGGACGATGTACCTGGAGCGCTACGTCGAGCTGGCCCGGCACGTCGAGGTGCAGGTGCTCGGCGACGGGACCGAGGCCGTGCACCTGTTCGAGCGGGAGTGCTCGCTGCAGCGGCGGCGCCAGAAGGTCGTCGAGGAGGCGGTGTCGCCGGGCATCACCGAGGCCGTGCGCGAGGCCATGACGACGGCCGCGGTCGACCTGTGCCGCGAGGTCGGCTACACCTCGGCCGGCACCGTCGAGTTCCTCGTCGACGACGCCACCGGGGAGTTCTTCTTCATCGAGATGAACACCCGCATCCAGGTCGAGCACCCGACCACCGAGCTCGTCACGGGGATCGACCTGGTCGCCGAGCAGCTGCGGGTCGCGGCCGGGGATCCGCTGCGGTTCGGCCAGGACGCGATCGCCCGGCGCGGGCACGCGATCGAGTACCGGGTCACGGCCGAGGACCCGGACCGGGACTTCCTGCCGCAGCCCGGTGGTGTCGGGCGGATCACCCTGCCCTCCGGGCCGTGGGTCCGCTGCGACACCTGGCTGGAACCCGACGCGACCGTCCCGCCGTACTACGACTCGCTGCTGGCGAAGGTCGTCGTCTGGGGCGCGGACCGGGACGAGGCACTCGCCCGGTCCCGGCGCGCCCTCGACGAGTTCGGCGTGGACGGTGTCCCGACGACCGCCGGGCTGCTGCGCACGCTGGTGGACGAGCCGTGGGTGGCGTCCGCGGACTTCCACACCAGCACGCTGGAACAGTGGCTCACCTCCCGGAAGGAGACCGCATGAGCGCCCGCTACAGCTGGGGTGGTGACGAGTTCATCTTCGTCGAGCTGGCCGAGGAGATGAGCCTGCAGGCGAACTTCAAGGCCGTGGCGATCACGAACCTGTTGCGTGCCGAGCGGCCGGACGGGGTCCTGGAGATCTGTTCGGCGAACGCGTCGTACCAGGTGCGGTACGACCCGGACGTGCAGGAGCCGTACGCGTTCCTGGCGCATCTGAAGGAGCTCGAGGAGCGGGTCGGGGACGCGTTGGGGGTGACGCTGGACTGCCGGGTGGTGGAGATCCCGGTGCTGTACCGGGATCCGTGGACGACCGAGACGTTGATGCGGTTCCGGGACCGGCACCAGGATCCGGAGGCGACCGACATCGAGTACGCGGCGCGGATCAACGGGTACGCCTCGGTGGAGGAGTTCGTCGCGGCGCATTCGGGGTCGCCGTGGTTCACCTCGATGGTGGGGTTCGTGGCGGGGTTGCCGTTCAAGTACCAGATGGTGCCGCGGGAGCGGCAGATCGTGGTGCCGAAGTACCTGCGGCCGCGGACGGACACGCCGAAGCAGACGGTCGGTTACGGCGGGTGTTTCTCGTGCATCTATTCGGTGCGTGGGGCGGGTGGGTACCAGATGTTCGGGATCACGCCGGCGCCGATCTACGACCCGCGGCAGACCAAGCCGGACTTCGCCGAGCACAAGGTGTTCATGCGGCCCGGTGACATGGTGAAGTTCCGGCCGATCGAGCGGGACGAGTACGACGAGTTGGAGGCGAAGGCCGAGGCGGGGGACTACCGGATCACGACCAAGGACGTCGAGTTCGACCTGCAGCCGTTCCTGGACGATCCGGACGGCTACAACAAGCGGTTGCTGGAGGGGCTGGCATGACCGGCACGACGATCGAGGTCCGCAAGCCCGGGCTGTCCACCACCGTGCAGGACGGCGGCCGCGCCGGCTACTACCACCTCGGCATCCCGCCGTCGGGTGCGCTGGACCAGTACTCGCTGGCCTGCGCGAACGCGCTGACCGGCAACGAGCCGGGCGCCGCCGCGCTGGAAATCGTCTACATGGGACCGGAGCTGCGGTTCACCGGACCGGCGGTGGTGGCCGTCACCGGGGCGGAGATCGCGCCGCGGGTCAACGGCGAGGCCCGGCCCCTGTGGGAGTCCTTCGCCGTCGGCGAGGGGGACGTGCTCGACTTCGACTTCCTCAAGGCCGGCGCACGGGCCTACCTGGCGGTGTCCGGCGGGCTCGACACCCGGGTCGACCTCGGCAGCCGTTCCACCTACCTGATCGGGTCGCTCGGCGGCGTCGACGGACGCCCCGTCGCCGAGGGCGACGTGCTGCCGGTCGGGGACGGCTCCGGCCGCGCCGGCCTGGTGGTGCCCGAGGACCTCCGCCCGTCGCTGTCCAAGGATGTCGAGGTGCGGGTCGTCATGGGGCTCTACGACCACCGGCTCACCGATCGGGGGCGGGCGACGTTCCTCGACACCGTCTGGACGCTGACCCCGGTGGCCGACCGGATGGGCTTCCGCTATTCGGGTGGCCAGCTGGAGACCGTCGAGCGGGAGCCGCCGTTCGGGGCCGGGCAGGACCCGTCGAACATCGTCGACTCGCCGTACCCGATCGGGTCCATCCAGGTGCCGGGCGGCGTCGAGCCGATCATCCTGCACCGCGACGCCGTCTCCGGAGGCGGCTACATGATGGTCGCGACCGTGCTGTCCGGTGACCTCGACGTCGTCGCGCAGTCGGCGCCCCGGACGCGGACGAAGTTCGTGGAGGTCGACCTGGAGACCGCTTTGGCGCTGCGCGCCGAGCGGAAGGACCGGATCGCGCGGATGCACGCCGCCGTGTCCGGCTGAGCGGGCCCGCCGTCCGCCGCTGGCCGATCACCGCCGGCTGGTCCAGACTCGGCAGTCGACCGGGTTCTGCGTCGGGAGGCGGTGGCGCGCATGGGCAGGCACCGGAGTACGAGCGGGCCGGGCCCGGTCCGGCGAACCCTGATGATCGCCGTGCCGTCGGTCGGTGTGGTGGCGCTCGCCGCCGCCGTGGTGATCGGCAGCGGGCTCACCGGCGACCGGGCGCCGCAGCGGCCGGGTGGCCCCGAGCCCGGTGGCCGGGGCCCGGCCGGTGCGGTGCCCACGCCCGGCACGACCCTCCCGCGCGGTCCGGGCGCCGCCCCGCGGCCCGGGCCGGACGGCGGGTCGTCGGCGACCGCCGGAGCGCTGCCCGGTGACCCGGTGCGGGCGGCCCGGGACGCCATGGGCGCGGCCGAGCACGTCGGCGGTGTCCCGGTGGGTTCGGCGCCGTCCTCGGTGGGGTCGCGGTCTGGGTCTGGGTCTGGGTCGGTATCCGGGTCGGGGTCGGGGGAGAGCGGTACGGCGGTCGGGTCGCGGGGCGGAACCGGTGCCGCGCAGCGGGGATCCGCCGCCTCGATGCAGCCGGGGGCCTCCTCGCAGCCTGGGGCATCGTCGCAGCCTGGGGTGTCGTCGCAGCCGGGGGCCGGAGCGGCGCATGGGCCCGCGCCGGGATGCCCGGGCGGATCGCAGCCTCGACTCGGGCCGCAGCCCGGACAAGGGGCGCCGCCCGGCCACGGGTGTCAGCCCGGACATGGGTCGCAGCCTGGCCACCGGGTGCAGCCCGGCCCCGGCGCACCGAGTGGCCCGGGAGCCCGGTCCGGCCCTTCGGGCGCTCGCCCCGCCACGCCTCCGGTCCCACCTGCACCGGCCGTGCCCGGGCTCCCGCAGCCACGCACCGCACCGCACGACCGCCCGTCGCCCGCCGTGCCGCACGAACCCGCACCGGTCGAGCGACCCGGCCGCCACGCCCGCGATGTCGGCGACGAGGTCCGGGCGCAGGTGCGCGTCCTCCGGGCCGAGGTCCGGGCGGACGTGCGCGAGATCCGGGGCGAGGCGCAGGCTCGGGCGCGCCACCTCCGCGCCGAGACCCGGCTCGAGCCCCGCCCCGAGGCCCCGGCGCAGGTGCGTGGCACCCACCGCGACGACCCGGATCAGCTCCGCGACCCCTGGAGCGGGATCCGGGAGCAGGTGCTCGGCACCGAGATCGCTGCCCAGCTCTAAGCGCCGCCGACCGGGTGAGTCGCACGAATCCGCCCCGCACCGGGCGCGAACGTGCACGCCGACGGGCGCCACGGGGTGGATCAGCACGAAGGTGCCCGTGGCACGGCGGAAACGCGCTGCTCGTCCGGCTCGCGGGAGTCGATCTGCACGAACGCGCCGGGTCGCGGGCCGAAACGTGCCGCTCGATCGGCTCGCGTGAGTCGATCTGCACGAATCCGCCCGGCTCGGGGCGGAAACGTGCCGCTCGACCGGCTCGCGTGAGTCGATCTGCACGCAGGCGCCCGTGGGGCGGCGGAAAGGTGCTGCTCGACGGCTCGCGTGGGTCGATCAGCGCGTAGTCGTCCTCTGTGCGGCCGGAAGGTGCAGATCGAGTGGCTCGCCCGGGTCGATATGCACGAACGCGCCAGGGCGTGGGCGGAGAGGTGCCGCTCGACCGGCCCCACGGAGTCGATCAGCACGATCGCGGCCGTGCCCCGGCGACACCGTGCACCTCGACCGGCGTCGGCGAAGTCGATCTGCGCGCACTCGTCCCCGGCAGGACGCCAACGTGCACCTCGCGGCAGGGCGCCGAGGCCGGGCCGCAGCGCCCCCGGCTGTGCCGGAGGAGGCAGGGGAGCCGGGCTCGCGCCGTCCCCGCCGAGCGACCACCCGACCGGATGGTCGCGGTCACGGCCCGGACGGTCCATCATCAAGCAGGCGGCTACGCCGTTCGGACCGACGGGGAGGGTGCTGATGGGGGGACGTCATCGTGCGCCCCGGGTACGCCGGTCCCCGGCCCGCCGTGCCGCCCGGGCCGCCGTTCCGGTCGTGGCCGCCGTTGCCGCGGTCGTCGCCGTGGTGGCCCTCGTCGCCGGCAGCGACCTCCTCGCACCGGGCGCACCGCCACCGACCATCGCGGCCGGGGCCGCCGTCGTCGCGGCACCACCACCCCGCACCGCTCCGGTGCTCGAGCTGCCCGAGTCCGGCCCGGCGGCGACGGCCGCCGCCGACGCCGCCCGCGCAGTGGCGGAGCGGGCCGAACGCGACCAGCAGGCCGAGCAGAACCAGCGAGGGCGGGGGACCGGTACCTGCGACCTGACCGGCCCAGCCCGGTTCGACGACCCCGAGCGTCCCCACGAGATCACCAACAAGGACTGCGGCTACGTCGACGCGCAGGGCCGCGAACGCTCCCTGGACCCGTGGCTCGACGGCCAGCTGCTCGCCGCGCAGGGCGGCTGACCGGCTCGGGTGTTTCGTCGTGTCCGGCAACGGATACGGAGATCGGGGAGGGGGCGATCACGATGACCGGACGGCACCGGCACACCCGCACGACACCCGCTCGTCGCGCCCTGCTGGCTGCGGTGCCCCTGATCGGTGGTGCCGGCGTGGTCACCGTGCTGCTGGCCGGGGCGATCCCGGACACCGCCGGACCGGCGGTGCCGGCCACCGTGACGCTGCCGGGTGCCGTCACCGCGCCCGGCACGTTCGCGTCCGGGCCGCTGCCGGGTCGCGGCGAGGCCACCATGGACGCGGTCGCCGGCGCTCGCGACGCGGTCCGGGCGCACGAGACCGCCGGCGCGCGGGCGGCGGCCCGGGTCAGCACGGTCGCCGAGGAGCTCCGCCGGCAGGCCGCCGACCGGGCCGAGCGGGCCCGCGCCGCCGGCGACGCCGAGCTGGCCGCCTACCTCGACGAGGAGGCCGCGCGGCAGGAGAGGGCGGCGGCGCCGTCCCGGCCGGTCGTGCACGCGCCACGCAGCCCCGACCCGCACGGTCCCGCCCCTGACGGGCCCGCCCCGCGCAGCCCCACCGACGACCGGCCCGCCCCGGAACCGGGGGAGGACTGCCGCGCGACGGACCTGCTCCGGCTCGGCCCGCTGACCGTCGCCGGCGAGGGCTGCGACGACGCCCCGTGGGTCACCGGGCAGGTCCGCGACACCACCGGCTGAGCACGCTAGTCGAGGACCGTCAACCCGAGCGCCGCGCAGACCGCCGCGGCCTGGGCCGGCGAGACGATCGCGCCGCGCAGCTCCCGGGGGGTGTCCGGGGTGATCTCGCCCAGGTCGCTCGTGCGCAGGTCGGCCTGCTCCAGCCGGGCGGCACGCAGGACCGTCCCGCGCAGCCGGCAGCGCTCGAACGTGACCGCCCGCAGGTCGGTGCCGGACAGGTCGGCCTCCGACAGGTCGCACTCGGCGATCCGCAGCCCGCGCAGGTTCACCTCGGCGAGGTCGGCGACCTGCAGGTTGCAGCCGGTCAGCACGAACGACGCCGTCAGCCCGCGCATCCCGCGCAGCGAGACGCCGATCATGCGGCAGGCGTCGAACCGGGTGTCGCCGAGGATCGCGCCGGCGAACCGGGCACCGGACAGGTCGGCCCCGGTCAGGACGGCGTCGGTCAGGTCGGCCTCCCGCAGGTCCGCGCCGGACAGCGATGTCCCCGCGACCCGAACCCGGTCCAGCCGGGCCCCGCGCAGGTCCGCACCTGCGAGCGAGCCACCGCGCAGGACCAGACCGGCGAGGTCGGCCCCGCGCAGGTCGACCTGGTCGAGCTGCGGATCCTGTACCGGCTCGCCGGACCGGGCAGCGGCGACCAGGTCCTCGGGCGTGCTCACGTCGGCGGTCACCGGCGCACCCTCGCACGCCGCGCCGACAGTGGCACCTCGCCGACAGTGGCACTCGCGCCGGCAGCAGCAGTCAGGAGGATCACGCCGGCGGCGACACCGTCAGGAGGCGGTGGGGGCCTCCGGACCGACCGGAAGGCACCGCACCGGCTGCGCGTGCGCCGGGTCGAGCGCGTTGGTGATGTGCTGCAACGCCACCGGGTCGAACGCGACGGCCACGTGCTCGGCCAGGTCGGCCGGGCAGCCCTCCTGCAGGACGATGTTGTCCGCGCCGTCCATCATCCCGGACGTGTACGGGACGACCAGCTCGTCGTACCGGGTCATGATCATCGTGTAGGTGACGCCGTCGACCCGCGGCCCGCCGCCGGAGCTCATCCGCTCGAGGAAGTCCGACCCGCGCAGGACCTGCCGGCAGGCCGCGCACAGCGGGTCGAGGACGGTCCCGACCGCCGGCCCGAGGCCCAGCTGCTGGCCGCTGCGGTTGAGGAACGCGAGCCCGCCGGTGTTCGTGCCGTCCCAGAGCGGGGTGAGGCCGACGTAGCGGTCGACGTGCTCGGCGCCGCCGAGGAACTTCACCCAGTGGTTCGGCATGAGCGAGCCCTCGGAGTGGCCGACGATGTCGACCTTCTCCGCGCCGGTCGTCTCGAGCACGCGGTCGACGAACGACGCCAGCTCCTCGGCGCTCTCCTCCATCGGCGCGAGCCCGCCGGCCTGGCTCAGCGGCGGCGGCGCGAGCGGGCTGCGGCCGTAGGTCAGCGAGAACACGCAGTACCCGCGCTGCGCGAGCCGCGGGGAGACGTAGCCCCAGTTGTTCGCCTGGTTCCCGGTCAGCCCGTGCACCAGCACGACCGGGTTCGGGTGCTCGGCGCTCGGCCGGCAGCTCCAGTCGTTCGCGCCGGGCGGGGGCGGGTCGATCAGCGCCGGAGCGGGGACCGCCGCCGGCGCGGGTGCCGCCTGGGCGGGGCCGACGAGCGCCACCCCGACCACGATCGTCGCCAGCACGATCGAGAAGATCGCGCCCCACCGCCGTCGGTCCATCCCCGCCGCCTCCCCGCATGCCGGTTACCGCGCGGTACAACGAGCGGGCCGCGGGGAGGGTGCGCACCGTGTCAGGCCGCGGCCAGCACCCCGCGGACGATCTCGGCGAGCTCCCGGCGACCCGGTCCCTCGGCCGGTGGCGGGCGCCACCCGGACCGGTACACGGCGGCCGCCCGCGGCTCGACCGCGTCCAGGCTGGCCGGCCCGGCCAGCATGCCGAGGTAGGGCCCGAGCGCCGGGGCGATCTCGGGGTCCACCGCGGCGGCCGCCATGATCAGGTCGGACGGCAGGCGGCGGGTGAGGTCGACGTCCTCGCCCGCCCACCGGCGCACGGTCGCGTCGTCCATCCGGACGTGGTCCTCCACCCACGGCCGCATGTGGGTCTCGCACCACGCGTCGAACGCGGCGGGGACCGGATCGAGGTCGTCGCCGTGCCGGTCGAGCAGCCGGAGCAGCTCGCGGGCCTGCAGGAACGAGGTGGTGATCCCGCGGCCGAACATCGGCGTCGTCGTGCAGACCGCGTCCCCGGCGAAGATCAGCCCCCGGTGCGCGGCCCCGTCGGGCCCGGCCTGGCCCCGGTAGCGGTTGACGAGCTCGCCGCCGGCGAGCACCGGTGTGATCGGCCGGGACCGTCCGGGGTCGGTCCAGGTGGCCAGCCCCGGCACGGCGGCGCAGGCGGCCTCGAACGCGGCCTCGTGCCGGAGACCGACGAGGTCCGGGTCGTCGACCGGGCGCACGATCAGCACCGAGAAGATCCCCCGCTCGTGCAGGAAGATGATCACCTGGTAGCCGTCGAGGTCGGCCTGCCAGGCGATCAGGTTGGTCATCGGCCCGGGCTCGGCGCCGTCGTGCAGCCGGTACTGGCGGTCCACGTAGGCGATCCCGGTCCGGCCGGTGACGGCGGCCGGGCCCCGCAGCGGGCGGGTCACCCGGCCGGCCCGGCCCGATGCGTCGATCACCAGGTCGGCCGGTAGGTGCGCACGCCCGACGCGGACGCCGTCCGCGCGCCCGGCCCGGTCGAACGTCACCGCCTCGACGTGGTCGCAGCGCAGCTCCACCCCGGGCCGGGCGCCCACGACGGCGCGCAGGACCCGTTCGAAGGTCTCCCGGCGCGACCGCATCCCGCCGCGGACGACCCGGCCGTCCGGCAGCGTGACGTCGATCGGCTCGGCCCCGGCGGCCAGCCAGGCGGCGTGCGCCTCCGGCAGCTCGGCCTCGAGCGCGTCGGGGACCTGCCCGCGGAACGCGTGCGCGTGGTGGAACTGCATCACGCCGCGGCGACGCCAGCCGTCCGGCGCCGGGCCGGGATCCCGGTCGACGGCGGTGACGCGGTGCCCGCGGCGGGCCAGTGCCGCGGCGAGGAACAGACCGGTCGGACCTGCACCGATGATCGCGATTCGCATACCGGCCACCCCTCGGCTACCCTCAGCAGGTATTCATTACTCGAAGAGTGAACCGAATGTGTCGCGCCGTCAAGGCCGGACGGGAGAACGATGGGGGAGACGACGAGCGAGCGCCGCCCGTACCGCTCCGACCTGCGGGCCCGGCAGGCCCGCGAGACGCGCCGGACGGTCGTCGAGGCCGCGACGGCGCTGTTCCTGCGGCACGGCTACGCGGCGACCACGCTCGACGCCGTCGCCGATCGGGCGGGCGTGAGCCGCAAGACCGTGTTCAACGCGGTCGGCGGCAAGGCGGCGCTGCTCGAGCTGGCCTGGGGCTGGTCGCTGGTCGGCGACGACGAGCCGGTGCCGATGGCCGACCGCCCGGCCGTGCACCGGATCCTGGCCAGCACCGACCCGACCGAGTCGGTCCGGCTGTGGGCCGCCATGGTCGTGGAGACCCAGGAGCGGGCGGCCGCGATCGGCCGGGTGCTCGCCGCGGCCGCCGACGTCGACCCGGACGCCGCCGCGCTGCTCGCGCGGGCCGACGCCGAACGCCACGACGGTGCCCGGGCGTTCGCGGAGCATCTCGACCGGATCGGCGGCCTGCGGCCCGGCATCGACCGCGCGTATGCGGCGGACGTGTGCTGGGCCCAGAACGACGGCGCGGCGTTCCGGCGGCTCGTCCTCGACCGCGGGTGGCCGCCGGAGGCGTTCCGCGAGTGGCTGGTGCGCGTCCTCGTCGCGTCGCTGTTGCCGGGACGGGCGGGCGGCCCGAGCTCGTAGCGCAGGGACCGGACCGGCTCGGACCCGTGGCGGCCCCCGGGGACGCCGAACGAGCTCGCCGACGCGGCACAGACCAGCCCGCGGCACCCTCCGACCACGTAGTCAATGTTTCATTGACGCCAGCAGATCGTCAACGAAACGACGACCGAGCCGGCCGCCCCGACGGCGACCCGGCAGGGCAGGGGAGGGGTCTCGCTCCGGGTTCCTCACCCGTCGTGGAGCGAACGCCGCGCTCCACGACGGGTGATCTCGACGGGTCAGCCGGTCGCGTCGTTCCGCGGTCGCCCGCCACGGCGCATGACGCCGTTGGTGGTGCGCCGCGTGGGGTCGATGAGCCGCTTCCACTTGGCCTGCGCGGCCTGCCGGCTCGACATCTGGGCCTGCACGGCGTCGGCCACCTGCTGCCAGGTCAGACCGTCCGAGCGCAGCGTGCGGATGAGATCGCGCTCGTAGGCGTCGGCCCGCCGGCGCAGCTCCTGGACGATCGCGTACCAGGCGGCCGCCGCGTCCCGGGTGAGGACGCCGTCGGCCGCCTGCTGCTTCATGTCCTCGAGCTGGTCGGTGAGCGAGGTCCGCTTCCGGGCGATCGCCGGGTCGGCCCGTTCCAGCCAGCGCTGTGCCTCCTCGAAGTTCATGGGTCAATGATTCATTGACGCAAGCAGATCGTCAATGAAACGACGACCACCGATTCCGTCTCGACGCCAGAGCGGCCCGCCGAGCACTGTCGTCCCGATCACCGGTGAGGGATGCTGTGCGCCAACGGGACCGGGGGAGGGGAGGACCTGTGACGCGACAGGACGACCAGGCGTTCGTGAAGGTGCTCGGCCGGGCCGACGTGCTCGCCGTCGGGTTCGGCGCGATGATCGGCTTCGGCTGGGTGGTCCTGGCCGGGGAGTGGGTGTCCGGGGCCGGGACCGCGGGGGCGGCGCTCGCGTTCGTCCTCGGCGGCGCCGTGATGGCCGTCGTCGGGCTCACCTACGCCGAGCTCGTCGCGGCCATGCCGAAGGCCGGCGGTGAGCACCACTACGTGCTCCGGGCGCTCGGGTCACGGTGGGCGTTCGTCGTGTCCTGGGCGATGGTGCTGGGCTACCTGTCGGTGGTCGCGTTCGAGGCGGTGGCGCTGCCGGAGACCGCGCTCTACCTGTTCCCGGACCTCAAGGCCGGCCGGCTGTGGTCGATCGCCGGCTACGACGTGTACGCCACCTGGGCGCTGGTGGGGATCGTCGGCGCCGTCGTCATCACCGCGCTGAACTACGTCGGGATCCGTCCCGCCGCCGTCGCCCAGACGGTCGCCGTGGTCTTCCTGGTCGCGGTCGGGATCGTGATGCTGACCGGGACGGTGGCCGGCGGCAGCACCGCGACCGCCGAGCCCTGGTTCGACGGCGGGTTCGCCGGCGTGCTCGGCGTGCTGGTCGCGGTGCCGTTCCTGTTCGTCGGGTTCGACGTCATCCCGCAGTCGTCGGAGGAGATCAACCTGCCCGAGCGGCACATCGGACGGCTGCTGGTGGTCTCCGTGCTGATGGCGATCGCGTTCTACGTGGTGATCGTCCTCGGCACCGGGTTCGCCCTCGGCGACGAGGCGCTCGGGGGCTCTCAGCTCGCCGCCGCGGACGCCATGGCGACGCTGTGGGGCCATCCCGCGTTCGGGACGCTGCTGGTACTCGGCGGCGTCGCGGGCATCCTCACCAGCTGGAACGCCTTCCTGATCGGCGCGAGCCGGCTGGTGTACGCGATGGCGGCGTCCGGGATGCTGCCCCGCTGGTTCGCCGCGGTCCACCCGCGGTACCGGACGCCGTCGCACGCCATCCTGTTCATCGGCGGGCTGTCCGTGCTCGCCCCGCTGTTCGGGGACCAGATGCTGACCTGGCTGGTGAACGCGGGCGGCCTCACGATCACCATGGGCTTCACGCTGGTGGCGGTGACGTTCCTGGTCCTGCGCCGCCGCGAGCCGGCCCTGCCGCGGCCGTTCCGGGTCGGCGCCGGCCCGACCGTCGGAACGGTGGCCGCGGTCGCCGGCCTGGTGTTGTTCGCCCTGTACCTGCCCGGCATGCCGGCCGCGCTCGGGCTCCCGGAGTGGATCATCGTCGGGGGCTGGTGGCTGGCCGGGGTGTACTTCCTGACGCGGTTCCCGGAGGTCGGGCCCGGGGTGGACGCCGAGGAGCGGCTGATCCGGGCGACCCGCCGGTAACCGGCTCACCCCGGGGCCTCCCCATGTCGCCGGAACGGGGGTCGCTACCGTCGTCCGGTGCTCACCGAGGATCCGACGGTCGCGGAACGGGAGGCCGTCGACACGTCACGTGACGGGCGCCGGCTCCGCTGGGCCGGCCGGTTCGGCCTGCTCGCCTTCGTCCTGGCGGTCGCCGTGCCGTTCCTGCCCGTGGTGCAGCACGAGAACACGATCGTCTGGCCGTCGCCGACCACCGGCGCCCAGGACGTCAACGCCCCGCTCGTGGCCCTGCGGCCCGAGTCGATGTCGGTGATCGTCCCGGCCGAGGCGATGCGCAGCCTGGACGCGCGGAGCGCCGCACCGGCGACCGTCCTGTCCACGGTGCCGCCGGAGTCCCCGGAGGGCGCCCGCACCGGGATGGTGCTCACGGTCGCCGACGACCAGCTCACGCTGGTCAACCGCGGCCAGCAGCTCGCCGCGGCGCCGCTGCGGGACGGCCCGTCGGAGATCCGGATCACCTCGGGTGCCGGGTCGACCACCGTCGACCTCGGCTCCGGCGCGCAGACCTTCGAAGGTGATCTGCGCCCGCAGGTCGTCGGCATCTACTCCGACCTGGACGCGGCCGGAGCCCCGCTCGACGGCACGTCGGTCCGGATCAGCCCGGACACCCGCTTCGACACCAGCCCGTCGTTCTGGAAGACGCTGGCCACGGTCGTCGCGAGCCTGGCGCTCGTCGGGTCGCTGCTCGCGCTGGCCGGGGTCGACCGGCATCTCGGGCGGCGCCCGCACCGGGCCGGCCGGGAGGCCGGTGGGCTCGCCCAGCGCTGGCCGCCCCGGCTGCGCCGCTGGTGGTCGCGCGCGCGGCCCCGGGCGACCGACCTGACGGTGACCGCGGTGCTGGCGGTCTGGGCGGCGATCGGCGGCCAGACCTCCGACGACGGCTTCACGCTCGGCATCGTCCGCAACGTCCCCAGCTCGGGTTACGTCGGCAACTACTACCGCTGGTACAACGCCGCCGAGGCGCCGTTCGGCTGGTTCTACGACCTCTACGCGTTGTGGGTGCAGGTCTCCGACTCCCTGCTGTGGCTGCGGCTGCCGTCGGTGCTGATGGGGATCGCGGCCTGGTGGCTGGTCTCGCGCGGCCTGCTGCCCCGGCTGGGCCGGCAGGCCCGCCGCTCGCACGCCGCGACCTGGGCCGCGGCGGCGGTGTTCCTGGCCTTCTGGATGGCCTACAACTCGGGGCTGCGCCCGGAGCCCGTCGTGGTGGTCTGCTCCCTGCTGGCCCTGGTCTGCGTCGAGCGGGCGATCGCGCTGCAGCGGGTGCTGCCGGTGGCGATCGGCCTGTTCGCGGCGTCGATGGCGGTCGGCGCGAACCCGGCCGGGCTGATCGCGGTCGCGCCGTTCCTGGCCGGCGTCCGGCCGCTGTGGCACCTGCTCGCCACCCGGGTGCGGGCGTTCGGCGCGGTCGCCGTGCTGGCGCCGCTGCTGGCCGCCGGAACGGCCATCCTGATGATCGCCTGGGCCGACCAGAGCTGGGCGGCCGTCGTCGACTCGACCACGATCCGCTCCGACGTCGGTCCGGACTGGCCCTGGTACACCGAGATCGCCGAGCGGTACGCGCCGCTGTTCGGGGTGAACGCCGACGGCTCGATCGCCCGCCGGTTCCCGATCCTGCTCGTCATCCTCTGCACGCTGGCCTGCGTCGTGGTGCTGATCCGCCGCAACCGGATCCCGGGCGCGGCGCTCGGCCCGGCGCAGCGGCTGATCGGCAGCACGGTCATCTCGCTGCTGATCTTCGCGATGACCCCGACCAAGTGGACGCACCACTTCGGCGACCTCGTCGGCCTCGGGGCCGGCATGGTGGCGCTCGCGGCCATCGCGACCGGCTCGGACGCGTTGCGGTCGCTGCGCAACCGGCTCGCGTTCCTGTCGGCGGCGTTCCTGGTCGCGGCACTGTCCGCGGCCGGGCCGAACATCTGGTGGTACACGAACAACTGGGGCGTGCCCTGGGCCAACCAGCAGATCATGATCATGGGCTACGAGGCGTCGTCGGTGGTGCTGGTCCTGGCGCTGCTGCTGGCCGTCGGCGCCGGCGTCGAGCACCTGCGCGGGATCCGCGAGGAGCGCCACCCCGACCAGCTGGCCGGGGTCGAGCGGGCGATCGGCCGGCTACCGGTGATCGGACGCTGGTGGCGGGCCCGGGACTGGCGCCAGGACGCCTCGGCCGCGCTCGCGGCGACCCGCCGCCTGCGGCTGACCTCGGCACCGCTGGCCGTGCTGTGCGGGCTGCTGGTGGCGTTCAACCTCTGGACGATGGTGTCGGCCATCGAGAACCAGTCCGGGTCCTGGTCGATGGGCGCCGACGCGCTGTCCAACCCGTTCGGCGGGTCCTGCGGGCTGGCGAGCCAGGTGCTGGCCGAGCGCCGCCCGGTGGACGGCGTGCTGGCGGCCGCCCCGGAGCCGGCCGGGATGGCGCCGCCGGCGCGGCCCGACCTGCTCCCGACCGTCGCCCCGCCGCCCCCGCCGGGGGAGACGGCCACCCGGCCGGCCCCGCTGCCGCCCGGTGTCGTCCCGGCGAACAGCCCGGACGCGCAGCTGCGGGACCCCTCGAGCGGCGGCTCCGGGTTCCGGCGCGACGGCGTCCCGCCGACCGGCGGCGGCTCCGGGGTGTCCGGTTTCGAGTACGTCCTCACCGGGGGACTGGGCAGCGACGCCGCGCCGGCGTTCGGCAGCTTCGACCCGTCCGGGCGGAACACGGGCACCCTGCGCACCCCGTGGATGAGGCTCACCGAGGAGCAGCGGGCCGGGACCACCCCGCTGGTGGTGACCGCGGCGGGACGGCTCGGCGGCGGCAACAAGCTGACCGTGCAGTACGCGACCCGGCTGCCCGACGGCCGCGTGCGCATCGTCGAGCAGAGCACCCTGGACGACGGCCGGGGCGAGGAGATGCCGTGGCGCGAGCTGCGCTTCGACCTCCCCGAGCCGGCCCGGTCCGCGACCGAGGTGCGGCTGGTGGCGCAGGACAACTCGCTGGGCGCCGACGGGTGGCTGGCGGTCGCCCCGATGCGGGCGCCGCAGCTCGCACCCCTGTCGACGATCGTCGGCAACCAGCCGATGTTCCTGGAGTACCCGGTGTCGCTGGCGAGTCCGTGCCTGCGGCCGTTCGCGACGGCCGGCGGGATCGCCGAGACCCCCGCCTACCGGCTGCAGGCCGACGGCAGCCGGATGCGGATCGACGGCGAGGGCTGGTCGACACCGCAGGCGGGCGGCCCGCTGGGCTGGATCACCGTGATCGGCAAGCAGACCGAGCTGCCGACCTACCTCGAGGGCGATCCCGCGCGGGACTGGGGCAAGGTGCAGGCGGTGCAGCCGTACCGGCCGAACGCGGTGGACCCGACCCTGGAGCGGTCGGACGTGCTGCGGTCCGGGTCGTACACCCCGGGCCCGCTGCCGGCCCCGCCGCCGGGCATCCCGTCGCCGAGCCGCTGACGCGCACGCTCGCCGCTCTCGCTGTCTCCTGCCCGTGACGTCCGGTCCGGCCGGCCGGTGGCTCAGCCGCTGAACTCGACGACCGGCGGCTGGGGGCGGTCGGTCGCCGGGGCGGGGGTCGGCTCGGGCTCGACCGGCTCGGGCTCGGCCGCGGCCGGGGCCGGCGTGCCGCGGTGGTAGGCCTCGACGATCTCGGAGGGGATCCGGCCGCGCTCGGAGACGGTGAACCCGTTCTCCCGGGCCCACACCCGCACGGCACGGTTGCGCTCGCGGGCGGCGGCCCCCGACTCGCTGCCGTCGGACACCGCGGGCGTCACCGGCGCCGAGGCCCGCCCCGGGGCCTTCCGGGCGCCGGGCGTGCCCGCGGGACGGGCGGCGGCCAGGTAGGGAGCGAGGTCGTCGCGCAGCCGGCGGGCGTTGGCCGAGCTCAGGTCGATCTCGAAGCTGCGCCCGTCGAGTCCGAAGCCGACCGTCTCGTCGGCCTCACCACCCGTGATGTCGTCGACGAGCCGGATCGTCTCGACCTTCGCCACTGCAGTCCCTCTCGCGTCGCGCCTCCGGAAGCCCGTCCGGCGTCGGGACGAGCATATCGACGGTGCGCGCGGGCCCGGGAACCCGGCGGGACGCGCCGTGCCCGCCGTGCTCCGGCGCAGCGCAGCGACCGCGTCGGGTGTCCACATGGGCCTGGAATCGCGGTCAGCGCTCGCCCGGCCCCGGCCTGTGACCTAGACTACTCTACGAGCTGTAGAAGAACACACGGAATGGGGACGGGATGGCGGTCGAGCCCGGGCTGATCAACGCCGACCTGCGCCGCAAGCGATCAGTGGATCTCTCGCAGGAGATCCAGGACCGGCACGGCGACGCCGTGACCGCCCTGCGGGCCGGCCTGCTCGACTACCCCTACCCGCGGCCGCTGGCGGAGTGGCACCGCTGCCAGGTCACGGTCACCGCGGTGGGGGGAGCGGGGGAGCTGGTGCTGGTCGCGGCGACCGCCCCGGACGCCGCGGCTCCGGCCGCCGGCGTCGGGATCTGGGAGCTGGCCGTGGCCGTCCGGGGCGGGGGAGCGTTGCCGAAGGGCGAGGCCGAGGGGTGGGCCCGGGCCCTGTTCGGCTACCGGTGCGCGCCGCTGGTCTACCGCCGGCCGACGGGCGGCGGGCTGTTCCGCCGCCCGTCGCGGGTGGACTTCGTGGTCCACCACGGCGAGCACGGCCCGATCCACCCCTCGGACGTCGCGGAGTACGGGGCCTGCGCGTGAGGGGTCAGATCTCGTAGGACCGCAGCCACACGGTCTCCGGTGCCCGGCGCAGCGCGGCCAGCACGTCGTCGGGCAGGATCTGGTCGGTGTCGGTGAGGACGTACCCCAGCTCGCCGCGGGTGGACAGCGACTGCCCGACGACGTTCACACCGGCGTCGGCGAGCAGCCGGTTGATGTTCGCGAGGACGCCCGGCGCGCTCGTGTGCAGGTAGCCGGTCCGGAACACGCCCTGCGGCCGCGGCGCCGCGACGTTCGGCAGGTTGACCGACAGGGGAGTGGCGCCGCCGGTGACGAAGTCCTTCAGCTTCGTGGAGACGAAGTAGCCGATCTCCTCCTGCGCCTCCTGCGTGGACCCGCCGATGTGTGGGGTCAGGATGACGTTGTCGAGGCCGCGCAGCGGCGAGTCGAACGGGTCGCCCTGGGCCTTCGGCTCGGTCGGGAACACGTCGACCGCGGCGCCGGCGATGTGCCCGGACAGGATGTTCTCGCGCAGCGCCTGCTCGTCGATCACCATGCCGCGCGAGGCGTTGATGAACATCGAGCGCGGCTTCATCTTCGCGAACTGCTCGGCCCCGAACAGGCCGGCGTTGCCGGGACGGCCGTCGACGTGGATGGAGACGACGTCGGCCTGCTCCAGCAGCGCGTCCAGCGTCGGGACCCGGCGGGCGTTGCCGTGCGCGAGCCGGTCCGCGGTGTCGTAGAAGATCACCCGCAGGCCGACGGCCTCGGCCATGTTCGACAGCTGGGTACCGATGTTGCCGTAGCCGACGATTCCCAGGGTGCGGCCGCGGAACTCGTGGCTGCCGCGCGCGGACTTGTCCCACACCCCCTCGTGCATCCGCTGGGCCTTCTCGGTGAGCCGGCGGGCGAGGACCACGATCTCGCCGAGCACCAGCTCGACGACGCTGCGGGTGTTCGAGTACGGCGCGTTGAACACGGCGATGCCGCGGTCGGCCGCCGCGGTCAGGTCGACCTGGTTGGTGCCGATGCAGAAGCAACCCACGGCCAGCAGGTCCTTCGCCGCGTCGAGGACGTCCGCGGTGATCGTGGTGTTGGAGCGGATGCCGAGCAACTGCACGCCGGAGACCGCGTCGAGGAGCTCGTCGCCGGACAGCGAGCCGGGCCGGGTCTCGACCTCGAAGCCCGCACGTCGGAACGCCTCCGCGGCACCGGGGTGGATGTTTTCCAGCAACAGGACCTTCACGGCGTCCAACCTAGGGGTGTCGCGCGCGCCATGGGGAGCGCGGGCGGGCTCGGTCACAGGGACGGGCGGACGCACGACGTGGCCGTCGCACCCTGTCGGCGGGCCGGCCACGCTGGGACAATCCCGGCGCGGGGGAAGCCCGCACCTGCGACATCGCCCGCGGGACGGACGGCGTCGCCGGACCGGAACGGAGGGTCGGCATGGACCAGTTCAAGAAGTGGACCGTCGAGATCGACATCGACGAGCACGAGGGCCGTACCCGCGCGATCGCCCGCCTGGAGACCGCGGACACGGCGCGCCAGACGGGGGTCGGGCTCGCCCGGCTCAACCCGGCCGACCGGGACGTGCCCCAGATCGGCGACGAGCTGGCCGCCGCCCGCGCGCTCGCCGACCTGAGCCACCACCTGCTCGACGCCGCGGCCGCCGACATCGAGCAGGTCACCCACCAGCCCGCCCATCCGGTGCTCTGAACGGGCCCGACGGGTCAGCGGCCGGCGTCCCAGGAGTGCAGGACGTCGAGCACGATGCGGGTGTCGCCACCCGGCCCGGGCAGGGCGAACACCCGGAACGGGAGCCGGCCGCGCACGCCCACCCCGAACGTCGTGTAGCCCTCGAAGGAGCCGCCGAACACGACGCTGCGCAGCGTGCGGTAGCCGGTGACGTTCGCGACCGGGCCGACCCGGTGGAGGTAGGTCGCGTCCCCGGCCTCGTCGTACGCGGGGTGGTGCAGCACGACCGCCAGCCGCGCCCCGCCCGGCACCCTCAGCGGTGTCCCGGACCCGTCCTGCACGACGGTGTCGACGTAACGCACGTCCCAGCCGGCACCGACCGATCCGGCGATCTGGAACACCACCCGGTCCCAGCACTGGTGCTGCCCGGTACGGGTGGTGACGAGCGGCGAGGGGTTCATCGGCGCCGCGGTCTCGGGCAGCGATCCCCACGTCAGGTCGCACGCCGGGGTCGCGGCGCCGGCGGGTACCGCGGGGGTCAGCGCCGCGGCGCAGGCCAGCGCTGCGGCACCGAGTAGTCGAACGGTCCTGGTGGACATGGCGGTTGGTCCTCTCACGAGCGGTCACGGACTTGCATGCCGTGAGAGACGTCACAGGACGGTCGAGGTTGTCTCGGGTTTCCGGCGAGACGTGCGCGGGACCGCACCCGGCCCGGGACGATCTACGCTCGGGCGATGCTCCGTCGAGGGGTCCGGCTCGATCGGGTCGAGCTGGCTGAACCGGCGACCGTCACGCGGCTTCCCACGCGAACCCGTCGGGGTCGGTGAACGGACCGGCGGGGCCGGTCACCACGAGCCGGTGCGAACCGGTGCCGGCCGGGTCGACCCCGGCGTCCTTGGCGGCGGCACGCCGGCTGTAGAGGGCGAGCTTGATCGGCGATCCCTGGGTGTCGAACTCGACGTACTTGCTGCCGAAGCTCCGCGCGACGGGCAGGCCGTGCTCGACGTAGAACTGCTTGGTCGCCTTGACGTTCTCCACGCCCAGGAGGAGCACGACGTCGTCGATCTGCCGGGTGGCCGGGCCGGAGTCCTTCTTCGCCGACGACGCGATCTTCAGGATCGTCCCGTCCGGGGCCTGCACGACGCCGCCGTATCCCCAGAAGCTCTTGCCGACCGGCTTCAGCACGGTGGCCCCGGCGGTGAGCGCGGAGCCCACGAGGCCGTCCACGGTGCTCGGCTGGGCCACGACCAGCGAGAGCGTGAAGCCGCGGAAGCCCGAGGTCGGCGCGTCCGAGGCGCGCACGCGTACCACGTCGGCCAGCCCGAGGGCGTCGTAGAACGCGGCGGCCGACGCGGGGTCCGGAGCCTCGATGGTGACGGAGGTGATGGCGCTCATGGCGGCAGCTCCCTGGTGGGCGGCGTGGGCGGTGATGTCGGAGTTCGTCATGCCGTTCACGATGGCCGCTGGCGGGCACCGGGCGCTTCTCGATTCCTGACCGCTTGCCCGTCGGCCCGGGTGGGGGCGCGATCGCCAGTGGAACTGTCATAACGTGCATTATCGGCTCAACAGAGGAGCCGTGATCGACGGTCGTGGAGTGCAGCGCTCGCCTCACGAACGCTGCACTCCACAACGGGTGATCACCGCCCGAGGGCGCGCCGGATCGCGGCGACCGTCCGCGCCGGATGCTCGGTCACGTCGCGCCAGGTGAACCGCAGCAGCGTCCATCCGGCGGCGACCAGCGCGTTGCCCTTGGCGCGGTCCGCGGTGAACCGCTCCGGATCGGTGTGCCAGGCCCAGCCGTCGAGCTCGATCGCGACCCGCTCGGCCGGGAACGCGATGTCGATCTCGCGCCCGGCACCGGCGGGCAGGCCGCGGACGAACCCGGTCAGGCCCGCATCGCGCAGCAGCCGGATCAGGAGGCGTTCGAGCTTCGAGTCGGCGCGGTCCAGCGCGGCGACGAGCAGCCGGTGCGCGGCACCCATGCCGTGCGCGCCCGCGTTGCGGCAGTAGGCGGCGTGCAGCTGGTGTGGCACCGCCCACCGGCCCTGCAGGGCCCGGTCCAGGAACGCCGCGCCGTCCGGAACCCGGCCGCAGGTCTCGAGGACGGTGAGCGCGGGCGCGGTCACCAGCACGCCGCGCTCCCGCATCCGGTCCTGCACCGGGACCGACCGGCGCCGGAGCCGGACCCCGGCGGGTGTCGTGCGCCGGGCCGAGACGGCCACGGTGATCTCGACGTGCTCGGGCGCCTCCGCGAGCATGCCCAGCCAGAACGCGGCGGCGGGCCCGCTCACCAGCCCGGCCTCGCCGGCCCAGAGCGAGGCTGCCCGGACCCGGGCGGCTGCGGTGACGGGGTGGGTCGTGTCCCGGAGGACGCCGGGCTGCGCATCCGCCCACTCGCCGCGGGCGACGCGACGCCGGATCGCCTGCCGGGACAGGCCGCATCGCAGCGCCTGGTCCCGGTGCAGGACGCCGTCCTGGGCGAGCAGCAGCTCCTGGATGCGCACCCGCCGCAGCATGCCCCGCGCCGCCACCCGCCACGGCGAAACGGGTGAGAACTCCCGGTGATCGACGGTTGTGGAGTGTGGCGTTCGCGAGGCGGGCGCTGCACTCCACAACTGGCGATCACCGCGGCACGAGCCCTCCCCTCGGAGTCGGTGACCCCGAGCGGAACCTGTCATAACGAGTGACACCGGAGAGCCGGGCGGGTGCCCGACCCGGCGCCGGCGCTCAGCCCGCCGTCGGCGGCTGGTCGACCAGCTGGGCGAGGTAGAGCTGCTCACCGAGCCGGTCCATCAGCTCCAGGTTGGTCTCGATGTAGTCGATGTGGTGCTCCTCGTCGGCGAGGATCTTCTCGAAGAGGTTCGCCGTGGTGATGTCGCCCTTCTCGCGGCACAGCGCGATGCCGGGCCGCAGGCGCTCGACGACGCCCTGCTCGAGGGCCAGATCGGACTGCAGCTGCTCGCGGACGGACTGGCCGACGTTCAGCGTGAACAGCCGCTGGTAGTTCGGCAGCCCCTCCAGGAACAGGATCCGGTCGGTGAGCTCCTCGGCGTGCCGCATCTCGTCGATCGACTCGTTGCGGGTGTAGGCCGCGAGCTTTGTCAGGCCCCAGTTCTGCTGCATCTTGGCGTGCAGGAAGTACTGGTTGATCGCCGTGAGCTCGCTGGTGAGCTGCTCGTTCAGCAGGCCGATGATCTCGTCGTCACCGCGCATGGCTCGCTCCACTCCCTCGTCCGGTACCGTCGACGAGGAATGTAGGCCAGGCCACACCGGGTGCGTCCGATCAGGACCGGCTCACGGTCGTAGAGCCTCACCTGTGTTGCGGTGAGCCCGTCGTTCAGGCCGACGCGGGCAGCCGGCCGACCTGCTCGCCGGGCGCCGTGGTCAGCAACAGCGTCTGGAGCCGGTCGTGGCAGCTCCCGCAGCCGGTTCCGGCGCCGCACGCGTCCCCGATCGAGTCGACACATCGAGCTCCGGCACGGACACAGTCCCGCACCTCGACCTCGGTGACGGCGGCACAGATGCACGCGAACACAGTGACCCCTTGCTTCGTGATAGGCAAACCTATCCTGACATTCGATCACCCGTCTGCACAAGGTTCCGCTCGTTACTCTGGGGCCGTGCCGCTGGAGGAGTACCGCCGCAAGCGCGATCCCCGCCGCACGCCGGAGCCCGTCCCCGACGACACCGCGGAGTCCGGCGGCAACGACCGGTTCGTGGTCCAGGAGCACCACGCCACCGCGCTGCACTGGGACCTGCGCCTGGAACGGGACGGGGTCCTGGCGTCGTGGGCCGTCCCGAAGGGTCTGCCGGAGGACTCCGAGACGGTCCGGATGGCCGTCCGCACCGAGGACCATCCGCTGGAGTACCTGGAGTTCCACGGGGAGATCCCGCGTGGCGAGTACGGCGGCGGCCGGATGACGGTGTGGGACTCCGGGCGCTACGACACCGAGAAGTGGAGCGACCGCGAGGTCGCGTTCGTGCTGCACGGCGAGCGCGCCCGGGGCCGGTACGTGCTCCTGCACCGGCCCGGCGAGCGGAAGGACCGGTGGCTGCTGCGGCGCACCCGCGAGCAGCCCGGCGACTCGGCGCCGACCGGTGCGCCGCTCCCCCGCGACGTCGTCCTGGGCGTCGCCGCCGCGGCCCGGCGGCTCCCGGCCGGTGACGGGTGGCGGGTCCGCCCGGTGTTCGGCGGCCGGCGGGTGCTGGTCCGCAGCGACGGGGGCCGGCTCACCCTGCGCCCGGTCGGCGACGACGGCGTCCCCGGCGAGCCGATCCCCACGCCCGGGCCGCTGCGGGACCTCGGGCCGGCGCTCGGTGCCGGCGGGCACCTGCTCGACGCCGAGCTGACCGCCCGCGGCGAGCTGTGGATCACCGACGTGCTGCACACCGGTGGCCGGGACGTCCGCCCGCTCCCCCTCGACGAGCGCCGCACGCTGCTGGAGGCCCTTCCGGTCGACGGCCCGCACCGCCGCGCCGTCCCGCTGTACCCGAACGCCGGCGCCCGGCTGCTCGACGCGATCCGCGCCCAGGGCCTGCCCGGGGCGGTGGCGCTCCGCGAGGGGTCCCGGTACCCGGGGGGCCCGACCGACGACTGGCGGGAGGTCCGCGTGGGGTCCGCACCGAGCAGGCCGGCCCGCGAGGGCTACGGGCGGGCCGCGCTGAGCAACCCGGACAAGGTCCTCTACCCGGCCACCGGCACGACGAAGGCCGACGTCCTGGGCCACTACCTGGCCGTCGCCGAGGTGATGCTGCCGCACGTCGACAGCCGGCCGGTGACGCTGAAGCGCTGGCCGGACGGGGTGGAGTCGTCGTCGTTCTTCGAGAAGGACGTCTCCCGGCACGCCCCGCCGTGGCTGCGCACCGCCCGGGTCGGGACGCCCGGCGGCCGGTCGGAGTCCGCGGACTTCGCCGTGCTCGGCGACGCCGAGGGGCTGGCGTGGGCGGCGAACCTGGCCGCGCTGGAGCTGCACGTGCCGCAGTGGCGGCTGGGCCCGCGGGACGGCCGGCACCCGCCGGACCGGGTGGTGTTCGACCTCGACCCGGGAGAGGGCACGACGATCCTCGACTGCTGCCGGGTCGCGCTGCGGCTGCGCGCGCTGCTCGACGACCACGGCCTTCCGGTGTACCCGTCGACGTCCGGCGGGAAGGGCATGCAGCTCTACCTGCCGGTGCGGGTGACCGAGCCGGAACGGACCTCCGAGTTCGCCCGCGAGGTCGCCGAGCGGCTCGCCGCCGCGCACCCGAAGGAGACGATCGCGGTCATGACCCGGGCCCGGCGGCGCGGGAAGGTCTTCGTCGACTGGAGCCAGAACAACACCGCCAAGACGACGATCGCGTCGTACTCGCTGCGCGGGCGGGAGCGCCCGACCGTGGCCACCCCGCTCACCTGGGACGAGGTGGAGGCCTGCCGCGAGCCCGAGGACCTCGTGTTCACCCTGGTCGACCTGCCGGGGCGGCTGGACACCCACGGGGACCTCATGCGTCCCCTGCTCGACACCGAGGGTTTCCGGCTCCCCCGTGGTGGGACGATCTTCGAGATGCCACGCTGACCGGGTGCCGCACCCGTACCTCGAGGGTCCGTTCCCGCGTGCCTACGCCCACCGCGGCTGGCACCTCGGCGAGCTCGCGGGCTGCGAGAACACGATCGCCGCGTTCGTGGCCGCCGCCGACCACGGCCTGCGTTACGTGGAGATGGACGTGCACGCCAGCGCCGACGGTGTCCCGTTCGTGCACCACGACCCGACGCTGGACCGCACGACCGACACCGCGGGGCGGATCGACCGGCTCACCGCCGCCGAGCTGGACACCGTCCGGGTGCGGGGCCGGGAGCCGCTGCCGCGGCTGTCCGACGTGCTCGCCGCGCTGCCCGGCATCCGGATCACGATCGAGCTGAAGTCGGACGCGGTGATCGCCCCCACGCTGGCCGCGCTCGACGCGGCCGGCGCGTGGGACCGGGTGTGCCTGGGCTCGTTCCACGACCGCAGGCTGATCGCCGCCCGGCGGGCCGCGGGCCACGTGCTGTGCACGTCGATGGGCCAGCACGCGGTCACCGCGCTGCGGGCCCGCGCGTGGGGCGCGCCGCGGTGGATCCTGCCCCCGCCCGCCGGGCTGCTCGCGCAGGTCCCGCCGGCGTTCGGCCGGATCCCGGTGGCCGCGGACCGCCGGTTCGTCGCCGCCGCGCACGCGACCGGGCGGGAGGTGCACGTGTGGACGGTCGACGAGCCGGCGCAGATGCACGCCCTGCTGGATCTCGGTGTGGACGGGCTGCTGTCCGACCGGCCCGACCGGCTGCTGCAGGTGCTCGGCGAGCGGGCCGGATCTGCGTGATCACACGCAGGCCGGTGTCGGTGCCCGCCGATACCCTCGTGCCGTGACCGCTCCCGTGCTGCCCGAGGCCGGGCCCCGCCGTTCCCGCGTGTGGGCGTGGGCGCTGTGGGACTGGGGCTCGTCGGGGTTCCAGCACATCGCGCTGACCTTCGTGTTCTCGGTGTACCTGACCGACGCCGTCGGGGCCGGCCTGCCCGGGCCGGTCTCGGCGAACAGCTGGCTGGCCTGGTCCACCGCGGCCGCCGGGCTGCTGATCGCGCTGATGGCCCCGGTGATCGGGCAGAGCGCGGACCGCAGGGGACAGCGGCTGCGCGCGACCGGCGTGTGGACGGCGCTGGTCGTGCTCTGCATGGTCGGCATGTTCTGGGTGCGTGCGGACTGGACCCACCTGTGGCTGGGGCTGCTGCTGCTCGGCCTGGCGTCGATCTTCGCCGAGCTGTCCTACGTGTCGTACTACGCGTTGATGGCGCAGGTCTCCACGCCGGCGACGGTCGGCCGGGTGTCCGGGTTCGGCTGGGCGCTGGGCTACCTCGGCGGGATCATCCTGCTGCTGGGCGTGTACGTCGGCTTCCTGTCCGGGGACGGCGGCCTGTTCGGGGTGCCGACCGCGGACGGTCTCGACGTGCGGATCTCGGTGCTGGTCGCGGCGGCCTGGTTCGCGGTGTTCGCCGTGCCGATGTTCGTGGCGCTCCCCGAGACGGCACCGGCGGTGCCCGACGCGCCGAAGCTGGGCGTCGCCGGGTCCTACCGGAAGCTGGTCACCGACCTGGTGGCGCTGTACCGGGCCAGCCCGCACACCGTGTGGTTCCTGGGCGCCAGCGCGCTCTACCGGGACGGCCTGAACGCGATCTTCGCGTTCGGCGGGGTGCTCGCGGTGACCGTGTACGGGCTGGACCCCGGCCAGGTGCTGATCTTCGGTGTGGCGATCAACGTGGTGGCCGCGCTCGGGGCGCTGGCCGGGGGCCGGCTCGACGACCGGTTCGGGCCCAAGGCGGTCGTCGTCGGGTCGCTGGCCGGGCTGGTCGTGGTCGGGTGCGTGCTGCTGGTGGTGTCCGGACCGGTGATGTTCTGGGTGTTCGGTCTCGTCCTGGGGATCTTCGTCGGGCCGGCGCAGGCGTCGTCGCGGTCGTACCTGCTGCGGGTCTGCCCCGGCGGGCAGGAGGGCCAGATGTTCGGCCTCTACGCGACCACCGGCCGCGCGGTGTCGTTCCTGGCGCCCGCACTGATCGGGCTGTTCACCTTCGCGTTCGGATCCGACCGGGCCGGCACGGTCGGCATCGTGCTCGTCCTGCTGGCGGGGCTGGTGGCGCTGCTGCCGGTGCGGGCCCCGGAGCAGCACGGTCGTCCACGGGTCGAGGGCGATCCGGCAGGAGCGTGAACACTCGGCGACACGGCGGTGAGTAGGGTCACACACGGCTGACACGTCACATCCGCGTGTGTAACGGGGCGCGTTAGGGAACACTGGCGCATCGGGCGCAGAACGGGTTGCCCCCGGGTCGAAACCGGAGGAACTCACTGCCCTGCCGCCGGAATACCGTAGCGCCACGAACGTTACACCGGTGGCGGCGACGTAACCGTCGAGGTGCCGCCGCCTCGACAGACCGCAAGGAGGGTGACGACGCATGGCCGACCGCGTTCTGCGTGGCAGCCGGCTCGGGGCTGTCAGCTACGAGACCGACCGCAACCACGACCTGGCGCCGCGGCAGATGGTCCGTTATGTGTCCGAGTCCGGCCACGAGTTCGAGGTGCCGTTCGCGAACGATGCCGAGGCGCCGGCGACCTGGGAGTCGCCGCAGGGCGGCATCGGCCGGCGGGTCGACGGGACCGAGCCGGAGCAGAAGAAGCAGAAGCCCCCGCGCACGCACTGGGACATGCTGCTCGAGCGGCGCTCGATCGCCGAGCTCGAGGAGCTGCTCAACGAGCGGCTGGAGATGCTGCGCGAGCGGCGCGCCGAGATCGCCTGACTCGGATCACGATCGTCCGGAGCCCGGGCCCCTCGTGGAGGGGCCCGGGCTCCGTCGTGTCCGCGCAGGCATGATGGCCGGTGATGACCGATCACACCCGCCGCGTGCGTGACCTCGCCGACGACCACGTCCGCCGGCTCGCCGAGCTCGACCCGATCGTCGCGGGCGACCTCGGGTACGCCGAGCGGCAGGACGAGCTGCCCGACCTCTCCCCCGACGGCATCGCCGCCGACGTCGCGGTCTGCCGGGACACCCTGGACCGGCTCGCCGCGCTGCCCGAGCCCACCGATCCCGACGAGCGGCGCTGCGCCCGGCTGCTGACCGAGCGGCTCGGCGCCCGGATCGCGCACGCCGAGTCCGGCGAGCCGCTGCGGGCGGTGCAGGAGCTGTTCGGCCCGCTGGCCACGATCCGCACCGCGTTCACCCTCATGCCGCTCGACGGCGAGGACGCCTGGGCGACCGTCGCCGCGCGGATGGCGAACGTCCCGGCCGCGCTCGACCAGTACCGGGCCTCGCTGGCCGAGGGCCGCCGGCGGGGGCTGCTCGCCGCGCCCCGCCAGGTCGTCCGGGTCGCCGAGCAGATCGCCGCCTGGAACGCCGACGCCGGTGGCCGCGGCTGGTTCGCGGCGTTCGCCGAGCCCGCCGAGGTCGGGCCCGCGGTGCGGGCCGGGCTGGACCGGGGCGCGGCCGCGGCCGCCGGGGCGCTCGCCGGGCTCCGCGACTGGCTGTGCGCCGAGTACCTGCCGGTGGCCGAGGGCACCCCGGACGGCGTCGGACCCGACCGGTACCGGATCGCCTGCCGGTACTGGAACGGCGCCGACATCGACCCCGGCGAGGTGTACGCCTGGGGCTGGTCGGAGTTCCGGCGGATCCGCGCCGAGATGGACGCCGAGGCCGACCGCGTGCTGCCCGGCGCGACGACCCGCGAGGCGATGGCCTTCCTGGACACCGACGGCGGCACGACCGGTGTGATCGAGGGGGGCGCGGCGGCCCGCGCCCACCTGCAGAAGATCATGGACTCGACGATCGCCGAGCTCGACGGGACGCACTTCGACCTGTCCGGGCGGCTCCGCGCGGTCGAGTCCCGGCTCGCCCCCGCCGGGAGCGCCGCGGCGCCGTACTACACGCCGCCGTCGCTGGACTTCTCCCGGCCCGGCCGCACCTGGCTGCCCGCCACCCCGGACGACCGCTACCCGCTCTGGGACCTGATCAGCACCTGGTACCACGAGGGCGTCCCGGGCCATCACCTGCAGCTGGCGTCCTGGGCGCTGCGGTCGTCGGAGCTGTCGACCTTCCAGACGTCGCTGGTGGGCGCCGTGAGCGCCGACGTCGAGGGGTGGGCGCTCTACGCCGAGCGGCTGATGGACGAGCTCGGCTACCACACCGACCCCGGCTCGCGGCTCGGCTACCTCAACGCGCAGATGATGCGCGCGGTCCGGGTGGTGATCGACCTGGGCATGCACCTGGGGCTGCGGGTGCCGGGGGACTCGCCGGTCGGCGCCGGCGAGACCTGGACCCCGGAGCTGGGCCGGGAGTTCTTCGGGCTGCACGTCGGCGGCGGCGACGCGCTGGCCGACTCGGAGCTGCTGCGCTACCTGGGCGGGCCGGGCCAGGCGATCGGCTACAAGCTCGGTGAGCGGGCCTGGCTGACCGGCCGGGACCGGGCCCGGATCGCGCACGAGGCCCGGGGCGAGACGTTCGACCTGGCCGCGTGGCACGCCGCGGCGCTGGCCCAGGGCACCCTCGGGCTGGACGACCTGGTGCCGGAGCTGGCGGAGCTGCGTTAGCCGGGGGTGTGCGCGCCCTCGGCGACCGGGCCCGCGGGATGCTGGGGGGTGGTCCGCCCGAGCCGGTGCGACACGCCCCAGCACGTCACTCGCCAGAGCGCTTCGGCGACGATCGCCCCGTTCATCTTCGACGAACCGCGGGCCCGTTCGGTGAAGGTGATCGGCACCTCGCGGATCCGGAAGCCGGCCTGCACGGCCCGCCAGGCCATGTCGACCTGGAAGCAGTAGCCGTGGGAGGCGACCGTGTCGAGGTGCAGCTGTTCGAGCACGGTGCGGCGGTACACCCGGTAGCCGCCGGTGATGTCGCGGATCGGGACGCCGAGCGCCAGCCGGGAGTACAGGTTGCCGCCCCGGGACAGGACCTCGCGGTGCCACGGCCAGTCGACGACCCGGCCGCCGGGCACGTAGCGGGAGCCGAGGACGACGTCGGCGTCGTCCAGCGCGGCCAGCAGCGCGGGCAGGTCCTCGGGGGCGTGCGAGCCGTCGGCGTCCATCTCGACGACGACCTGGTGCTCGCCGGTCAGGGCGTGCCGGAACCCCTCCAGGTAGGCGGCGCCGAGCCCGGTCTTGCCGGCCCGGTGCAGCACGCGCACGCGGTCGTCGGCGGCGGCGAGCCGGTCGGCGAGCTGGCCGGTGCCGTCCGGGCTGGCGTCGTCGACGACGAGCACGTCGGCCTCGGGGACGGAGGCGTGCAGCCGGGCCAGGGCCGGAGCGAGGTTGTCCCGCTCCTCGTAGGTCGGCATGACGACCAGGACCGGGCCCGGTGGTTCAGCCATTTCCGTCCTTCCCTGCCCGTGCCTCCCGACCGGACGACCCTACTGCGCCGCTGCGCCGCGCCGTGTCCCCGTGCCGGCCCCGGGACGCCCCCAGGGCGAGCCCGGCGGCGAGGAGACCGGTGACGGTCAGCATCCACTCCGGTCCGGAGCGCAGTCGTGCCGACAGCGTAGTCGTCGTGCGGAGGTCGACGCGATCCACCAGGACACCCGGCTCGAACTGGCCGGTCGCATCCGTGACGGCACCGTCCGGGGTGATCATCGCAGACACCCCGCTGGTGGTCACGACGACGACCGGCCGGTCGAGCTCCACCGCCCGCACCCGGGACATGGCCAGCTGCTGGTAGGTCATCTCGCTGAGGCCGAACGTGGCGTTGTTGCTGGGGACGGCGAGCAGCTGGGCGCCGGCATCGACCGCGTCGCCGAACGCGTCGTCGAAGGCGATCTCCCAGCAGATCGCGACGGCGGTCGGGATCCCGGCGATCGTGAGGAGGCCGTCGCCGTCGCCGGGCACGAAGAACCCGGCCCGGTCCACGTAGGACGAGAACAGCCGGAAGAACGACCGCCACGGCATGTACTCGCCGAACGGCTGGATGCGGCGCTTGTCCTGCCGGTCGACGACGCCGGTGCCGGCCTCCCACACCAGCGCGGCGTTGCTGGTGGTCCGGCCCGGGTTGACCAGCACCGCACCCACCATGATCGGCGCCCGGACCGCGCGGGCCGCCGCGTCGATGCGCGCGGCGGCGTCCGGGTTGCGCAGCGGGTCGATGTCGGAGGAGTTCTCCGGCCACACGACGACGTCCGGCTGGGGCCGGCGGCCGGCCGCGACGTCGGCGGCGAGGATCTCGGTCTGCCGGGCGTGGTTGTCGAGGACGGCGCGGCGCTGGGCGTTGAAGTCCAGGCCCAGCCGCGGGACGTTGCCCTGGATCGCGGCGACGGTGACCGTGCGCGCCGGGGCCCCGGGGGTGGCCGGGACGAGCGCCGCGAGCGGCCCGGCGGCGGCGACGAGCACGAGCAGCACGGCGGGGACCGCGATCGCCGCGTGGCCACCGCCGGCTGTTGTCGCGGGGCCGGCGGGCGGGGACCCCGCGACGTCCTCCCGCGCCTCGGATCCCACCCCGTGCGCTCGCGCCGCGGCGTGCCCGTCCCCGGCGGCCGGGCCCCGCCGCACGAGCACCCGGCGGAGCAGCTCGGCGAGCGCGAGACCGGATAGGACCGTGCCGAAGCTCAGCAGCGGCACCCCGCCGAGCGCGGCGACCGGCAGCAGCGGCGACTCGGGCTGGCCGAACCCGACCCGGCCCCACGGGAAGCCGCCGAACGGGACGCTGCCCCGCAGCAGCTCCCCGCCCACCCACACCGCGGCCGCCCAGACCGGCCAGAGCGCGGCGAGCCGCCCGGGCACCCGCGACACCAGCGCCATCACCGCACCGGTCAGCCCCAGGAACAGCGCCTCGAACGCCGACAGCACCACCCACGGCAGCGAGCCGACGAACGAGCCCGTCCACACCAGCAGCGGCAGCAGGAACCCGAGCCCGAACGTGAACCCGGCGAGGAACCCGCGGCGCGGGCGGGCGTCGCGTAGCACGAGGCCGAGCAGCGTGAACGCCGGCAGGGCCAGCCACCACAGCCCGTCCCGGGGCGGGAACGACAGGTAGAGCAGCACGCCGCCGAGCAGGGCGACGACGGCGGCGAGGCCGGCGTCGCGCCGGCGGCGCGCGGCGCTCGGGCCGGGGGTGCCGGTCGCCGCGCCGGCGGTGGGGGGAACGCGCAGGGACGCCACCCGATCAGCGTACGACCGGCCCCGTGAGGACCCGGTGACCGCGTCGGCCACCGGGTGGGGTCAGCGGGCGCCGGCGAGCAGGTGGGCGTTGCCCAGGGCGTCGAGGACGCCGGGGGCCGTCGCGGCGCCGTCGCGCTCGCCGCGCAGGAACCACTCGTAGCCGTAGGCGTCGGCGAAGGTCGCGGCCGGGACGGCGGCCGGGTCGATCTGGCTGGCGTGCGCGAGCATCGCGTCCCGCTTGACGGCCAGGTCCGCGTCGGTGCCGCCCACGGCGACCGCGATCTCGGCGGTGACCCGGCCGAACGGCACGCCGGCGGCCCGGGCGGCGCCGTGGACCAGGTGCCGGTCGCGGGCGGACAGGGCGAGGTGCTCGCGGTCGACGGTCATCCGGTAGCCGGTGGCGCCGGTCAGGGTGACGGCGATCGCCCCGGCGGCGTGCGCGGCGCGGTGGTCGGGGTGGCCGTAGATTCCGGCGTCGTCGTCGTGGATGACGGTGCCGGCGCCCTCGGCGTCGACCAGCTCGGCGACGGTCCGGCCGAGGACGACCGGGTCGGCGCCGGCCAGCGCCCGCGGGTGCGCGGTCCCGGGACCGCCGGGCAGCCCCGAGTCGCGGTGTCCGAGCAGGACGAGCCGGTCCACGCCGAGCAGGGCGGCGGCGTCCTCGAGCTCGCGGCGGCGGCGCGCGGGAACGTCCTCGCCCGGGGCCAGCGGCAGCCGGGACCCGCCGAGGTCGCCGCCGGTGGCCATGACCAGGACGACGCGGGCGCCCGCGTCGGCGAGCCGGCGCAGGGTCAGGCCGGTGAAGATCGCCTCGTCGTCGGGGTGGGCGTGCAGGGCGAGGACGGTCTCGCCGGTCAGATCAGGGGTGTGCACCTGGGTGATCGCTTCGCGTGCGGGGCCGGGCGGCCGGTTCGGACGGGACCGGGAACGGGTCGGTGCCCTCGAGAGAACGCGGAAGCGTGAGACGTCAGCCGCGCGGGCACGGACCCGGACGACAGCAACACGCGGCGGCGCGCCGGTGGGCGCGCGCTGCGGCGGTCGTCGGGGCGATCACGCGGCCATCATGGCAGGACCGCCGCCGCGGGACCACACCGGGTCCCTGCGACGACGGTCACAGATCAGCTCAGTAGTCGGCCTTCGGCATGATGATCCACAGCACGATGTAGAGCACGAACTGCGGGCCCGGCAGCAGGCAGGACAGCAGGAACAGCAGCCGGACGGTGGTGCGGCTCATGCCGGTCCGGTCGGCCAGGCCGGCACAGACCCCGGCGATCACCGTCCCGTTGCGCGGCCGGACGAGACTGCGGGACTGCGGCATGTTCACCGGAAGCTCCTTCGAGGTGGACGACGGGTACGCCGTCCACCCTGGCAGGACCGGGCCGGGTCGCGCTCGGGGACATCCCGGACCCGGCCCCGGAGGCGTCCCTCAGAGGACGACGAGATCGCGGGGGTTGGTGTTGAGCCGTTCGGCGCCGTCCGCGGTGACGACGACGATGTCCTCGATCCGCGCGCCCCACTTCCCGTCCTGGTAGATGCCCGGTTCGACGGAGAACGCCATGCCCTCGTCGAGGACGAGGTCGTTGCCGTCGACGATGTAGGGCTCCTCGTGCACGTCGAGCCCGATGCCGTGGCCGGTGCGGTGGATGAAGTGCGCGCCGTGCCCGGCGGCGGCGATGTGCTCGCGGGCGGCCCGGTCCACCTCGGCCGCGGTCACGCCCGGCTTCACGGCGGCGACGGCGCGTTCCTGGGCCTCCTGCAGCACCGCGTAGGTCTCCTCGACCTCGGTGCCCGGCCGGGCGCCGACCGCGTAGGTGCGGGTGCAGTCGGAGTGGTAGCCGCCCGGCAGCGGGCCTCCGATGTCGATCACGACGACGTCCCCGGCCTCGATCACCCGCTCGGAGACGTCGTGGTGCGGGCTGGCGCCGTTCGGCCCGGACCCGACGATCACGAAGGCGGCCGCGGTGTGGCCCTCCTCGACGATCGCGGCGGAGACGTCCGCGGCGACCTCGGCCTCGGTGCGGCCGGGCCGCAGCCACTCGCCCATCCGGGCGTGCACCCGGTCGACGGCCTGCCCGGCGGCGCGCAGCGCGGCGATCTCGCTCGGGTCCTTGCGCATCCGCAGCTCGCGCAGCACCGGTCCGGCCAGGCCCTGCGGGACGTCCGGGAAGGCGTCCCGCAGGCCGAGCACGTGCCGGGCCTGCATGGCGTCGTCCACCGAGATCCGGGTCGGCCCGCCGGCGAGGTCGCTGACCAGCAGGTACGGGTCCTCGCCGTCGGTCCAGGTGACGAGGTCGATGCCGAGGGCCTCGAGCGGGACGTCGGCGAACCCGGGGGCCTCCAGCGCCGGGACGACCAGCGCCGGCGGGGCCCTGTGCCCGGCCGCCGGCACGACGAGGCAGGTCAGGCGCTCGTGCGAGGCGCCGTCGAACCCGGTCAGGTAGCGCAGGTCGGTGCCCGGGGTCAGGAAGAGCACGTCGGTGCCCTGGTCGGCGGCGTGTTCACCCGCCCGGCGCAGCCGGTCGGCGAGCAGCTCGGTGGGGACGGCATCGGTCATGGTCCGCAGCGTAGGCGGGCACGCGGGGTGTGCGACCGCCGCCCGGCCTACCGCGGCTCCCCCGCGCGGACCTGCGGCGGCGTCCCTGCGGAGCTGCGCCGGGTCACTCCGCGTCGAGCGCCCGCGGGTTCGCGGTCACCGTCCCGGCCAGCTCGACGAGCTTGATGTTGAGGTCCTGGGAGGTCCGGCGCAGCACGTCGAACGCGTCGTCCGCGGTGAGGCCGCGGCGCGCCATGAGGATCCCCTTGGCCTGCCCGATCAGGTCCCGGGAGGCGATCGCCCGGCGCAGCTGGGTCTCCTTCAGCTCGGCCTCCGACACGGCGGTGCAGGCCGCGAGGGCCAGCGACGCGTGCGTGGCCAGCAGCAGCAACCGGTCCCGGTCGGCCGGGACGAACGCGCCGGCGGTCCGGGCGTAGACGTTGAGCGCGCCGGGCAGCCGGGGCGGTGCGGCGTCCGGGACCAGCGAGGTGGCCAGCACCGAGTGGTAGCCGTGCCGCACGGCCACCTCGGCGAACTCGGGCCAGCGCCGGTCGGTCCGCAGGTCGTCGGCCACGGCGAGGGCCGGCCCGTCGGCGCGGGCGGACTCCACGCACGGTCCGCGCCCGCTGCGGTACTGGGCCTCGTCGATCTCGGACGCGGCCGGGCCCGTCTCGATCGGGGTGTGGAAGCGGCCGTCGGGGTCCCGGAGGGTGACGCTGACGAGGTCGGCCGCCGGGATGACCCGGCGGACCGCGCCGACGACGCGGGCCAGCACGTCCCCGACCGACCCGGAGGCCAGCAGCGACCCGGTCAGGGTGGTGAACTCCCGGGCCAGCGGTCCGGCGTCGGCGAGACCGTCGGGCCCGACGTCGCTCTCGCCGCGGACGAACCGCGCGCGGTCCTCGGCCCACTCGTGCTCGCCGAGGCTCACCCGTGCCGTGCTGCTGTGCTCCACCGCCTCATCATGCCCAACCGGTGGCGGTGCGGCGCCCCCAGCGGCCGGGAATGCCAGACTTCCCGGCATGAGCGACCGCCCGCTGCTGCTGCTGGACTCCGCGAGCATGTACTTCCGCGCCTACTTCGGGGTCCCGGAGTCGATCACCGCACCGGACGGGACCCCGGTGAACGCGGTACGCGGGTTCACCGACATGATCGCCCGGGTGGTGACCGACCACCGCCCGTCCCGGCTGGTGGCGTGCCTGGACCTGGACTGGCGGCCGGCGTTCCGGGTGGCGGCGCTGCCGTCGTACAAGGCGCACCGGGTGGTCGAGGGGCAGCAGGCCGACACCGTCCCCGCCGGGGTGCCGGAGGAGGTGCCGGACACCCTCGCCCCGCAGGTGCCGATCATCATGGAGCTGCTGGCGGCGGCCGGGATCTGCACCGGCGGCGCGGAGGGCCACGAGGCCGACGACGTCATCGGGACGCTCGCGCACCGGGAGCGCACCGACCCGGTGCTGGCGGTGTCCGGGGACCGGGACCTGATGCAGATCGTGCGGGACACCCCGTCCCCCGCGGTCCGGCTGCTCTACATCGGGCGGGGCCTGAACAAGGCCGAGAACCTGGGTCCCGACGAGGTGGCCGCCAAGTACGGGCTGCCGCGCGGGCGGGCCGGTGCGGCGTACGCGGAGATGGCGATGCTGCGCGGCGACCCCTCGGACGGGCTGCCGGGCGTGCCGGGTGTGGGCGCGAAGACGGCCGCGACGCTGGTCGGCCGGTTCGGGTCCTGGGCGGAGCTGCTGGACGCGGTCGGCACCGCCGGGGACACCCGGCTCGCGGCCGGGGTGCGGGCGAAGCTGGCCGCGGCCCGGGCGTACCTCGACGTCGTCGAGCCGGTGGTGCGAGTGGTGCCCGACGCACCGGTGGAGCTCAGCCATCCCGAGGCGACGTTGCCGGTCGCTCCGGCCGACCCGCAGCGGCTGGACGAGCTGGCCACGCGGTGGGGTCTGGAGTCGTCGGTGGAACGGTTGCGGAAGGCGCTCGCCTCGGCGGCCGGCTGAGGACGCGTCCGGGATGGCGGACGGCGAGGGCGCGTCCCACCAACGCGGGCGGCGTCAAGGACATGCAACCGCCCGTTGCTGCAGGTCGATCAGCACGAACCCGCCCTCACCGGGCCGGAAACGTGCAGATCGACCGACGCGGGCGTGTGGATCAGCACGTACGCTCCCTTGCGACGGCGCAAACGTGAAACTCGGTCGCCTCCGCCGAGTTGATCAGCACGAAAACGCCCTGACGACGGCGGAAGCGTGCAGGTCGATCGCGTCCGTCGAGTCGATCAACACAGACGCGCCCTGACGACGGCGGAAACGTGCAGGTCGAGCGAGCGCTGATAGTCGATCAGCACGAACGCGCCCGCGCCGGGGCGGAAACGTGCAGCTCGACCGGTACGAGCCAGTTGATCAGCACGAACGCGCCCGCGCTGCGGCGAGAACGTGCGGGTCTATCGAGCGTCGGAAGTCGATCAGCACGAACATGGCCGGCGCGGGGCGGCAGCGTGCAGGTCGACCGACCACGGCGAGGGCCGATCGGCCCCGGCGCCACCCGAGTCGCGGTGAGGAGGTGCGCGCCGGGGTGGCGCCCTACCGGCGGTCGCGCGGCGCCGCCCGGGTGTGGATCCGCTCGCCCTGCGGCCCGAACAGGCTCAGCACCTCCACCGACCGGTCCGGGACGGCGGAGCCGAACCAGTGCGGGACGTGCGTGTCGAACTCCGCGGCCTCCCCCGCGCCCAGCACGACGTCGTGATCGCCCAGCACCAGGCGCAGCCGCCCGTCGAGGACGTAGAGCCACTCGTAGCCCTCGTGGACCCGCGGCTCGGGGTCGGTGCCGCGCCACGGGATGAGCATCTTGAACGCCTGCAGCCCGCCGGGCCGTTCGGTCAGCGGGACGACCGTCATCCCGTGCGCCCGGCGGGGCCGCAGCCGTACCCGCGGGTCCCCCACCGGCGGTGCGGCGACGAGCTCGTCGAGCGGCACCTGGTGCGCGGCCGCGATCGGGAGCAGCAGCTCCAGGGTCGGTCGCCGCCCGCCGGACTCCAGGCGGGACAGCGTGCTCACCGAGATGCCGGTCGCCTCGGACAGGTCGGCGAGGGTCATCCCGCGTGCGGTGCGGAGCCCGGCCAGCCGCGGCCCCACGCCGGCGAGGGTGCCCGCGATCGTCTCGTCCACAGCCACGAGTTTGCCATACCGGCAAAGATGTTTGCCGTTCTTCGGGCGAGGCTGTCAGGCTCGGTGCCATGAGTTCCTACGACGTGATCGTCATCGGTGGAGGTGCCGCCGGCCTGTCCGGTGCCCTCCTGCTGTCCCGGGCCCGCTGGCGGGTCCTCGTCCTGGACGACGGTGCCCCGCGCAACGCCCCGGCCGGCGGGGTGCACAACTGGCTCACCCGCGACGGCCTGCCACCCGCCGAGATCGGCAGGCTCGGGCGCGCCGAGGTCACCGGCTACGGCGGCACCGTGCGCGACGCCCGCGCCGTCGCCGCCCGCGCGCTGCCGGGCGGCGGGTTCGCCGTCACCACCGGCGACGGGGACGAGGTCACCGGCCGGCGGCTGCTGGTCACCACCGGCCTGGTCGACCAGCTCCCGGAAATCGACGGCCTGGCCGCGCACTGGGGCGGTGCGGTGTTCGGCTGCCCGTTCTGCCACGCCTGGGAGCACCGCGACACCCGGATCGGGGTGCTCGTCACCGGCCCGCACGACCTGGTCAAGGCGCACATCGTTACCCGGTGGAGCGACGAGGTGACGCTGTTCCTGCACACCGGCCCGGAGCCCGACGACGAGCAGTGGGCCGGGTTCGCGGCGCGCGGCATCGCCGTCGTCGACGGGAAGGTGACCGCGGTCGAGGGTGACGGCGACCGGCTCACCGGGGTGCGGCTGTCGACCGGCACGGTCGTGCCGATCGACGCGCTGACGATCTCACCGCCGGCACGGGCCCGCGCCGGGTTCCTCGACGGCCTCGGGCTGGGCACGGCCGAGCACCCGTCCGGGCTGGGCGACCACCTGCCCGTCGACCCGATGGGGGCCACGACGGTGCCGGGGGTGTACGCAGCCGGGAACGTCACCGACCCGATGGCGACCGTGCCGGTCGCGGTCGCGGCCGGGTCGACCGCGGCCACCGCGATCACCCGGGACCTGCTGACCGCGGACCTGGACGCAGCCGTCCGCGAGCCCGCGGACGCCCGGTGACACCGCCGCCCACCCGCATTCCCCGGAGGACCCCGTGAGCACCGCACCGGACCACACGCACGACCACGGCACCGCCGACCCCGGGGCCGACCAGTTCTCGGCCGGGTTCTGGGACGCCCACTACGCCACGAAGCCGCAGCTGTGGAGCGGGAACCCGAACCGCTGGCTGGTCGCCGAGGTGTCCGGCCTGCCACCCGGCCGGGCCCTCGACGCCGGCTGCGGGGAGGGCGGCGACGCGATCTGGCTGGCCGGCCGCGGCTGGCAGGTGACCGCCACCGACGTCTCCGCGGTCGCCCTGGACCGGGCCCAGGCCGCCGCCACCCACGCCGGGGTCGCCGACCGGATCGCGTTCGCCCCCGGCGACCTGCGCACCGACGCCCCGGCGGAACGGGCCTACGACCTGGTCAGCGCCCAGTACCTGCACCTGCCGTCGGCGATCCGGCGGCCCGCCTACGCGCTGCTGGCCGGCGCCGTCGCGCCGGGCGGGACGCTGCTGCTCGTCGGGCACCACCCGCGGGATCTGCACGGGTCGATGCCGCGGCCCCGCGACCCGGACCTGTTCGCCGACGAGACCGAGCTCGCCGCCGACCTCGACGACCGGGACTGGGAGGTGCTGGTGGCGCAGGCGCGCCCGCACCCGGCGACTCACCCGGACGGCGGGGAGGTCACCGTGTACGACGCCGTCGTGCGGGCCCGGCGGCGGGACCGCGAGGGGCGCTAGCGGAACGCCCGCACCACGGCTCCGCACGGGAGCCGCGTGCCGCCGGAGGACCCCGGGCGAGGCCGGTGCCCCGTCGAGCACTAGAAGAACGTCCCGCACCACGGCGCCGGCCCGGGCACCGCGAACAGCATGTCGGCCCGGGCCGCGGCGCCGGGGGCGTGCTCGGTCCACCGGCCGGCCGCGGCCAGCGCCGACGGGGCCCGGTCCCCCAGGAACGCCGGGGCGAGCGACTCCAGCCCGCACTCGAGCTCGGGCAGCGCGTCCCCGGCCGGTGCGGGACCGTCCGGGCCGATCCGCCAGGTCCCGGCGTCGTCGAACAGCGGGTCGTGCAGCCGCAGCACGACCGGCTCGCCCGGCCCCCACGCGCGGGCGGCGAGCGCCGCCGGGACGTCCAGGATCCGCAGCCACAGGTCGTCGGTGCGGCCGGTGACCCGGTGCGCACGCGGGTCGGTGAGCACCAGGGAGAGGTCCTCGTCGACCGGGCGGTCCCCGGTGACCGCGCCGGTCAGGTCGATCCCGGTGAGGAACCGCCACAGCCCCGCGGTCGCCGCCGGGGTGCCGGCCCAGAGCTGCTGGAGCCCGATGTCGTCGCGGCCCCGCGCCGGGTCGCCGCCGGCCGCGCCCCACACCGCGAACCCGTCGTCGCCGTCCGGGCCGGTGTGCACCGCGATCCCCTTGTACTCGCGCGCGTCCGGGCCGGCCGGGTCGATCGCGCGGCGCCACCAGCGGGCGGTGCGGGTCATGCCGCCCGGCCGGGCGGCGGCGAGCCGTTCCTGCAGCGGCGGCAGCAGGGTGGCCGCCTCGCCGGGGCCGAGCATCCGGACCGTGCCCGGTGCCGGGGCGTCCGGGCGCCAGCCGGGCCGGGCGGTGACCGACACCTGCTCGGTGCGGGAGGCGACGCCGTAGCCGTAGCGGCCGTAGATCGTGGCCTCGCTGGCGCGCAGCACGGCGGCGACGTCACCCCGGGCGCGGGCCGCGCCCAGCTGGGCGCGCATGAGCGCGGTCAGCCGGCCGGCCCGGGTGCTGTCCGCGCGGACGCCGACACCGCTCACGGCGGCGGCGCCGACCCGGGCGCCACCGGGCAGGGTCAGCCGGGTCGGGAACGAGTACGCGGTCCCGACGAGCTCGCCGCCGGTGCTGCGGAGGCCCAGCCAGTGCTCGTCGGCGGACTGGCCGTGCGCCGCCCACGCGTCGTCGCCGGCCGGGCCGTGGTGCACGGTCGCGAGGAACAGGTCCCAGGCGGCGCGCCGCTCGGCCGGGTCGGTCAGGGTGCGGACGTCGTGCTGTGCACTCACCGGACGAGCCTCCCGGGCATCCCCCGGTGACCGCCAGCCGATTCCGGGTCAGACCCGCTTGATCTGGTAGTCGCCCTCGTCGGAGGTGACCACGCCGGGGACCTCGACCTGCTCGCCGTCCACGACGGCCTGGCAGCTGAACGTGGTGCCGGCCGCGACGGTCACGTCGTCCGGGCACTGCACCGCGCCGACCTGCAGCCCGTAGTCCCGGGTGAGGACCTGGTGGACGCCGGTCTGCAACGCGGTCTGGTCCAGGTGCCGGCTGACCGCCCACGCCGGCCACAGGAACGCCGTGACCGCCAGGATCACGGCCAGCAGCGCGCCGCCCCCGACCAGGCCCCACTTCTTGATGCCGGACGGCTTCGCCGCGTCCTCCTGCGGGGCCCACGGCTCCTCGCCCTGCTCGACGCCCGACCAGCCGCCGCCCCACGAGCCGTCGGAGGGCTGCGCGGTGGTCGGCCGGTCACCGGCCCACGGTGACGCCGGCGCCTGGTGCGGCAGCGCGTCGGTGTCCTCCCCGGGCGGGCCCGGCCGGGCGCCGCGCCCGGTCGGGATCGCCCACGGGTCCGCGCCGTTCTCGTCGCCCCACACGGAGCCCCCGGTGGAGGCCCCGGTGGAGCCGCCGGTGGCGCCGGGATCGGCACCCTGCCCGCCCACCGCGGGCAGCTCCCCCGTCCGCTCGGTGGCATCCGCGTCGTCCGCGGTCTGCCGATCCGGTCCCTGCGGGTTGCTCATCGCCGACCTCTCGCCGTCCTGCTGCTCGTCTCGTCCGTCATTCCACACCGGCCGCGACCACGCCGCGGCGGACCGCACCGGACGCCCGGTGCGCGGCCCGGCCGACCCCGCTCGACCGGCCGGCGACGCCGGCGATCTGGTCGAGCAGGTCGAGCACCTGCCGCGCCCAGCGTACGAAGTCCCCGGCGGAGAGCTCGTGCCCGTTCCGCTCGGCGGCCTCCAGGACCTGTGCGAGGGACTCCCCGCGCGCCCAGCGGTGCATCGGCCAGGCGAACGCCAGGTCGGGGGCGCGGGTGCGCTCGGCCTTGTGCCGGCGCTGCTCGGCCTCCAGCTCCTCCCAGATCCGCACCGTGCGGTCCAGGCCGTCGGAGACCGGGCCCTGCGGCAGCCGGGGCATCGGCGCGTCGTCCCGGCGGGACTCGTACACCAGCGCCGACACGACCGCGGCGAGCTCGTCCGGCTGGAGGCCCTCCCAGGCCCCGTGCCGCAGGCACTCGGCGGCCAGCAGGTCGGACTCGCCCCACAGCCGGGCCAGCACCCGGCCGTGCGCGGTGACCTCGTCCTCACCCGGGGCGACCTGCCCCTCGGGCATCAGGTAGCCGCGGTCGGTGAGCAGCGCCCGGATCCGGTCGAACGCCCGGGCCAGCGAGTGCGTGGTGGCGCGGACCTTCTGCCGCAGCGACTCGGTCTCGCGTTCCAGGCGCTGGTACCGCTCGGCCCAGCGGGCGTGCGCCTCGCGGTCGTCGCAGCCGTGGCAGGGATGGGAGCGCAGGGCGCGGCGCAGCGTCACGAGCTCCGGGTCGTCCTGCACGCCGCGCCGGCGCCGCCGCCCGTCGCCACGGGGTGGCACGATCCGGGAGTTCCGCAGCGACGACGCCAGGTCCCGGCGCACCTGCGGCGAGCGGTGCTCGACCCGCTTCGGCAGCTTGATCCGCCCCAGCGACTCGACGGCCTCCGGGAAGTCCGTGGCCGACAGCCGCCCCGCCCACCGGTCCTCGGTGCACACCAGCGGGCGCGGTTCCGGGTCGCGGCCGTTGGCCGACCAGGCGCCGACGCCCGGGTCGAGCACCACGGCGAGCCCGGCCCGCTTCCCGCCGGGGATGGCGATGACGTCGCCGGGGCGCAGCTCGCGCAGCGAGTCGGCGGTCTCGTCGCGGGCCGCGGCCGTGTTCTGCCGGCGCAGCGCCTTCTCCCGCTCGGAGATCCGCCGCCGGAGGTCGGCGTACTCGGTGAAGTCGCCGAGGTGGCAGGTCATCGACTCGCGGTAGCCGGCGAGGGCCTCGGTGTTGCGGTCGATCCGGCGGGCCAGGCCGACCACCGAGCGGTCGGCCTGGAACTGGCCGAAGGAGCGTTCCAGCAGCTCCCGGGCGTCGTCGGAGCCGAGCCGGCCGACCAGGTTGACCGCCATGTTGTAGACCGGCCGGAACGAGCTGCGCAGCGGGTAGGTGCGGGTGGAGGCCAGGCCGGCCACCTGCTCGGGGTCCATGCCGGGCGCCCAGAGGACGACGGCGTGCCCCTCGACGTCGATGCCGCGCCGGCCGGCGCGCCCGGTGAGCTGGGTGTACTCCCCCGGGGTCAGGTCGACGTGGGACTCGCCGTTGAACTTCACGAGCCGTTCCAGGACGACCGTGCGGGCGGGCATGTTGATGCCCAGCGCCAGCGTCTCGGTGGCGAACACGCACCGCACGAGCCCGGCGACGAACAGCTCCTCGACGGTCTCCTTGAACGCCGGCAGCAGCCCGGCGTGGTGGGCGGCGAGCCCGCGCTCCAGCGCGTCGCGCCACTCCCAGTAGCCGAGCACGCCGAGGTCGGCCTGCGGCAGGTCACCGGTGTGCGCGTCGACGATCCGGCGGATCTCGGCGACCTCGTCCTGCTCGGTGAGCCGGACCCCGGCCCGCACGCACTGGGCCACGGCCGCGTCGCACCCGGCCCGGGAGAACACGAAGGTGATCGCCGGGAGCAGCCCCTCGCGGGCCAGCCGGTCGATCACCTGCACCCGCGACGGCGGCCGGAACCCGCCGCGCGCGGGCCCGCCCGGCCGCGGCCCGCGCCCGACGACGGCCGTCGGGTCGGGGCGCCCGCCGTGACTCCCCCGCCCGCCCGACCGGCCCCGGTCACGGCCGCGCTCGGCGCCGCGGCTCCGGTCCCCGCCCCGGCCGCGCCCGCCCGGCCGGTCCCCCGCCCGGTCGGCGCCGCGGCCGCCGACGAAGTCCCGCCGCTGCATCTCGCGGGTGTAGCGGACCAGGTCCGGGTCGACGACCAGCTCGGCGGGGCCGTCACCGGGCCGGTCGCGGCGGTCCCGGGCCTTCGCGCGGCGCTCCCCGAACAGGTCGAACAGGCGGTTGCCGACCATCATGTGCTGCCACAGCGGCACCGGGCGGTGCTCGTCGACGACGACCGTGGTGTCGCCGCGGACCTCGACCAGCCAGTCGCCGAACTCCTCGGCGTTGCTGACCGTGGCGCTGAGCCCGACGACCGCGACGTGCTCGGGCAGCTGGAGGATGACCTCCTCCCACACCGCCCCGCGGAACCGGTCGGCGAGGTAGTGGATCTCGTCCATCACGACGTAGCCCAGCTGGTCGAGCCGCCGGTTGGTGCCCTCGTCGCTGTCGGCGTAGATCATGTTCCGGAGGACCTCGGTGGTCATCACGACCACCTGGGCGCTTCCGTTGACGGCGGTGTCGCCGGTCAGCAGGCCGACCACGTCGGTGCCGTAGCGGGCGACGAGGTCGCCGTACTTCTGGTTCGACAGCGCCTTGATCGGTGTCGTGTAGAAGCACTTGCGGCCCTCGGCCAGCGCCAGGTGCACGGCGAACTCGCCGGCCACGGTCTTGCCCGCCCCGGTGGGCGCGCACAGCAGGACACCGTGCCCGTCCTCCAGGGCCTCGCAGGCCTCCCGCTGGAAGCCGTCCAGCTCGAACGGCAGCAGGCCGGCGAACTCGGCGAGCCGCGGGTGGGCGGAGCGGGCCTTCGCCGCCGCGTAGGCCGCGGCGGGGTCGCTCGCTCCGGAACGGGATCCACTCACGTCCACAGGCTGTCACACGGCGCCGGCATCATGCCCGGGCAGCGAACTCCGGCTCGGTGATGTCGGCGTTGATCTCGGTGCCGTGGTGCTCGCCGCGGCAGATCGCGGCCATCAGGCCGTCCTGCTCGATGTCGAACACGTGCAGCGGCAGGCCGTGGTCGCGGGCCAGGATGAACGCCGTCTGGTCCATGACCGCCAGCCGCCGGGACAGCACCTCGTCGTAGGGCAGCCGCTCGTAGCGGCGGGCGTCGGGGTCCTGGCGCGGGTCGGTGTCGTAGACGCCGTCGACGCCGTGCTTGGCCACCAGCAGCGCGTCGGCGCCGATCTCGAGGGCCCGCTGCACGCTCGGGTAGTCGGTGGTGATGAACGGCTGGCCGTTGCCACCCGAGAAGATCAGGATCGAGTCCTTGTCCAGGTGCCGCTTGGCGCGCAGCCGCAGGAACGGCTCGGCGACCGCGTTGATCGGGATCGCGGTCATCACCCGGACGTTGTCCTCCCCGCTCGCGGAGAGCTTGCCGCGCAGCAGCAGGCTGTTGATCACGGTGCCGAGCATGCCGATGTTGTCGGCCTCGACCCGGTCGATGCCCCAGGAGTCGGAGCGGTTGCCGCGGAACACGTTGCCGCCGCCGACGACGACGGCGATCTGCACGCCGAGCGCCCGGACCTGCCGGATCTGCGCGGCGAGGTGGGTCAGGGCTTTCGCGTCGAACCCGAAGCCGTCGTCACCGGCCATCGCCTGACCGCTGAGCTTGATGACCACCCGGTTGTACTTCATGCGCGCCGACCCGCTCCTCGCCCTGTGCTGCCCACCGTTCCGGTCCGGGCAGAGCGTACGGACGTGTCCTGAACCACCCGCGGCGCGGGTGGCTCAGGTGACGTCGTCGTAACGGGGAGCGGGTGTCTCGATCCGCGACGGTGGCTCGATCTCCGACGGCCCGTCGATCTCGGAGGGGGTCGTGTCGATCGACGAGGGGCTGTCCAGGTCCTCCCAGCCCTCGAGGGCGCGCCTGCGGGCCCGGCGCCCGTCGACGAACCGGCACACCTGGATCGCCGCCTCGAAGAGCAGGCTCAGCGCGGCGGCCAGCGCGAGCATGGAGATCGGGTCCTGGCCGGGGGTCGCGACCGCGGCGAACACGAACAGCCCGAACATCAGCCCGCGGCGGGCCTTCCGCAACGCCGCGTAGGACACGACCCCGGCGCCGTTGAGCGCCACCACCAGCAGCGGGATCAGGAAGCTGACCCCGAAGATGACGATGAGGTTGACCACCAGCGAGAAGTACGACGTGCCGGTGAGCGCGGTCGTCTGGATCTCGCTGCCGATGGTGAGCAGGAAGCCGAGCGCCTGCGGGATGATCAGGTAGGCGAGCACCGCGCCGGCGACGAACAGCACCGCGGCGACCGAGACGAAGCTCAGCGCGTAACGGCGTTCCTTGCGCAGCAGCCCCGGCGTGATGAAACCCCACAGCTGGAACAGCCAGACCGGGCAGGCCAGGATGACGCCGGCCGTCGCGCCGACCTTGAGGCGCAGCATGAACTGGTCGAACGGCGTCGTGCCGAGCAGGGTGCAGGAGCCGTCGGCGGTGAACGACGCGCGCGCCGAGGCCGGCAGCGAGCAGTACGGCTCCTTGAGCAGCGCACCGAGGCTGGGGAGCCCGAACAACGAGACCTCGAACCACACGTAGCCGAACACGGTCGTCACCGCGATCGCGGCGAGCGAGATGCCGAGCCGGTTGCGCAGCTCGTAGAGGTGCTCGACCAGGGTCATGGTCCCGTCGGGGTTGAGCGCGCGCTTCCGACGGAACGGGGACTTCACGGTGCCGGCGAGCTCAGTTCGAGTTCGCGGTGCCGCGGTCCTGCGGCTGCTGCGGGGCCTGCGCCTGCGGGCTCTGCGGGGCGGACGGCAGCTCCTGCGGGGCGGCCGGCTCCTCGCGGGTGCCCTTCGCCTTCGCCTCGTCCTCCTTGAGGCCCTTCATCTCCCCCTTGAAGACGCGGGCCGACTGGCCGACCGAGCGCGCCATCTCGGGCAGCTTCTTTGCGCCGAACAGCAGCAGGAGCACGGCGATGATGATCAGCCATTCGTAGCCACCGGGCATGGTCAACCTCCGTCGAGTTCACCGGGAACAACAGGTCCGAGTCTACGCACGGCCGCCCTGCGCGCCCCGGGCACCGGCCTCCGCCGGTCCGGCCGGTTCGGTGAGCGCCAGCGCCCGCCGTGCCCGCTCGCGGACGGTCGCGGCGAGGTCGGCCGGTTCCACGATCCGGGCCGCGCCGCCGAGACCGAGCACCAGCCGCACCAGCCAGTCCGGGTCGGCGAACCGGATGAGCACGCGCAGCCGACCGTCCGGGCCGGGCACCGGTTCGTCGCGGGCGGCGCCCGTCCGGGACCGGGGCGGGCCGGGGCTGCCCGGCGGCGGGTCCCCCTCGACGACGTGGCCGCCGGCCACCCGCACGTCGTCGACCGGGTAGTACTCGGCCACCCAGTGGGCGTCGGGCCCGAGCTCCAGCACGGCGTGGCGCTGGCCGGCGCGCGGGCCGAACAGGCCGTGCGACACGTCGGTCGGCTCGGCCTCCGGGTGCGGCCGGGCGGGTTCGTCGAGCTCCTCGGCCTGCTCGACGCGGTCGAGGCGGAACATCCGCACGCCCTCGGCGCGCCGGCACCAGGCCTCCAGGTAGCCGCGGCCCTCGGCGACGACCAGCCGCATCGGGTCGACGTCGCGCCGGGACACCGCGTCCCGGCTCGCGGTGAAGTACACGATCCGCAGCGCCCGGCCGCGGTCCAGCGCCCGGCGCACGACCGCGGTGCTCTCCCGCTCCCCGACCCCCGCCTCGACGGTGACCAGCCCGCCCGGGCCGGCGGCCTCGCCGACCGCGGCCTCGATCTTGCCGATCGCGCGGGCGACGGCGTCGGTGTCCACGATCCCGGGGTTCTGGTGCAGCATCCGCAGCGCCACCAGCAGCGCGGTCGCCTCGCTGGTGGTCAGCCGCAGCGGGCGGGTGAGCCCGGCGTCGAACACCACGTCGACGGTGTCCCCGGCGAACGACAGGTCGACCAGGTCACCGGGCCCGTACCCGGGCAGCCCGCACATCCACAGCAGCTCCAGGTCCTTGCGGAGCTGGCGCTCGTCGACGCCGAAGTCCGCCGCCGCCTCGGCGACCGGCACGCCCGGGTGCGCGCGCAGGTAGGGCACCAGCGACAGCAGCCGGGGCAGGCGCTGCGCGACCCCCTGCCGGCTCACCGGGCGCGCTCCAGCGCGACGAGCCCGGCGGCGCCCGCCCACAGCTCCCGGACCGCGGCGGCGAGCTCCGGCGGGTCCAGGACGGCGACGTCCGGGCCGTGCCCGGCCAGCCAGCGCGCCACCGTGGACCGGTCCCGGACGTCCAGCTCGATCACGACACCGGACCGGCCGGCGTGCACGCACCCGCCCTGATCGCGGCCCAGCCGGCGCAGCCCGGCCGCGCGGCCCTCGGCGACCCACACCCGCGCCGTCCCGGACACCGGCCGCGGCCCGGCAGAGGCGCGCACGATCGCCCGCAGGTCCACCCCGTCGGGCACGGTCACCGCGCCGGCCGGGCCGGTGGCCCGGATCCCGCCGGTGATCCGGGACAGCCGGAAGCAGCGGACGTCGTCGCGGTCGCGGTCGTGCCCCACCAGGTACCAGCGGCCGCGGTAGGACACCACACCCCACGGCTCGACGGTGCGCCGGGCCGGCGGGTCGGCCGGTCCGCCGCGCCGGTGCTCGAAGGTCACCGCGTGCCCGGCGCGGGTCGCGGCGAGCAGCGGCCCGAGCGCGGGCTCGCCGGCGTGCAGGCCGGGCCGCACGGTCGCGGCCGGGGTCTCGGCGACCTCCACCCCGGCCGCCCGCAGCTTCACCAGGGCACCGTGCGCGGCGCCGGCCAGGTCCGGGGAGTCCCACAGGTTCCCGGCCAGGGCGACGACGGTGGCCTCGTCCGGCTCCAGCGCGATCTCGCCGAGCTCGTAGTCGGCGCGGGCGATCCGGTAGCCCTCGACGGTGTCGAACGCGGAGGTGTGCCCGGTCTCGAGCGGCACGCCCAGCTCGCGCAGCTCGGCCTTGTCCCGTTCGAACATGCGGAAGAACGCCTCGTCGCTGGCGGCCTCGGCGTAGCCCGGCACGGTCGCCCGGATCCGCTCCGCGGGCAGGTACTGCCGCGTCGACATCAGGCAGAGGACCAGGTTGACCAGTCGCTCGGCGCGGGCGGAGGACACGACGGCATCGTATCGGCGTGGCCGCCACCGGACCGGCCGCCCCGTGCGGCCGGGCACCGGGGACCGCGGCGCCGCACGATGCCCGGGATCGACGGAGCCGCGGGCCCGGCCACTAAGTTCCGCTGCGCATCCCGTCGCGGCGGCTCCCGGCCCCGCGCGGAACACGGCGGAGGGTGGGAGATGGAGCCGACCGAGCGCGAGATCGTGCAGCAGCAGCTCGAGGATCTGCATCAGGTCGTCCGGCGGCCCGGCGGCATCCCCGACGGCCGCGTCGTCGCGTACTACCCGCCGACGATGGCCGACCGCTCCCACCTGTTCGGCCTGGCCGCCACCGACGTCGACGGCACCCAGTGGGCGGTCGGCGACGCCGACGCGCGCTTCCCGCTGCACTCGATCTCGAAGGTGTTCACCTACGGCCTGGCGCTGGAGGACAACGGCCGCGAGGAGGTGCTGCTGCGGGTGGGGGTCGAGCCGTCCGGCGACCCGTTCAACTCGATCACCTTCGACGAGGTGAACAACCGGCCGTTCAACCCCATGATCAACGCCGGGGCGCTGGTCGCGGCGAACCTCGTGCACGGCGCCAGCAAGGAGGAGAAGGTCGAGCGGCTGCTCACCCGGCTGCGGATCTACTCCGGGAACCCCGACCTCGCCGTCGACGAGGAGATCCTCGCCGAGCAGCTCGTGTCCAACGACCGCAACGTCGCGCTGTCGTACCTGATGCGCAGCCTCGGCATGCTGCACGGCAACATCGAGGACAACCTCTTCGTCTACCTGGCCGGCTGCTCGGTGACGGTCACCGCGCTGGAGCTGTCCACGATGGCGGCCACGCTCGCGCGCGGCGGGGCGAACCCGTTCACCGGTGTCCCGGCGTTGCCCCGCACCTACACCCGCGACGTGCTGTCGGTGATGAGCATGTGCGGCATGTACGACGCCGCCGGCCAGTGGGCCTACGACGTCGGGATCCCGGCCAAGTCCAGCGTCTCCGGGGCGATCCTGGCCGCCATCCCGGACGCGATCGGTGTCGGCGTCTACTCCCCCGGGCTGGACCGGCACGGCAACTCGGTGCGCGGTGTCGCGGTGTGCCGGGCGCTGTCGGACCGGTTCGGGCTGCACGTGTTCGCCGACCCCTCGGAGTCCCGGCTGGGCCGCATCGTGCGGCCCGGCCGGCGGGAGGAGGCGACGGAGATGTACCCGCCGGGCGAGGGGTGGGGCCCCGAGGGCTTGTGAGTGCTTCTCGCGGTCGGGACCGCGAAAAGTACTCACGAGCCGCGCAGCGGCCTCACAACGACGCGATCAGCCGGTCCACCCGCTCGTCGACGGCCCGGAACGGGTCCTTGCACAGCACGGTCCGCTGCGCCTGGTCGTTGAGCTTGAGGTGCACCCAGTCGACGGTGAAGTCCCGCCCGGCGGCCTGGGCGGCGGCGATGAAGTCGCCGCGCAGCTTCGCCCGGGTCGACTGCGGCGGGGTGTCCTTGGCGGCCTCGATCTCGCCGTCGTCGGTCACCCGGTCGACGAGGTCCTTGCGCTGGAGCATGTCGAACAGGCCGCGCCCGCGCCGGACGTCGTGGTAGGCGAGGTCGAGCTGGGCGATCCGGGCGCTGGACAGCTCCAGGTCGTGCTTGTCGCGGTAGCGCTCGACCAGCCGGTGCTTGATCGCCCAGTCGATCTCCCGGTCGATCAGCGACAGGTCCTGGGTCTCGACCGCGTCCAGGGTGCGGCCCCACAGCTCGACGACCCGCTCCATGACCTTGTCCTCGTGCCCGCGCGACTGCAGGTAGTCCACGGCGCGGGCGTGGTACTCGCGCTGGATGTCCAGGGCGCTGGCCTCCCGGCCACCGGCCATCCGCACCCCGCGGCGGCCGGTGAGGTCGTGGCTGATCTCGCGGATCGCCCGGATCGGGTTGTCCAGGGTGAAGTCGCGGAACTGGACGCCGGCCTCGATCATCTCCAGCACCAGCGTGGCCGTCCCGACCTTGAGCAGGGTCGTGACCTCGGACATGTTCGAGTCGCCGACGATGACGTGCAGCCTGCGGTAGCGCTCGGCGTCGGCGTGCGGCTCGTCCCGGGTGTTGATGATCGGCCGGGACCGGGTGGTCGCCGACGACACGCCCTCCCAGATGTGCTCGGCCCGCTGGGACAGGCAGTACACCGCGCCGCGCGGGGTCTGCAGCACCTTCCCGGCCCCGCAGATGAGCTGGCGGGTCACCAGGAACGGCAGCAGCACGTCCGCGATCCGGGAGAACTCGCCCTGCCGGGCGACCAGGTAGTTCTCGTGGCAGCCGTAGGAGTTGCCCGCCGAGTCGGTGTTGTTCTTGAACAGGTAGATGTCGCCGCCGATGCCCTCGTCGACCAGCCGCCGCTCGGCGTCGACCAGCAGGTCCTCGAGGATGCGCTCGCCGGCCTTGTCGTGGGCGACGAGCTGGGTCAGCGAGTCGCACTCGGCGGTGGCGTACTCGGGGTGCGATCCGACGTCGAGGTAGAGGCGGGCACCGTTGCGGAGGAAGACGTTGGACGACCGGCCCCACGACACCACCCGCCGGAACAGGTAGCGCGCCACCTCGTCCGGGGACAGTCGTCGCTGCCCGTGGAAGGTGCACGTGACACCGAACTCCGTCTCGACCCCGAAGATCCGACGCTGCATGGGGCTCAGGGTATGCGCCGGACCCCCTCTACTGTCAGTGCTGTGAGCGGATGGTTCGAGCGCGTCGCACGCCGGTCCCGCCGGGTGGACGGCGGATTGGCGACGGTTTCGCAGCTGGACAAGGCCATCACCGGCTTCATCGCGACCCGCCCGCCGAGCCGGGTGGACCGGACGTTGCGCCGTCTCACCCGGACGGCCGATCACAGCGTGCTGTGGTTCGCGATCGCCGGGATCCTGGCGGTCCGGCGGGGTGCGGGACGCAAGGCCGCGATGCGTGGCGTGGTGTCGATCGCGCTGACCAGCTTCACCGCCAACGCGGTGCTGAAGCCGCTGCTGCCCCGCCGCCGCCCGGCCGCCGCCGAGCTGCCGGCCTACCGGACGATCCCGGACGCGCCCTCGTCGTCGTCGTTCCCGTCCGGGCACGCCGCCTCGGCCGCGGCGTTCGCGACCGCCGTGACGATGGAGAACCGCCGGGTCGCGCCGGCGGTGGTGCCGCTGGCCGCGCTCGTGGCCTGGTCGCGGGTGCACGTCGGCGTGCACTGGACCTCGGACGTCCTGGTCGGCGCTGCGGTCGGGACGGCGGCCGCCCAGCTCACCCGCCGCTGGTGGCCGGTGCGGCCCAGCGACGAGGCCCGGGCCCGGCCGATGGACACCGTCCCGGCGCTGCCGGGCGGTGCGGGCCTGGTGATCGTGTCCAACCCGTTCTCCGGGCCGCCGGACCACGACGTCTCCGACGAGGTGGCCACCCGGATGCCGGCCGCGCACCACCTGGTCGTCGGGGACGGGGTGAAGGTCGAGGACATGCTCGAGGACGCGATCGCGCAGCTCGGGCCGTGGGTGCGGGCGGTCGGGGTGGCCGGCGGGGACGGCACCGTGGCCAGCGCCGCGGCGGTCGCGGACCGGCACGGGCTGCCGCTGGTCGTCGTCCCGGGCGGGACGCTGAACCATTTCGCCCGCGACGTCGGCATCTACGACACCCAGGAGGCCGTCGACGCCACCGAGGCCGGTGAGGCCGTCGCCGTCGACCTGGCGCTGGTGGAGGCACACCCGGGGCGGCTGGACGACCCCGAGGACGTCTCGGTGACCCGGACCCGCTACTTCATCAACACGGCCTCGATCGGCTCGTACCCCGAGCTGGTGAAGCTGCGGGAACAGTGGCAGCCGCGCTACGGCAAGTGGCCGGCGTTCGCGGCGGCGCTGATCACCGTGCTCCGGCGCTCCGAGAAGATCAGCGTGAAGATCGAGGGCCGCTGGTACAAGGTGTGGTTCCTGTTCGTCGGGAACGGCCCCTACCACCCGCGGGGCGCGGTCCCGGCGTGGCGGCCGACGCTGGACTCCGGGCTGCTCGACGTCCGCTGGCTGCGTGCCGACGTCCGGTTCTCCCGGCTGCGGGTGGTGGCCGCGCTGATCCTCTCCGCGCTCGACCACAGCCGGGTCTACCACCAGCGGGAGGTCCCGCGCCTGGACGTGGAGCTGTTCGAGCCCAGCATGCTGGCCACCGACGGCGAGGTCGTCGAGGAGGCCGGCCGCTACACGTTCCGGGTCACCGAGCGCCCGATCCCGGTGTACCGGCGGGACGAGACCCGCTGGACCGGCCGCGACCGTCCGTTCCAGGGGTGACTGCCGTGCTGCTGCGTTCCGTCCGTCCGCTCCTGCCGGACCGCACCGGCCTCGGCGAGCCGGTGGACGTGCTGCTGTCCGGGCACCGGGTCGCCGCGATCGGTCCCACCGGCCCGGCCGGCTCCGTCGATACCGCGCTCGACCCCGGCGGAGCCGAGGTCGTCGAGTGCGACGGCCGCGCGCTGCTGCCCGGGCTCTGGGACCACCACGTGCACATGGCGCAGTGGGCGCTCGCGCGGCGGCGCCTCGACCTGTCCGGGGCCCGGTCTGCCGCCGACTGCGCGGAGCTCGTCGCCGAGCGGCTCGCGTCCGCCCCGCCCGCGGGCGGTGAGGTGCTGGTCGGGTTCGGGTTCCGGGACTCGCTGTGGCCCGACGAGGCGCACCGGGGCCTGCTGGACGCCGTGTCCGGGGACGTCCCGGTCGTCCTCGTGTCCGGTGACCTGCACCAGGGGTGGCTCAACGGTGCGGCGCTGGAGCGGTTCGGTTACCGCGGGCACCCGACCGGCCGGATCCGCGAGTCCGAGTTCTTCGCGGTCACCGTCGCGCTGCAGGACGTGCCCGACGAGGTCCTCGACGGGTTCGTCGCCGACGCCGCCGGCGCCGCCGCGGCCCGCGGGGTGGTCGGGATCGTCGACTTCGAGGCGCCGTGGTCGCTGCCGGACTGGCAGCGCCGGATCGCGGCCGGGACGACCGGGCTGCGGGTCGAGGCGTCGGTGTGGCCGGACCAGCTGGAGAAGGCGATCGCGACCGGGCTGCGGTCCGGTGACGTCGTCGACGGCACCGGCGGGCTGCTCACCGCGGGTCCGCTCAAGGTCATCACCGACGGGTCGCTCAACACCCGCACCGCCTACTGCTACGACCCGTACCCGCAGCCGCCGGGCGCGGTGATCGACAACCCGTGCGGGCTGCTGCTGGTGCCCCCGTCGTCGCTGCGGCCGCTGCTGGAGCGGGCCCGTGACGCCGGCCTGGAGGCCGCGCTGCACGCCATCGGCGACCACGCGAACACCCTGGTGCTGGACGCGTTCGCCGCCACCGGGGCGCGCGGCCGGATCGAGCACGCCCAGCTGCTCCGGGGTGACGACGTGCCCCGGTTCGCCGGGATGGGTCTGGTCGCGTCGGTGCAGCCCGAGCACGCGCTGGACGACCGCGACGTCGCCGACCGGTTGTGGGCGGGCCGCACCGGGCGCGCGTTCGCCTACCGTTCGCTGCACGATGCCGGGGCCCGGCTCGCGCTCGGCTCGGACGCCCCGGTCGCGCCCCTCGACCCGTGGATCGCGCTCGCGGCCGCGGTGCACCGCACGGCCGACGGCCGGGACCGCTGGCACGCCGAACAGGAGCTCGACCGGGCGGTGGCACTCGGGGCGTCCTTCGGGGTGGTGCCCGGCTCGGTCGGCGCGGTCACCGAGGGCGCCCGCGCCGACCTGGTGCTGACCGACGCCGACCCGACGTCCTGCGACCCGGCGACGCTGCGGGCGATGCCGGTCGCCGGCACGCTGGTCGGCGGGCGGTGGACGCACCGCGCGGGAGTCTGACCACGGTGCCGCGCTCCGAGCACGACGACGACGGCAGCCCTGCGCGCCCACCGGACCAGCGGGGTCCGCTCGGCCCCACCGGGCCCGCGGTGCTCGAGCAGGTCGCGCTGCCCCGCGGCCCGCTCACGCTGCTGCGCCCGGCCGACCCGGACGCGGTGCGGCCCGACCCGGTCACGCTCGCCGACGGGATCGAGGAGCTGCACCCGGCACACTGGGCCCACCTGTGGCCGGCCGGCCGGGCACTGGCGACGGCCGTGGACCAGGCGGGCCCGGACCGGCTGGCCGGACGGCGGGTGCTGGAGCTGGGCTGCGGGCTCGGGCTGCCGTCCCTGGTCGCCGCCCGGGCCGGCGCGGCGCCGGTCGTGGCCACCGACCGGTCCCCCGCCGCCGTCGCGTGGGTCGCGGCGAACGCCCGCCGCTCCGGGCTGGCGGTGGACACGGCGGCGGCCTCGTTCGACGGGCGCGACCCGCTGCTCGAGAACCGGCGCTGGGACCTGGTGCTCGCCGCGGACGTCCTCTACGGGGCGGCCGCCGCCGACGCGCTCACCACGCTCCTTCCCCGGGTGACCAGCCGGCGGGCGGCGGTGTGGCTGGCCGACCCGGGGCGCCCGGAGACGCCGCGGTGGCTGGCCGCGAACCGGGATCGGTGGACGGTGCGGACCCGGCCGCTGCCGCACGGGGTGGACCTGCACGTGTTGCGCCGGCGGCCCTGAGCCACGCCGTCCCGGGGCGCCGCTTCCGGGGGCCGCGCCACCTCGGGTCGCGCCGTTCGCAGCCTCGCGGTCGTCCACTCAGGCCCGACTGTGGGAGCCCACGGGCCCGCCCGATCGAGGCGCACGTTCCTGCCCCGGCGCGGGCATCTGCGTGCAGATCATCCGCAGCCCGGTTGATCGGGACGCACGATCGTGCCCCGGCGCGGGCATCAGCGTGCAGATCACCGGCAACCTCGAGCCCGAGTCGCACGGTCCCGCCCAGCCGAGGGCGCGATCGTGCAGATCACGAACGCCCCCCGGGCCCGAGTCGCACGATCTCGCCCCGGCGAGGGCGCCATCGTGCAGATCACCAGCAGCCGCGGCCCCGAGTCGCACGATCCCGCCCTGGCGAGGGCATCTGCGTGCAGATCACCAGCGCCCCCGGGCCTGACTCGCACGATTCCGCCCCGGCGAGGGCACCAGCGTGCAGATGATCAGCGGCCGTCAGCCTGAGGCGCACGGTTCCGCCCTTGCGAGGGCACCATCGTGCAGATCACCAACGCCCCCCGGGCCCGAGACGCACGATCTAGCCCCGGCCAGGGCGTCTGCGTGCAGATCACCCGCAACGTCGGGGCCCGAGACGCACGACCTCGCCCTGGCGAGGACGGCTACGCGCATGCGAGACGTATCTCGGCCGCCGACCTGCACGGTCCGACCCTGCTGGGGGTGCCACGGTGCGGCGCGCTGGACGGACTGTGGCACCATCCGGCCCCACGGAGGAGCGTCGGCGCGCGTCGCACCACCTCGCCGGCACCGGGGCCCGCGGCGTGGACACGCCGTCGCTCCTTCCGGCGCCGTGACGCCCGGGCACCCGTCATCCGACCTGCAGGGTCACACCAGCGACCGCACCAGCACGGCCACGGCCGACGCCGACGACACCACGAGCACTCCCCGCCGGAGCAGCACCGCGTCCACCCGATGGGTGAGCGCGTGCCCGCCGAGCCATCCGGCCGCGATCCCGGGCAGCAGCCACGCCACGTCCGCGAGTGCCTCGCCCGCCGACCCGCGCAGCGGCCCGGCGAGAACGACCACCAGCGCGACCAGCGCGGTGACGGTCCCGGTCACCGCGACCGTGGCCCGGGCCCGGCGCGGGTCGGCGCCGGCGAGGAGCAGGGCGATCGGCGGGCCGGTGACGGCCGCCGTCGTCCCCAGGACGGCGGACCCGGATCCGGCGGCCGCGCTGGCCAGGGGCCCGGCGCGGACCGCGACCGGGCCGCGGGCGGCCATCGCGACGGCGCCGAGGATCGCGAGCGCGCCCAGCACCCCGAGTGCGGCCGGGTCGAGCACGGCCAGCAGCCAGGCGCCGACGGCCAGGCCGGGCACCGACCCGGCCAGCGCCCACCGGGTCACGACCGGGTCGGTGTGCCGCCGCCAGCGCACCGCGACCCCGGCGGAGAGCAACAGGTTGACCACCATCGCCGGGACCGGCACCAGGCCCGGCCACAGCAGCAGCGCCACCGGCACCAGCAGCAGGTTCACCCCGAAGCCGAGCAGCACCTGCACCGCCGTCCCGGCCGCGACGGCGACGCCCACGACGACGAGCGCGGTGACGTCCGGTGGGGTCACCGGTAGCCGGTCGTGTCGGCCGGCTTCCCCGCGTCCTGCACCTCGACGATGTAGCGCCAGGCGTCCGGCCGGGAGCCGTCCAGGTCGTCGACGCCGTAGACCTGGGCGAGCTCGCCCGACGACGTCGAGCGGCCGGTCCACCGGTGCCGGTCCGGGTCGGCGGCGAGTGCGGCGATCCCGCGGCCGACGAACCGCGGGGTCTCCGAGATCGCGAAGTGCGGCTCGCGGGCGCAGGCGTCCCGCCAGTTCTCCTCGGCGACCCCGTAGTGCTGCAGCATCAGCTCGGACCGCAGCCAGCCCGGGGTGACGGCCACGGAGGTGCCGCCGTGCGCGCGCAGCTCGTGCGCCCAGGACCGGGCGAGCCGGATCGGCGCGATCTTGGCGAGGTCGTAGTAGACGTTGAGCCGGTAGTTCTCGGTGTTGTACCCGGCGGTGCCGTCGGTGACCTCGACGACCAGCCCGCCCGGGGTGCGGGACAGCAGCCGCAGCGCGTGGTGCGCGGTGATCAGATGGGTGTCGACGGCCAGCCGGAGCGTCCGCAACCCGTTGGCGAGGTCGTGCTCCCACACCGGGGTGTCCCACTCCACGAGCAGCTCACCGCCCCAGATGTCGTTGACCAGGACGTCGAGCCGGCCGTGCTCGCGGTCGATCCGGCCCACGAGGGCGGCGACGGCACCGGGGTCGAGGTGGTCGGTGGGGACGGCGATCCCGGTGCCTCCGGCCGCGGTGACCAGGTCGGCGGTGTCCTCGATCGTCTCGGGGCGGTCGTACTCGGAGCGCTGCTGCCGGGTGGTGCGCCCGGTGCAGTAGACGACGGCGCCCGCCGCGCCCAGCTCGACGGCGATGCCGCGCCCCGCCCCGCGGGTCGCGCCCGCGACCAGGGTCACGATTCCGGTGAGAGATGCCATGGGTGCAGGGTGGCACCCACCCCCGACAGTTTCCGGGCGACGTTAGACCACCTCCCGCACCGGGTACCGCCGTCCGGGGAGGTGGTCCCGGTGACCGAGGTCAGCGAGCGCGAGGCCCGGCAGGTGGCCGAGGAGGCCCGCGAATCGACGTGGCGCAAGCCGAGTTTCGGCAAGGAGCTGTTCCTCGGACGCTTCCGGCTCGACCTCATCCATCCCTGGCCCCCGGGGAAGGCGGAGGCCCGGGGCCGGGGTGCGGAGTTCCTGGACCGGCTGCGCACGTTCTGCGAGCGCGAGGTCGACGCCGCCCGGATCGAGCGGGAGGCCCGGCTGCCCGACCGGGTCGTCTCCGGGCTCGCCGAGCTGGGCGCGCTCGGTATGAAGATCGACCCCGAGTACGGGGGGCTCGGCCTGTCCCAGGTCGACTACAACAAGGCCCTGATGCTGACCGGGTCGGTGCACCCGGCGATCGCCACCCTGCTCTCGGCGCACCAGTCGATCGGTGTCCCGCAGCCGCTGGCCCTGTTCGGCACCGACGACCAGAAACGCCGGTTCCTCCCGCGCTGCGCACGCAACGCCATCAGCGCGTTCCTGCTGACCGAGCCCGATGTGGGCAGCGACCCGGCCCGGGTGCGCACGTCGGCCACGCCCACCGACGACGGCACCGCGTACCTGCTCGACGGGGTCAAGCTCTGGACGACCAACGGGGTCGTCGCCGACCTGCTCGTCGTGATGGCCCGGGTACCGGCCGCCGAGGGGCGCCGCGGGGGCATCACGGCGTTCGTGGTGGAGGCCGACACGCCGGGGATCACCGTCGAGGCCCGCAACGCGTTCATGGGCCTGCGCGGCATCGAGAACGGCGTGACCCGCTTCGACCGGGTCCGGGTGCCGGCGGAGAACCGGATCGGGGCAGAGGGCGAGGGCCTGAAGATCGCGCTGACGACGCTGAACACCGGGCGGCTGTCGCTGCCCGCGATCTGCGCGGGCTCCGCCAAGTGGTGCACCAAGATCGCCCGCGAGTGGTCCCGGGCCCGGGTCCAGTGGGGACGCCCGATCGGTGAGCACGAGGCCGTCGGGGGCAGGATCGCGTCCATCGCGGCCACCGCGTTCGCGCTCGAGGCGATGGTGGAGCTCTCGAGCGTCCTCGCCGACCAGGGCCACCACGACATCCGCATCGAGGCGGCCCTGGCCAAGCTGTACGGGTCGGAGATGGCCTGGCGGGTCGCCGACGATCTCGTCCAGATCCGCGGCGGGCGGGGCTTCGAGACCGCCGAGTCCCTCGCCGCCCGGGGCGAGCGCGGGGTGCCGGCCGAGCAGATGCTCCGCGACCTGCGGATCAACCGCACCTTCGAGGGCTCGACCGAGATCATGCACCTGCTGATCGCCCGCGAGGCCGTGGACGCCCACCTCGCCGCAGCGGGGCAGCTCGTCGACCCGGACAGCTCGCTCGCCGACAAGGTCGGCGCGGCCGGTCGCGCCGGACGGTTCTACGCGCGTTGGCTGCCCGGCCTGGTGGGCGGTCGTGACCGGATCCCGGGCACCTACGCCGAGTTCGGCCCGCTGGCCGGGCACCTGCGGTTCGTCGAGCGGGCGAGCCGGCGCCTGGCCCGGCAGACGTTCTACGGCATGGCCCGCTGGCAGGCGGGCCTGGAACACCGGCAGCGGTTCCTCGGCCGGATCGTGGACATCGGCGCCGAGCTGTTCGCGATGAGCGCCTGCTGCCTGCGCGCGGACACGATCGCCACCGGGGATCCCGAGCGTGCCGCGGACGCGCGCGACCTCGCCGACACGTTCTGCCACCAGGCCCGGCTCCGCGTGCAGGAGCTGTTCCGGCTGCTGTGGACCAACACCGACGCCGTCGACCGGCGCGCCGCCCGGGGGACGCTCGAGGGCCGGTACGCGTGGCTGGAGGAAGGCATCCTCGACCCCTCGATTCCGGGGCCGTGGATCGCCGAGCAGGCCACCGGGCCGTCGACCGTGCCCGACGTGCGCCGCCGGGTGTGGTGAACGGGACCGCTCGCCGCCGCGCCCCACGTAAACGAGAACGTTTACACCGCTGTACACGCCGGATATCGTCGGGTCGTGCTGCGCGTGAGTGACGAGACCCGGGAGCGCGTGCTGCGGATCGGTCGTGACGAGTTCGGCGGCGCGTCAGCCGATGAGACGGTGCGACGGTTGATCGACGAGCACTGGCAGGCTGCGGCCGTGGCCGCTGTACGCCGCTATCGCGAGGCGGACCCCCAGGGATGGGCGGACTACGTCGCCGAGTCCGACGAGATTGCGGCGGCGGATGCGCCGATCGGTGACGAGTGGGTGGCGGACAGGGGGTGAGTCGGCCACCGATCGAGCCCGGCCATGTGTGGTTCGTGGACGTCGGCCCGGTGCGTGGCCGCGAGCAGGGCAAGGACCGGCCCGCGCTCGTGGTCTCGTCGCAGTTCCACCTGGACCTCACGATGGGCCACCTGGTGAGCGTGCTTCCGTTGACCAGTGTCGAACGACGTGGCTGGAGGCATCGCGTCCACGTCGCCTCAGCCGGCGGCTGGGTCATCACCGAGCAGGTCCGCACCGTGTCTGCCGGCCGGTTCCGCCGGCGTGCCCCGGAACTCGCCCTGTCCGAGGACGAGCTCGAGGAGGTAAGGCGCGTTCTCACCCACATGTTGATCGTGTAGGGCTCGCGCAGGCGGTCAGAAGTTCTGGACGTGCTGGAACCCGAACCGTCCCTTGATGCACAGGTGCCCGTGGGTGACCGAGTGGTCGGCCGGGCTGGTCACGTTCACGATCTGCCCGCGCTGGACGTGCAGTTCGAGGTTGCAGCCGACCCCGCAGAACGAGCAGATCGTGGTGGTCACGGTCTCCTCGTCCGGGTGCCAGTCCCCGGCCTCGCGCCGCTCGTACTCGGCCACCGACTTCAGCGCCCCGGTCGGGCACACCCCGATACAGTTCCCGCAGTACACACACGCCGAGTCGGGCAGCTCCACGTCGTGCTCGGTGGCGATCCGGGCGTCGAACCCACGCCCGGCCGCGGCGATCGCGAACGTGTACTGGGCATCGGTGCCGCAGGCGTTGACGCACTTGTAGCACATGATGCACCGCGAGTAGTCCCGCACGTACAGGTCGTTGTCGACCTTCACCGGCTGGTGCACGTTCGCCGCGTACCGGCCGTCCGGCGCGCTGTGGTGCCCGGCATGCCGCCGCTCCCGCTCCCCCGCCACACTCGGCGGCGCCGGCGGGCCGTACCGGGCCGGGTCGACCCCGTAGTCGGCCATCCACCGCTGCACATCCGCGCTGGCCTGGCTCATGTCCGCCGAGGACGCCAGCAGCTCGAGCACCATCCGCCGGCTGTGCCGCACCTTGTCGGTATCGGTACGGACCTGCATCCCGTCCTCACACCGGCGGGCACACGACGGGGCCAGCACCCGGGAACCCTCGACCTCGACCACACACACCCGGCAGGCATTGATCGGGTCCATGTTCGGCGCCCAGCACAACGTCGGCGTGTCCGCCTGGGCCGGGCTGCCCTCCCGGTGCAGCGCCTCCAGCACCGTGGACCCCTCCGGCACCCGCACCTCGGTGCCGTCCAGGCTCACCGTGACCATCCGCCGGATCGGACCGAGCATCACCGGCCCACCGGCCAGGCGTTCGGCCGGTCCGGGGGCGGGTGCGGCCGGGTCGGCGACGGTCACGCCGACGGCGCCGGCCCCGGCCGGCGGGCGCAGGCGGGTGACGCCCTCGCCGGCGGCCGGCCCACCGCCGGGTGTCTCGGTGCCGGCCGCGCCGTTCGTGGCGACGGCCTCGGCCTCCGGTGCCCCGTCGACGTCGGTGCGCGGCGCCCGCGAACCACTGCCCGGACCTGCCGGGCCCTTGCCGCTGGTCGTGGTCATCGCTGCCTCCTCGGTCGTGCACCGGCCGTGGCGGGCCGGGTCACCGGTCGCCCCCGTGGCCGTTCGTGGACGGGTGCCCGCCGGGCGCCGCGATCAGCCCCAGGTCGATCGCCGACTTCACCGCGGACGGTGCGGTCTGGCCGAGCCCGCAGATCGAGGAGTCCTGCATGACCCGGGCCAGGTCGTCGAGCAGGGCCAGCTCGGTCTCCCGGGACCCGATCGGCGTGTTCCGTTCCAGGCGGGCCAGCGCCTCTTCCTGGCGGACCGTGCCGACCCGACAGGGCACGCACTGCCCACAGGACTCGTCCCGGAAGAACGCCGCGATCCGCCGCAACGTGCCGGTCAGGTCCGCGGTCGTGTCGAACACCAGCACCACCCCCGACCCCACCGTCGCCCCGATGTCCCGGGTGCCCTCCAACGTGAGCGGCACGTCGAGCTGGTCCGGGGTGACGAACCCGCCGGCCGCCCCACCGAGCAGCACCGTGCGCAGCGTCCCCCGCACCCCACCGGCCAGCTCGAGCAGCTGCCGCAACGTGGTCCCGAACCCGACCTCATACACCCCCGGCACGCCGACGGCCCCGGACACGCAGAACAGCTTCGGCCCGGTCGAGCGCCCGCCCCCGATCCCGGCGAACCCCAGCCCACCGATATCGAGGACCTCCACCACGTCGTAGAGGGTCTCCACGTTGTTGATCACCGTCGGCTTGCCGAACAACCCCACCGTGGCCGGGAACGGCGGCTTGTTCCGCGGCTCCCCGCGGAAACCCTCGATCGACTCCAGCAGCGCGGTCTCCTCGCCACAGATGTAGGCCCCCGCCCCGCGGCGCAGCTCGATGTCGAAGGCGAACCCCTCACCCATCACATCGGCGCCGAGATAGCCCCGCGCCCGGGCGGCGGCGATCGCGTCCTGCAACCGGCGGGTCGCCAACGGGTACTCCCCACGGATGTAGAGATACCCGGTCGTCGCACCGGTCACGTACCCGGCGATCGTCATCGCCTCGACCAGGCCGAACGGGTCGCCCTCCATCAACACCCGGTCCTTGAACGTGCCCGGCTCGGACTCGTCGGCGTTGCACACCACATAGTGCGGACGTTCCGGGGCCGAGGCCACCGTCTCCCACTTCACCCCGGTCGGGAACGCCGCCCCACCCCGCCCGGTCAGCGCGGCGTCCTTCAGCTCGGCGATCACCCGGGTCGGGCCCAGATCCACCGCCCGCCGCAGGGCCGCATACCCGCCACGGGACCGGTAGTCGTCCAGCGAGGACGGGTCGACCACGCCGACCCGCCGCAGCAGGCGCAGGTGTTCACCGGTGCGGGTCTGCGGGGCACTGACCCCCGCATCGGCGAACGCAGCATCAGCGACCTCGGCCTGCCGGCCGTCCGGGTCGGCCGGGGCCCGCGCGGCCTCCAGGACGGCCGCCGGCGTGGCCGGGGCCTGCGACAGGTCGGGTTCCCCGGCGCGCTGGTGCAGCACCGCCGGGGCACGCTCGCACAGGCCCAGGCACGGGCTGCGCACCCAGCACGCCGAGTCCGAGCCGTCCAGCCCCGACTCCAGCGCCGTGATGATCTCCTCGCCGCCGTTCGGGCCGCAGGCGACGTCGTCGCACACGTGCACCACCCGCGGCGCCCGCGGCTCCACCGAGAACATCGCGTAGAACGTCGCGACCCCGTACACCTCGGCCGGCGGCACCGACAGGGTCCGCGCGATGTGGTTGAGCGCCCCCTCGGAGATCCATCCGACCGCGTCGTGCACGGCGTGCAACACCGGGAGCAGCAGGTGCCGCCGGGACCGGGCCTCGTGACCGCCGTGCGCCGACCGGGTCGGCCGGTCAGCGCTGGTCAGCTCGGCGGCGGTGGGTGCGAGCAGCGCGAAGGCCGCGTCGACGGCCTCCCGCTCGGAGGTGCTCGGCTCCGCCGACGACAGGTGCAGGTCCATCCACTACTCCCCCGCCACCGGCAGGCCGGTGACCTTCTCGATGCGCACGGCGGTCGCCTTGAACTCCGAGGTGCCGGACTTGGGGTCCCACGCGTCGTTGGTCAGCGCGTTCACGTCGACCTCCTCGGTGAAGTGCGGCGTGAACGAGGCGAGACCCGGTCGCAGGGACGGGTCGAGCGCGACCGGTGCCTCCACCGAGCCGCGCCGGCTGGTCACCCGGACCTGCTCGCCGTCGGTGATGCCGAGGCGGGCGGCGTCGGCCGCGTCCATCCGCAGCGACTCCCGGCGGCGCAGCGGCGAGGCGTACCCGCCGGTCTGCACCCCCGAGTTGTAGGCGTCCAGCACCCGGACCGTGGTCAGCCGGATCGGGAACTCCTCGGAGAGCTCCTCGATCGGCGGCACGTGCTCGACCGGGGTGAACGGGGCCGGTGTGCCCCGCTCGGCGGGGTCGTCGGCCCAGAGCCGGGCGTGCAGCAGTGGCGTGCCCGGATGGTCCTCGGTCGGGCACGGCCACTGGATGCCACCCATCGCGTCCAGCCGCGCGTAGCTCATCCCGTGGTGCCAGTTCAGCGACACCGACCGCAGCTCGTCCCACACCTGCTCGGCCGTCGGCTCACCCCAGTCGTGTCCCATCCGGTCGGCGACGCCGCAGATGATGTGGGTGTCGGGGCGGGCCAGGCCGGGTGGGTCGATCGCCTTGCGGACCCGCTGCACCCGCCGTTCGGAGTTGGTGACGGTGCCCTCGTACTCGCACCAGTCCGCCGCCGCCGGCAACACGACATCGGCCAGCTCCGCGGTCGCGGTCCGGAAGATGTCCTGGACGACGAGGTGGTCGAGCGAGGACAGCAGGTGCCGGGCGTGCAGCGCGTTGGCCTCGGTCTCGGCGGGGTTCTCCCCGATGCAGTACAGCGCCGAGAGCTCGCCGCGTTCCATCGCCTCGAACATCTCGGACAGGTGCATGCCCTTGTCCGGCGGGATCGGCTTCCCGCCGTAGACGGCCTGGAACCGGGCCCGGGCGGTGTCGTCGTGCACGTCGTAGCCACCGGGCAGCTTGGCCGGGATCGCCCCCATGTCACCGCCACCCTGGACGTTGTTCTGCCCCCGCAACGGCACCAACCCCGACCCGTACCGGCCCACATGCCCGGTCAGCAACGCCAAATTGATCAACGCGAACACGTAGTCCGCCGCGTTGTGATGCTCGGTGATCCCCAACGTCCAGCAGATCTGCGCCCGGTCGGCCCGCGCATAGGCATGCGCCAGCTCCCGGATCGACCCCGCCGGCACCCCGGTGATCTCCTCGGCCCGCTCCAGCGTGTACGGCTCCACCGACGCCGCGTACTCCTCGAACCCGGACGTGGCCCGCTCGACGAACGCCCGGTTCACCAGACCGGCGTGGATGATCTCCCGCCCGATGGCGTTGGCGAGCGCGATGTCGGTGCCGACGTCGAGCCCCAGCCACGCATCGGCCCAGTGCGCGGTCGAGGTGTGTCGCGGGTCGACCGAGTACATCCGGGCCCCGTTGCGCAGGCCCTGCAGCACGTGGTGGAAGAAGATCGGGTGCGTCTCGCGGGCGTTACTGCCCCAGAGGACGAGGAGGTCGGCGTGTTCGGCTTCCACGTACGCCGAGGTGCCGCCGCCGGCACCGAAGACCGCCGTCAGACCGACGACGCTGGGTGCGTGTCAAGTGCGGTTGCAGCTGTCGACGTTGTTGCTGCCCATCACCGCCCGGGCGAACTTCTGGGCGGTGTAGTTCATCTCGTTGGTGGCCTTCGAGCAGCTGAACATGCCGAAACGCTCCGCCGGCACGTCCCGGAACCCGGCCGCGGCCCGCTCCAGGGCCTCGTCCCACGAGGCGGGGCGCAGCTCGCCTCCGTCGCGGACGAGCGGCTCGGTGAGCCGGACGTGGCGGGGGCGGAACCCACGACGGGTGCTGGTGGTGCGGGTCATCGTCGACCTCCGGTGGTGCAATCCGGGACGGGTCCACCGTAGCAAGCGGGCGACCCACATCACATGATCCGGACCGGCAGGAATGTCGTGCCGCGCCCTCCGGGTTCGCGATCTTCGACCGCGCCGGTGCGCAGGGCCCTCGCCGGGATCCGCGAGCCCTACCGTCGCCGGTCGTCGCCGGTGCGCGGGCCCGGCTGTCGGGGGCCGTGGACGGCGACCTCGTCCCCGGTGACGAGCGGGAACCAGGCCGGGAGCGGGCCGTCCGGGGCGACGGTGTCCCCGCAGGCACGCACCGGCACGCCCAGCTGCCCGGCCGTCGCCGCCCGTGCGGTCCGGGCCCGGTCACCGTCGTGCACCGTCACGGCCGGCAGCGGGCGGGCCAGCGCGGCGGTGTACTCGTCGGGGGTGTTCACGTTGGTGAGCGAGTCCAGCCGCGGGTCGAGCCGGGCCAGCACCGGGTCCGACCGCAGCGGTCCCTCCTCGATCCGGTGCACCTCGACCCGGGCGAACAGCGACGGCGGCTTGCCCTCCCCGGCCGCGGTCAGCTCGGCGATCGTGCCCGCCAGCCCGGTGCGGTAGGCGGCGGCCAGCGGCTGGTGGTGGCCGTGCGCGGCCGGGAGCGCGACGTCGTGCCCGCGCCGCAGGTCCAGCATGCGCGCGGCGAACGCCGGGTGCAGCAACGGCAGGTCGGTGGACGCGACGAACGCCGCCGCGGCGCGGTCGGCGACCGCGGCCAGCCCGACCCCGATCGCCGGCAGCGGGCCCAGGCCGGGCACCGGGTCGTCGCACACCTCGGTGCCGGCGGGCAGCTCCGGCAGGGCCTGCCCGGCCGCCCGCACGACGACGACCGGCCCGGCCACCGCCCGCCCCAGGACGGCCACGGTGCGGGTCAGCAGCGCGGCGCCGTGCCAGTCGAGGTCCGCCTTCGGCGTGCCCATCCGCGACGACCGGCCACCGGCCAGGACGATCCCCGCGCCGGGGCGGCGCCCCCCGTACCCACGCACGGCGGTGATCGTAGGCCGCCGGTGCCGGGGTCCGAGACCGGTGCACGCAGGCCCGGCCGGCTCCTACCCTGGAGGCCGGCCGCTGCCTCCGGGCACCCCGTCGCGGCCCGGAGGGAGACCGAGATGGGACGGCTGACGGTCCGCCGGCCGGTGCTGCGCCTGAACCCCGACGGGTCCACGCGGTCGCGGCCGGACACGCTGGTCGCCGAGGAGCCGCTGGAGATCCGGGTCGCGGGGCGGCCGCTGACGGTCACCATGCGCACCCCGGGACACGACGTCGAGCTCGCGCACGGGTTCCTGCTCACCGAGGGGGTCATCGGCGGCCGCGCCGACCTGGCGTCGGCCCGCTACTGCGACTCGGTCGACGAGCAGGGCCGCAACACCTACAACGTCCTCGACGTCGACCTCGCCGCCGGGGTCGAGCCGCCGGACGTCTCGGTCGAGCGGAACTTCTACACGACGTCCTCGTGCGGGGTGTGCGGGAAGGCCTCGCTGGACGCGGTGAAGCTCAAGACCCGGCACTCCCCCGCGGCCGATCCGCTGCGGCTGGACCGCACGCTGCTGCTGGAGCTGCCGGACCGGCTGCGCGAGCGGCAGAAGGTCTTCGGCTCCACCGGTGGCCTGCACGCCGCGGGCCTGTTCGACGCCGCCGGCGAGCTCCTCGTCGCGCGGGAGGACGTGGGCCGGCACAACGCCGTCGACAAGGTGCTCGGCCGGATGCTGATGGACGGCCGGATCCCGGCCGCAGGGACGGTGCTGATGGTGTCCGGGCGGGCCTCGTTCGAGCTGGTGCAGAAGGCGGTCATGGCGGGGGTGCCGGCGCTGGCGGCGGTGTCGGCGCCGTCGTCGCTGGCCGTGGAGCTCGCCGAGGAGGCCGGGATGACGCTGGTCGGGTTCCTGCGCGGCGCGACCGGCAACGTCTACACCGGCGCCGAGCGCATCGTCGTGTAGCGGCCGGCGCTCAGCGCTCCCGGGCGTCCAGGTGCCGCAGCAGGTTCGCGGCGAACCGGTCCCCGGTCCGGTCCATCGTCGTCCTCATCGTGCGGGTGACCACCGGGGCGGCCAGCCGGGACAGCGGCAGGTCGACGTCCAGGGTCAGCGCGATCTCCAACCGGGTCGCCGGCGTGCCGTCCCCGGCGGCCTCGGCGTCGTCGAGCGCGTAGTACCCCTCCGCGCCCGCCCACTCGGTGACACCCTCCGGCGGAGCGTGCGTGAACTCGATCCGCTTGCCCTCGGTGAAGGTCATCCGCTCGGTGAACACCGGTTTGATCCCGACGCCGAGGACCGCCAGCCGGACCAGGTGCCAGCGCCAGAACGTGTCCCCGCCCTCGCTGGACGCCTCGATCCGGTTCAGCAGCGGCGTCAGCCGCGGCAGCAGCGCCGGGTCGGTGAGGGCACGCCACACCTCGGTCCGGTCGGCGGTGACGACCGCGTCCGACCGGGTGGTGGCGGAGAAGCGGGTCAGGACGAACCGCCCTCCCCCAGGGCACCCCCGGCGGCCGGGGTGTCGTCGCCGCCGGCCACGTGCGGCTCCGGCTCGGCGGTGCCGCGGTTCGCGGCCGGCAGCAGCTCGGCCAGCGCGGCGCCCTCGATCCGGCGGAACGTGCGGCGCGGGCGGGTGCGGTCGAGCACCGCGACCTCGAGCGCCTCCCGGCTGAGCACCCGCGGCGCCGACTTGGCCCCGTTGCCGGGCGAGGCCGGGTCGGCGCCGGGGACCTGCAGGCCGCCGAGCGCGACCCCGATCGCGGCGCCGAGCTCGAGACCGGGCTCGTAGGTCTCGCCCAGCTTGGTCGAGATCGGCTCGGTCTGGCCGCCCATGACGACGTACCGCGGCTCGTCGGTGATCGACCCGTCGTAGGTGATCCGGTACAGCTGGTCGCCGTCGGCTTCGGTGCCGACCTCGGCCACGCACAGCTCCACCTCGAACGGCTTCTGCTGCTCGACGAACGCCGTGCCGAGAGCCTGCGCGTAGGCGTTGGCCAGCATCCGCCCGGTGACGTCGCGCCGGTCGTAGGTGAAGCCGCGGAAGTCGGCCATCCGGATGCCGCCGGTGCGCAGGTTCTCGAACTCGTTGTACCGGCCGACCGCGGCGAACCCGATCTTGTCGTAGATCTCGGAGACCTTGTGCAGCGCGGTCGACCGGTTCTCGGCGACGAACAGCACGCCGCCGGCGTAGGTCAGGACGACCACGCTGCGGCCGCGGGCGATGCCCTTGCGGGCGAGCTCCGACCGGTCGCGCAGGAGCTGGTCGACGGAGGAGTAGAACGGCATCGTCATGGGGAGGCGCTCCAGGCTCGTTCTCGTGCGGGGAGGGGACGCATCGGCATGGACCGGTGGCTCAGCGGGGCCCGCCCGGGCGCTCCCGGCGCCCGGCGATGACCTGGTCGACGACGGCGGTCATCTCGTCCTCGGTCCGCCGGACGGCGCCGTCGGCGGTGATCCCGACGACCACCGGGTAGATCCGGCGCACGGTGTCCGGTCCGCCGGTGGCGGTGTCGTCGTCGGCGGCGTCGTAGAGCGCCTCCACCGCGGTCCGCACCGCGCCGTCCAGGTCGGCGGCCGGGTCGTGCAGCTTCTTCAGCGACGACTTCGCGAACACCGAGCCGGAGCCGACGGCGTGGAAGCCGAGGTGCTCGTCGTAGCGGCCGCCGGTGGGGTCGTAGGTGACGATGCGCCCGGCCCGGGCCGGGTCGGAGATCGCGGTGTCGTAGCCGGCGAACAGCGGGACGACCACGAACCCCTGCAGCGCCGCGCCGAGGTTCTGCCGGACCATCCCGGCCAGCCGGTTCGCCTTGCCGTCCAGCGACAGCGGCACGCCCTCGAGCTTCTCGTAGTTCTCCAGGTCCACGCTGAACAGCCGGACCATCTCCAGCGCGATCCCGGCCGAGCCGGCGATGCCGACCGCCGAGTGGGTGTCGGTGACGAACACCTTCTCGATGTCGCGCTGGGCGATCACGTTCCCGGAGGTCGCGCGGCGGTCACCGGCGATGACGACCCCGCCGGAGAAGGTCAGCGCGACGATCGTGGTGCCGTGCGGCACGCCGAGCGCGTCGGCCGTGCCCGGGCCGGCCTGCGGGACGACCCCGGCGCCGGGCACCAGGTGCGGCGCCGTGACCCCGACGAACTCGGAGAACGACTCGGACCCGGTGAGGAAGGTGCCGAGCTGGCCCGTGTGGTGCGCGGGCACCAGTCCGGGGGTGACCGACGGCCGGAACTCCATCTTCTTCGACGTGCCTCTCGTTCGAACTGCGTGCGCCGGGGGTCCCGCCACGGTGCCCGTGGGTGCTGCGGCGGCCGTTCCGGCACGGCCGGGCCCGCTGGTGCGGACCCGGCCGGGACGGTACTGCTGTGGATGCGATGGTGCCCGCTAGGCGGTCACTCGCCGCCCTTCTGGACGTAGGACCGGACGAAGTCCTCCGCGTTCTCCTCGAGGACGTCGTCGATCTCGTCGAGGATGGTGTCGACGTCCTCGCCGAGCTTCTCCCGACGCTCCTGGCCGGATCCGGACGCGTTCTCGCCGGACTCGTCGTCGCCGTCGCCACCGCCCTGGCGCTTCGTCTGCTCCTGCGACATGACGCCTCCTCCTTGCACTGGGACACCTTCACCTTACCGATCACCACCGACAAAATCGCCCGGAGCGCGTCGGTGGGTCGGAACGGGCGGCCCGGGTCACGCAGGCCGGGTCACCGGGGCGGGGTCACGATCCCGTGAGCTTGTCCACCAGCTCGGCGGCACTGGACACCGTGTCGAAAAGTTCCCCGACGTGCTTGCGGGTGCCCCGCAGCGGCTCCAGGGTCGGGATCCGGACCAGCGACTCGCGCCCCAGGTCGAAGATCACCGAGTCCCAGGACGCGGCGGCCACCTCCACCGGGTAGCGGCCCATGCAGGTGCCCCGGAAGTAGGCGCGGGTGTCCTCCGGCGGCTGGGTCATCGCGGCCATGACCTCGTCCTCGGTCACGAGCCGGCGCATCGACCCGCGGGTGACGAGCCGGTTGTACAGGCCCTTGGCCAGCCGCACGTCGGAGTACTGCAGGTCGACCATGCCGAGCCGGCCGGACGCCCAGGTCAGGCCGTCCCGCTCGCGGTAGGCCTCCAGCAGCTTGAGCTTCGCCGTCCAGTCCAGCCGGTCGGCGGTGAGCATGGGGTCCCGCTCGAGGTCGGCGAGCACCGACTCCCACTCCTCGACGACCTCGCGGGTGTCGGGGTCCCAGTCCGAGCGCTGGTTGCCGACGGTCTCCTCCAGGTGCGCGACGACCCGCGCCAGGTACTCCTGCTGCAGGTTCAGCGCGGTGAGATGCCGGCCGTCGACCAGCGGCACCGTCCGCTGCAGCGTGGGGTCGTGGCTGATCCGGGACACCGACTTGACCGGCTCGGCCAGGCGCAAGTCCTCGAACGACCTGCCGTGCTCGATCATGTCCAGCACGAGCGCGGTGGTGCCCACCTTCAGCAGGGTCGCGACCTCGGACAGGTTCGCGTCGCCGATGATGACGTGCAGCCTGCGGTACTTGTCGGCGTCGGCGTGCGGCTCGTCGCGGGTGTTGATGATGCCGCGCTTGAGGGTGGTCTCGAGGCCGACCTCGACCTCGATGTAGTCCGAGCGCTGCGCGATCTGGTAGCCGGGCTCGTCGCCCTGCTGGCCCAGCCCGACCCGCCCGGAGCCGCAGACGACCTGGCGGGACACGAAGAACGGGGTGAGGCCGGCCACGATCGACGGGAACGTCGTCGTCCGGGCCATCAGGTAGTTCTCGTGCGAGCCGTAGCTCGCCCCCTTGCCGTCGACGTTGTTCTTGTAGAGCTGCATCCGGGGCGCGCCCGGGACCGTCGCCGCCCGGTTGGCGGCCTCGAGCATGATCCGCTCACCGGCCTTGTCCCAGATCACGACGTCCCGCGGGGTCAGCACCTCGGGCGTCGAGTACTCCGGGTGGGCGTGGTCGACGTAGAACCGCGCGCCGTTGGTGAGGATGACGTTCGCCGCGCCGAGGTCGTCGAGGTCGGTGTCGAGCTGCGGGGCCAGCGACGGCGCCGAGAGGTCGAACCCGCGGGCATCCCGCAGCGGCGACTCGACCTCGTAGTCCCAGCGGGCCCGGCGGTTGCGCGGGACGTCCGCGGCCGCGGCGTAGGCGAGCACGACCTGCGTCGAGGTGACCACCGGGTTCGCGGTCGGGTCCCCGGGCACCGCGATGCCGTACTCCACCTCGGTGCCCATGATCCGGCGGGCCGTCACGACGGGCCCCCTGCGCGATACTGCATCCATCGAGCCTAACCGCCGGGACGGCCCCGCGTGTCGATGCTCGGCCGGCAAGCCTCGCCCGGCATCGGGTGCGCCCTCGGCACCCCGCGGCACGGCGGGATCCCCGCTCGGCGATCATCGGTGGGTGTGACCGATCCCGCACGCGAACGCCTGACCGTCTTCGACGCGGCCGGCACCCCGGTCGGTTCCGCCGAACGCCGCGAGGTGTACGCCCGTTCGCTCTGGCACGCGACGACCGCGGTCGCCCTGCGCAGCACCGACGGCGCGCGGCTCTACGTCCACCGGCGCACGGCGACGAAGCTGGTCATGCCGGGGCTGTGGGACTGCTTCGCCGGCGGCGTGCTCGACGAGGGCGAGGACCCGGACGCGTGTGCCGCCCGGGAGCTCGGTGAGGAGCTCGGCGTCACCGGGGTGGCCCTGGAGAAACTGGGCGCGCTGGCGTTCGACGCGGCCGCGCTGGGCATCGACACCGGCCCCGGCTCGGGCCCGGACGGCCTGCGCGCGCACGTGCACCTCTACCAGGCGTACTGGGACGGCCCGGTCGTCCACCAGCCGTCGGAGGTCGCCGAGGGCGGCTGGTGGACCCTCGACGAGCTCCGCGCGCGTCTCGGCTCCCTCGAGTACCCCTGGGTGCCGGACGGCCGGTGGGTCGCCCGTCGCTGGCTCGCCGGGGACGTGGGTTAGAGTGCCGCGTCCGCGCGCGTACCGGTGGGTAACTGAGGTCACCCACACCGGTACCTGGATCGGTTAACGGCCGGCGGGTCGCGCGACGACACACACCCCGAGGCCCAGCGTGGGGTCTCGGAGTACGACGACCCACCACGCGACACGTGTTCAGGAGTGCCCCATGGTCAGCATCTCGGTCTCGGCCCGTTCCCTCGCCGCCGCCCGGCTGATCGACCCGGACGTCAACACCGCCGCCGTGCAGGCCGCGGTGGAGGCCGCGCTGGCGGCCGAGCGTCAGGAGACGCGGGACGCCGGCCGTCCGGCCACGCGTCGCGAGCACACCGCCCGCCGCGAGCCGGACGCCCGCCGCGCCGTCTGAGCCGCTCCCGGCTCCCCCGGTCGTACTCATGGACCGAAGGCCCCGTCGCACGGGGCTTTCGGTCCATGAGTGTGTCGACGGCGGGCGGGAGGGCCCCGGTCAGAGGTTGATCATGTGGCCGGCCAGGCCGTGGATCGCCTCCTGCAGGCACTCCGACAGGGTCGGGTGGGCGTGCACGTTGCGCGCCATCTCGTGCACGGTCAGGTCCCACTTCTGGGCCAGGGTCAGCTCCGGCAGCAGCTCGGTGGCCTCCGCGCCGATGATGTGCCCGCCGAGCAGCTCGCCGTAGGTGTCGTCGGCGATGAGCTTGATGAAGCCGTTCGGCTCGGCCATGCCGTGCGCCTTGCCGTTCGCGGTGAACGGGAAGGTCGCGACGTTGACCTTCCAGCCGCGCTCGTCGGCGAGCTCGCGGGCCTCGGCCTCGGTGTAGCCGAACGACGCGACCTGCGGGTTGCAGAAGGTCGCCCGCGGCATCATCTTGTAGTCCAGCTCCTGGGTCTCGGCGCCGGCCAGGGTCTCGGCGGCGACGACGCCCTGCGCCTCGGCCACGTGCGCGAGCATCAGCTGCGCGGTGACGTCACCGATCGCGTAGACGTGGTCCACGCTGGTGCGCATGTAGTCGTCGATCTTGATGGCGCCGCGCTCGGTCAGCTCGACGCCCAGCTTGTCCAGGCCGTAGCCGTCCACCCGCGGGGCGAACCCGATCGCCTGCACGACCTTGTCGGCACGCAGCTCCTCGGTGCCCTTGGCCGTGGACACGGTGACGGTCACGCCCGAGCCGTCGTCGACGATCGACTCCACCTTGGTGGAGGTCCGGACGGTCACCCCGAGCTTCTTGTAGCGCTTGAGCAGCTCCTTGGACACGTCGGCGTCCTCCAGCGGGAGGAGCCGGTCCAGGTACTCGACGATCGTGACGTCGACGCCGTAGTTGGCCAGCACGTAGGCGAACTCGACGCCGATCGCGCCGGCGCCGGCGATGATGACGCTCTTCGGCAGCTCGCGGGTGAGGATCTGCTCCTCGTAGGTCACCACGCGCTCGGACAGCGAGGTGCCCGGCAGCAGCTTGACCGTGGAACCGGCCGCGATGATCACGTCGTCGTAGGTGACGGTCTCGTTGCCGCCCTTGGACAGCTCGACCTCGATCTCGCCGGGCCGGGTGAAGCGGCCGAACCCGTCGAACTCGGTGATCTTGTTCTTCTTCATGAGGAAGTGGACGCCCTTGACCCGGCCGTCCGCGACGGTACGACTGCGGTCGAAGGCGACCCCGTAGTCCAGCGACACGTCACCGGAGAAGCCGAAGGTCTTCTGCTCCTGGGTGACGATGTGCGCGAGCTCCGCGTTGCGCAGCAGCGCCTTCGAGGGGATGCAGCCCACGTTGAGGCAGACACCGCCCCAGTACTTCTCCTCGATCACCGCCACACTGCGGCCGAGCTGCGCGGCACGAATGGCCGCTACGTATCCACCGGGTCCGGCACCGAGCACGACGACGTCGAAATGAGGCATGCCGCTCAGCCTAGGATGCGCGGGCCGGATCCGGGCCGTCCGGTCCCGAGTCACCCGTCACGGGCCATTCCGGCCGGTCGGACAGGTGCGCCACGATGGCCTCGGCCGCGTCCCGCAGTGCCGCCTGCTGGTCGGGGGTGAGCGCGTCGAAGACGGCCTCGCGGACGCTCTCGACGTGCTCCGGCGCGGCCGCGACCAGCACCTGCCACCCGTCCTCGGTCAGCTGCGCCAGCTGCCCCCGGCGGTCGGTGGGGCAGGCCCGCCGGACGATCCAGCCCGCCTCCTCCATCCGGGCCACCGCATGCGAGACCCGGCTGCGCGACGACATCGCCGAGTCGGCGAGCACGCTCATCCGGAGCGTGCGGCACGGCGCCTCGGACAGCCGGACCAGGATCTCGTAGTACGCCTGCGGCATCCCGGCCGCGGTCTGCAGCCTGCGTTCGACCTTCTCCGACACCAGCCGCTGTGCGGCGAGGAAGGCACGCCAGGTCCGCTGCTCCTCGTCGTCGAGCCAGCGCGTGTGATCCACCGCACCCTCCGGAATGGTTGAGCGTTCATCTTGTTGCTTCTATCGTCGCTCACAGCACGTGAGAGTTCAACTATCCTCGTTCACGGAGGCGTTCCCCATGACCACCAGCATCCCGAACTACATCCCCGGCACCTGGGACATCGACCCGGTCCACAGCGACGTGTCGTTCGTCGTCCGTCACATGATGGTGAGCAAGGTCCGCGGCCGCTTCGAGCAGGTCTCCGGCGAGATCGTCACCGCCGAGAACGTCGAGGACTCGCGGGTCACCGCCACCATCGACGCCACCTCGATCAACACCGGCAACGCCCAGCGCGACGAGCACATCCGCTCGGCCGACTTCTTCGAGGTCGAGAACCACCCGGAGTGGACCTTCACCTCGACCGGCCTGCTGGCCAAGGGCGACGACTTCGTCCTGAACGGCGACCTGACCATCAAGGGCGTCACCCGGCCGGTCGAGCTGAAGCTCGAGATCAACGGCTTCGGCCCGGACGCGTTCGGCGGCACCCGCGCCGGCTTCACCGCCACGACCTCGATCAACCGCTCCGACTTCGGCGTCGACATCAGCCTGCCGATGGACGGCGGCGGCGTGGTCGTCAGCGAGAAGGTCGGCATCGAGCTGGAGATCCAGGCCGTGCTGCGCGCCTCCTGAGCCGCGCACGTCCGGGAGCCCCGGTCCGCGCACGCGGACCGGGGCTCCGGTGCGTCGTAGGCTGGCCGGCGTGTCCGGGTACCGCGAGCGCGCCCCCGCCGGGCCGCTCCGCGACCTGGTCGAGGTCGCGTGGGAGGGCCGTTCCGGCCCGGAGGGCGCCCGGCGGGTGCTCCCCGACGGCTGCATGGACCTCATCGTGCTCGACGGGCGCCTCGTCGTCGCCGGGCCGGACACCGGCGTGCACCTCGCGACGACCGCCCCGGGGGCGGTGACCACCGGGTTGCGGTTCCGGCCGGGCGCGCTGCCGGCGCTGCTCGGCGTGCCCGCCGCGCAGCTCCGGGACCGGCGGGTCCCGCTCGCCGACGTGCTCGACGCGGCCCGCCTGCGCACCGCGTTGCGGACCGGCGCCGACCCGTCCGTGCCGCAGGGCCCTCCGGGGGATGACCTCGCGCAGCTCGTGCGGGTCACCGCGGTGCTCCGGTCCCACGACGAGGGGGACGGGCGGCGCCCGCTGCCCGACCCGCTCCCCCGACCCGCGTTGCGGGCCCTGGCCGGCGGCATGCCCGCCGCCGAGCTCGCCGACCGGCTCGGCGTCACGGCCCGCACGCTGCACCGGCGCTGCGTCGCCACCCTCGGCTACGGCCCGTCCGTGGCGCGCCGGGTGCTGCGGTTCCGGGCCGCGGGCGCCCTGCTGTGGGACGGCGTCGCCCCGGCCGAGGTCGCCGCCCGGTGCGGCTACGCCGATCAGCCGCACCTGTCCCGCGAGGTCCGGGCCCTGGCCGGAGTCTCCCCCGCCACGCTCGCCGCGCGGTGACCGCTCAGCTCCAGGCGAACAGGTCCAGCGGCGTGCCGTCGGGGTCGCGCACGGTGGCGTAGCGCTGCCCCCACGGGGCGTCGAACGGCTCCAGCACCGACCCGCACCCGGCGTCGGTGATCCGCTTCCAGGCGGCGTCGACGGCGCCGGCGTCCGGGAGCCGGAACGCCAGGCTCACCCGCCCGTCCCCGCCGGGCGCGACGCCCGGGTGGAAGGACTCCACCGTCGACTGCAGGTCCAGGGCGAGCCGCAGCCCGCCGCGCAGCGTCGTCTCCACGTGCGGGGAGTCCTCCGCACCCTCCGGGAACGACAGGCCGAGCAGCCGGTAGAACGCCACCGACCGTGCCATGTCCGTCACCAGGATCCCGATCATGTCCGGCTCCGCGCCGATCGTCTCGCTCGTGCTCATGCCGGAAGCGTCCCTGCTGCGCCCGTGGGCGGTCGTGAACGGATCGGACACCGGGCCGAACGCGATCCCCAGTCCTGGCGACGAGCCGGCCGCCGCCGCGGCGCTAGCGTGCCCGCACCGACCGGGTCACCGGGCCGGCACCTGCCGACGCGTCGCGGACCCGGCCGCCACACCGGGAGGTGCCATGTCCAGGAAGATCGTCGACTGCCGCGACATGCCGAGCGAGAGCGGCTGCACGCTGACCCTCACGGGCGGCGAGGAGGAGGTCGTGGCGGCCGCCTGCCAGCACGCCGTCGCCGTGCACGGGCACACCGACGGGCCCGAGCTGCGCGACGCGGTCCGGGCGAGCCTGCGGGACGCCCCGCTCACCGCGGGCGAGGGCACGTTCCTGCAGTTCATCGAGTTCGGGACGGACCGGATCGGGGAGTTCGAGGCCCTGACCGAGGACTGGCTGCAGGACATCGGCGCCGACCGCACCGCGCAGTGGTACGTGCTGGCCGCCGACCGCGACCGCCCCGGGACCTACGTCGAGGTCGTCGGGTTCCCGGGCTACGCGGAGGCCATGCGCAACTCCGAGCACCCCGCCACGGCCCGGATCGCCAAGCGGCTGCAGGAGATGGCCTCCGGCGAGCCGGCGTTCCGCAACCTCGACGTGATCAGCTCGCGGACACCGTGAACGTGGGTGGGCCCCGCCGCGGAGATCGCGGCGGGGCCCACCCGTGTCCGGCCGGCGTCTACAGGTACTGGCCGGTGTTCGAGGCCGTGTCGATGGCGCGGCCGGTGGTGTCGTTCTTGCCGGAGACCAGCGTGCGGATGTAGACGATCCGCTCGCCCTTCTTGCCCGAGATCCGGGCCCAGTCGTCCGGGTTGGTGGTGTTGGGCAGGTCCTCGTTCTCGGCGAACTCGTCGACGATCGCGTCCAGCAGGTGCTGGACCCGCAGGCCCGGCTGGCCGGACTCGAGCACCGACTTGATCGCGGCCTTCTTGGCCCGGTCGACGATGTTCTGGATCATCGCGCCGGAGTTGAAGTCCTTGAAGTAGAGGGTCTCCTTGTCCCCGTTGGCGTAGGTGACCTCCAGGAACCGGTTCTCCTCCGACTCGTCGTACATCCGCTCGACGATCCGCTGGATCATTCCGTCGACGCAGGCCTTGCGGCTGCCGCCGAACTCGGCGATGTCGTCGTCGTGGATGGGCAGCGACTCGGTGATGTACTTGGAGAAGATGTCCTGGGCGCCCTCGGCGTCCGGACGCTCGATCTTGATCTTCACGTCCAGCCGGCCCGGGCGCAGGATGGCCGGGTCGATCATGTCCTCGCGGTTCGAGGCGCCGATGACGATGACGTTCTCCAGGCCCTCGACGCCGTCGATCTCGGCGAGGAGCTGGGGCACGATCGTCGTCTCGACGTCGGAGGACACGCCCGAGCCGCGGGTCCGGAAGATCGAGTCCATCTCGTCGAAGAACACGATCACCGGGGTGCCGGCGGAGGCCTTGTCCCTGGCCCGCTGGAAGATCAGCCGGATGTGCCGCTCGGTCTCGCCGACGAACTTGTTGAGCAGCTCCGGGCCCTTGATGTTCAGGAAGAACGCGCGGCCCTCGTCCGGGTCGTCGCCCCGCTGCCCGGCGATCTTCTTGGCCAGCGAGTTCGCGACGGCCTTCGCGATGAGCGTCTTGCCGCAGCCGGGCGGGCCGTAGAGCAGCACGCCCTTCGGCGGCCGCAGCTCGTACTGGGTGAACAGCTCCTGGTGCAGGAACGGCAGCTCCACCGCGTCCTGGATCTGCTCGATCTGCCGGGACAGGCCACCGATGTCGGAGTAGGAGATGTCCGGGACCTCCTCCAGCACGAGGTCCTCGACCTCGGCCTTGGCGACCCGCTCGTAGGCGTAGCCCGCCCGCGAGTCGACCATGAGGGAGTCGCCGGGCTTGAGCGGGCTGTTGCCCTCCTCCTGCCCCAGCTCGAACAGCGGTGCCGCCAGCCAGACGACCTTCTCCTCGTCCGAGTGACCCACGACCAGACCGCGGCCTGCGGTGCCGTCGTCGGTCGGCCGCGACACGATCTCCCGCAGCGAGTACAGGTCGCCGACCTGCTCGAAGCCCATCGCCTCGACCACGGTGAGCGCCTCGTTCAGCCGGACGGACTGCCCGCTGCGCAGCTCGGTGCCCTCCACCGCGGGCGACACCGGCACGCGCATCCGGCGCCCCGAGGTGAACACGTCCACCGTCTCGTCGTCGTAGCGGCCCAGGAAGACGCCGTACCCGGACGGCGGCTGGGCCAGCCGGTCGACCTCCTCGCGGAGCGCGACCAGCTGCCCGCGCGCCTCCTTGAGGGTCTCGGTGAGCTTCTCGTTGCGGGCGTTCAGCGCGGAGAGCCGGCTCGTGGTCTCGGCCAGTCGCTGCTCCAGCACCCGGGCGTGCCGGGGTGTCTCGCTCAGCCGCTGGCGCAGCGTCGCGATCTCGTTCTCGAGATGACGGATGTGCTCGGCGGCCTCGGCGGGACTCAACCCGCCGCGACCGCCGTCGGACTGGACATCCCGCCTGCCGGGACCGTCGTCGTAGGTGTGGTTCACGGCAGCCTCCCTCCGTGTTCCGTCTCACCACGGTACCCGGAACGGGCGTACCGAGGCGGTGCGGCGAACCGGTGATCCAGGCCTCAGCCGGTCGGCACCATGGGGTCACTCTGCGGCTTCTTACCCGTCACCGCCACGTCCACGCGGGGCGGTTTTCGTGAAGTTCGTGTTTCCGCCCGGGCGCGTCGCGGCCGGACCCGGGCGTGTCCTACCGGCCGGTCGGGCGCCGCTGCTGCCGGGGCGGGGTGACCCCGTCGGCCAGCCGGCGGCTCGTGACCAGGAACGCGGTGTGCGCGATCATCCGGTGTTCCGGGCGGACGGCGAGGCCCACCACGTGCCAGGGCCGCACGATCGCCTCCCAGGCCTCCGGCTCGGTCCAGCACTGCATCTCGCGCAGCTTCTCGGTGAGCATCGACAGCTGGGTCGTCGTCGCCACGTACCCGACGACGATCCCGCCGGGGACGAGGTTCTCCCGCACCGTGTCGAGCACCTCCCACGGCGAGAGCATGTCCAGCACGACCCGGTCGACCTCGCCGCGGTGCTCGCGGACGTCGCCGACGGTCAGCTCCCAGTGCGGGGGGCGCTCGCCGAAGAACGTCTCGACGTTGGCGGCGGCGTGCGGGGCGTGGTCCTCGCGGATCTCGTAGGAGATCACCCGCCCGGCCGGCCCGACAGCCTGCAGCAGCGAGCAGGTCAGCGCGCCGGACCCGGCCCCGGCCTCGAGCACCCGGGCCCCCGGGAAGACGTCACCCCACATCAGGATCTGGGCGGCGTCCTTGGGGTAGATCACCTGTGCGCCGCGCGGCATGGACAGCACGTAGTCCGCCAGCCGCGGCCGCAGCGCCAGGTAGGGGGTGTTGGCCGCGGAGTGGACGAGGCTGCCCTCGGGGGCGCCGATGAGGTCGTCGTGCGCGATCTGGCCGCGGTGGGTGTGGTAGGAACCGCCCTTCTCCAGCACGACCGTGTAGCGCCGCCCCTTCGGGTCGGTCAGCTGGACCCGGTCGCCGGCCCGGAACGGTCCGCCCCGGCGTGGTGGCTCCCATCCGGCGGCGTCCCCGGCGTCGTCGGGGCGGGGGGCGGGGGCCGCAGGGCCGGGCTGGTCGTGCACGGGCGAGGACGGTACCGGCATGATCGCGTGCGTGACTCCCCCGCCCCCGATCCCGCCCGGCCCGTTCTACCTGCCCCGCGGCGAGCACACCGACGCCTCCGGCACGGCGGTCGGCGAGTTCGAGGCGACGCCGTCGACCACCGGCCCGTGGTACGCCGACGCCCAGCACATGGGGCCGCCGTCGGCGCTGCTCGCCCGGGCGCTGGAGCGGCTGCCGGGCGGTGCCGGCGCCCGGATCGCCCGGGTCACCGTCGAGGTGCTCGGGATGGTGCCCGCCGGGCCGGTGACGGTGACCGCGCAGGTGGAGCGGCCCGGGCGGACCATCGAGCTGCTGGCGGCGACGATGCGGGCCGGCGGGCGGGACGTGCTGCGCGCCCGGGCCTGGCGGCTCGCCGCCTCCGACACCGCGGTCGCGGCCCGGGAGACGGTCGCGGCACTGCCCGGCCCGGACGCCGGGACGGTCCGCGCCGAGCGGCCGCACGGCTGGCTGCCCGGCTTCCTCGACGCCGTCGAGTGGTCCTGGCTGGACGGCGTCGAGCTGGGCGACCTCGGCCCGGCCCGGGCCTGGGTCCGGATGCGGGTCCCGCTCGTCGAGGGCGAGCAGCCGGCGCCGCTGCAGCGGCTGATGGTCGCGGCGGACTGCGCGAACGGGATCGCCGCCCCGCTGGACGTGCGGGACTGGCTGTTCGTCAACACCGAGCTGACCGTGCACCTGCACCGCGCGCCCGCCGGCGAGTGGATCGGCGTCGACGCCGCCACCGTGGTCGGCCCGGACGGGCTCGGCACCTGCGCGGCCACGCTGTTCGACGAGGCCGGGCACACCGGCCGGATCGCGCAGGCGCTCACCGTCCGGAGCCGGTGACCCGGGCGGCACGGACGACGGCGGCCCGCCTCCCGGTCCTGCCGGGTGCGGGCCGCCGTAGGTGGGGAACGGACGCTCAGACCTCGCCGTGGCCGTTGACCGACATCGCGCGGCAGGACCGGATCTCGGAGGTCAGGATCGCCGTCGCGCCGATCTTGGCGAGCCGGTCCATGACCAGGTTGGTGTCCTTGGCCTTCACCATCGTGCGGACCGCGACCCAGCCGTCCTTGCGCAGCGGCGACACGGTGGGGGCCTGCAGCCCGGGGGCGATCTTCTCCACGTCGGGCAGCAGCGACTCGGGGCAGTCGAAGTCCATCATCAGGTACTCGCGGGCCAGCACGACGCCCTGGAGGCGGTCGGCGAACACCTTCTTCACCGCCGTGATGTCGCCCTCCTCCACGCGGTCCGGGCGCTTCTCGCGCTCGATCAGCGTCGCCTGCGAGGTCGCGATCGGCTCCCCGATGATCTGCAGCCCGTGCTGGCGCAGGGTGCGGCCGGAGGAGACGACGTCGGCGATCGCGTCGGCCAGGCCGAGCTGGATGGAGATCTCGACGGCGCCGTCCAGCTTGACGATCTCCGCGCCGATCCGCTTCCCGGACAGGAACGAGCGGACCAGCCGCGGGTACGAGGTGGCGATCTTGCGGCCGTCGAGGTCCTCGAGCTTCCAGTCGGCCTCGGCCGGGCCGGCGAAGTGGAAGCGGGACCGCCCGAAGCCCAGCGGCAGGACCTGCTGGGTCTGGCTCCCGGACTCCTCCATCAGGTCGAAGCCGGTCACGCCGAGGTGCAGGTCGCCCTTCCCGACGTAGGTCGCGATGTCCTTGGGCCGCAGGTAGAAGAACTCGATCTCGTTCTCCTCGTCGACGACGCTGAGGTCACGCGAGTCGGTCCGCTGGCGGTACCCGGCCTCCCGCATCATCGTGGCGGCGGGCTCGGCCAGCGTGCCCTTGTTCGGCAGTGCCACGCGGAGCATGACGCTTCTCCTGAAACTGGTCGTCGAGATCTCGGTCGGTCGGGCCTACAGGTGCTTGTAGACGTCCTCGAGGGTGAGCCCGCGCTGAATCATGATCACCTGCAGCCGGTAGAGCAACTGCGAGATCTCCTCGGCCAGCTCGTCGTCCCCCTGGTACTCGGCGGCGAGCCAGACCTCGCCCGCCTCCTCCAGCACCTTCTTGCCCTGGGCGTGCACCCCGGCGTCCAGCGCGGCGACGGTCCCCGAGCCGGCCGGCCGCTCCGTGGCCTTGGCCTGCAGCTCGGCGAACAACCCGTCGAATGTCTTCACCTGCATCGCCCCTTTCGCCACCAGTGTGAACGGTGACCGGGACCGCACCATCTCCCACCCGGGGTGCGGAGCCGTGCGGGCCACGGACCGCGCCGGATGGTTCACCCGGTGTGACCAACCGGCGCACGAGCCGCCGCTCGTCGTCGACGACGGACCGCTCGCACGCCGGCGCGGGCGTGTCACCGGCCCCGGACCACCTCCAGCACCTCCGCCAGGCCCGCCGGCGTCATCCCGGTGAGGGTGTCGCGGAGGACCCGCCGCGGGCCGGCCGGCACCTCCAGCTCGCACGGCACCACCAGCACCGCGCAACCGGCGCGCTCGGCGGAGAGCGCGCCGGTCGGCGAGTCCTCCACCGCGACGCAGTCCGCCGGGTCCACCCCGAGCAGCTCCGCGCCGCGCCGGTACGGGTCCGGTGCCGGCTTGGTCGCGGTGACCTCGTCCCCGGTGACGACGGCGGCGAAGTGCCCGCGGCCCAGGGTGTCCAGCGCCCGCTCCGCCAGCACCCGGATGGTGTTGGTGACCAGCGCGGCGGGTACGCCCTCGGCGTGCAGCGCGCCGAGCAGCTCCCGGGCCCCGGGCCGCCAGTCCACGCCCTGGCCGAACAGCTCCCCGGCGCGGTCGTAGAACCACGCCCCGGTCTCGACGTACTCGGCGGCCGGGACCGTGTCCGGGTCCCGGCCGGCCTCCCGGAAGCAGATCCGCAGGCTCGAGTCGAGCGACCCGCCCACCGACTCGCGGCGGGCCTCGGTGGACAGCGGGTCGGCCCCGAGGTGCTTCATGAGGTCGTTGAGCGCGACCTCCCACACCTTCTCGGAGTCGATCAGCGTGCCGTCCATGTCGAGCAGGACACCGCGCAGCTCAGGCATCGGGGGTGTACCCCAGGTTGGGCCGCAGCCACTTCTCGACCTCGGCGACGTCGCGGTCCAGCCGCCGGGCGTAGTCGGTGACCTGGTCGAGCCCGATCCGGCCGACGGTGAAGTACCGCGACTCCGGGTTCGCGAAGATCATCCCGCTGACCGCGGCGGCCGGGGTCATCGCGTACGACTCGGTCAGGCCGACCCCGGTCTCCTCCGCGCCCAGCAGGTCGAACAGCGGCCGCTTGAGCGTGTGGTCGGGGCACGCCGGGTAGCCGAACGCCGGTCGGATGCCGCGGAACTTCTCCGCGAGCAGCTCCTCGAGCGGCTGGTCGGCGCCGGGCTCGAACCACTCGCGGCGGGCGTCGCGGTGCGCGTACTCGGCGAACGCCTCCGCGAGCCGGTCCGCCAGCGCCTTCACCATGATCGCCCGGTAGTCGTCGAGCGCGTCCTCGTACTCCTCGGCCATGGCCTCGGCGCCGTGGATGGACACCGCGAACGCGCCCAGGTGGTCGCCCTCCGGGGCGACGTAGTCGACGAGGCTGCGGTTGGCCCGGCCCATCGGCTTCTCGGTCTGCTGGCGCAGCATCGGGAGCCGCTGGTCACCGGCCTCGGTGCGCACGACGATGTCCTCGCCGTCGGCGTGCGCCGGCCAGAACCCGTACACGCCGCGGGCGGTGAACCGGTCGTTCGCGATGATCTCGTCGAGCATCGCGTTGGCGTCGTCGTAGAGCTCGCGGGCGACCGGCGAGTCCAGGATCTGCGGGTACTTGCCCTTGAGCTCCCAGGCCAGGAACAGGAACTGCCAGTCGATCAGCTCGCGCAGCTCGGCGATCGTCGGGGTGCACTGCCGCACCCCGGTGAACGACGGGACCGGCAGGTCCTCGAACCCGACCCGCTCGAAGTTGGCCTTCGCCTCCTCGAACGGCAGCAGCGGCTTCGACTCGCGGCCGGCGTGCTGCTCGCGCAGCCGCTCCTGGTCCTCGGCGTTGGTCTTGGCGAGTGCCTCGGCGCGGTCGTCGTCGAGCAGGTCGGAGACCACCCCGACGACCCGGGACGCGTCGAGCACGTGCACCACGTTGCCCTGGTAGGCGGGGGCGATCTTGACCGCGGTGTGCTGGCGGGACGTCGTCGCGCCGCCGATCAGCAGCGGCAGCTTCAGCCCGCGCCGCTCCATCTCCGCGGCGACGCCGACCATCTCGTCCAGCGACGGCGTGATGAGCCCGGACAGGCCGATGACATCGGCGTTCTCGGCCACCGCGGTGTCCAGGATCGTCTGCGCCGGGACCATCACGCCCAGGTCGACGACCTCGTAGCTGTTGCAGCCGAGCACGACACCGACGATGTTCTTGCCGATGTCGTGGACGTCGCCCTTGACCGTGGCCATGACGACCTTGCCGTTGCCCCGCTCGGACTGGATCTCGCCGCGGGCCTTCGCCTCCTCCTTCTCCTTCTCCATGAAGGGCTCGAGGTAGGCGACCGCGCGCTTCATCACGCGGGCGGACTTCACGACCTGCGGCAGGAACATCTTCCCGTCGCCGAACAGGTCGCCGACGATCTTCATGCCGTCCATCAGCGGGCCCTCGATCACGTCGAGCGGCCGGGTGGCCTGCTGGCGGGCCTCCTCGGTGTCGTCCTCGATGTAGTCGACGATGCCGTGCACCAGCGCGTGCGAGATGCGCTCGCGGACGTCGTTCTCCCGCCAGCTCAGGTCGACCTTGCGCTGGGTGCCCTCGCCCTTGAACCGCTCGGCGTTCTCCACCAGCCGGTCGGTGGCGTCCGGCCGCCGGTTGAACAGGACGTCCTCGACCATCTCGAGCAGTTCGGGGTCGATGTCCTGGTAGACGGCCAGCTGCCCGGCGTTGACGATGCCCATGTCGAGGCCGGCCTTGATCGCGTGGAACAGGAACGCCGAGTCCATCGCCTCGCGCACGACGTTGTTCCCGCGGAACGCGAACGACAGGTTCGAGACACCGCCGGAGATGTGCGCGCCGGGGCAGCGCTCCTTGATCCGCGGGCAGGCCTCGATGAAGTTCTTGGCGTAGTCGTTGTGCTCCTCCATGCCGGTGGCGATGGCGAGGATGTTCGGGTCGAAGATGATGTCCTCGGGCGGGAAGCCCGCCTCGTGGACGAGCAGGTCGTAGGCACGCCCGCAGATCTCGACCTTGCGGTCGGTGGTGTCGGCCTGGCCGACCTCGTCGAACGCCATGACGACCACGCCGGCGCCGTAGGCCCGGACGGTGCGGGCCTGCCGCAGGAAGGGCTCCTCGCCCTCCTTGAGGCTGATCGAGTTCACGACGCCCTTGCCCTGCACGCACTGCAGGCCCGCCTCGATGACACCCCAGCGCGAGCTGTCGATCATGATCGGCAGCCGGGCGACCTCCGGCTCGGTGGCGAGCAGGTTGAGGAACGTCCGCATCTCGTCGGCGGACTCGAGGAGGTCGGCGTCCATGTTGACGTCGAGCATGTTCGCGCCGCCGCGCACCATGTCGAGCGCGACGTCCAGCGCCCCGGCGTAGTCCTTGGACTCGATGAGCCGGCGGAACCGCTTGGACCCGGTCACGTTGGTCCGCTCGCCGATCATCACGAAGCCGGTGTCCGGGCCGATCTCGAACCGCTCGAGGCCGGAGAACCGGGTGCGCGCGGCCGGCTCGGCCGGGGTCCGCGGCGGGAGGTCCTTCACCTGGGCGGCGATGTGCCGGATGTGCTCCGGGCCGGTGCCGCAGCACCCGCCGACCAGGTTCACCAGCCCGGCCTCGGCGAACTCGCGCAGGTACTGCGCGGTCTGCTCGGGCGTCTCGTCGTAGCCGCCGAAGGCGTTCGGCAGCCCGGCGTTCGGGTAGGTGGCGACGAAGGTGTCGCTGATCTCGGCCAGCGCCGCGGCGTGCGGGCGCATCTCGTCGGCGCCCAGCGCGCAGTTCAGGCCCACGACCAGCGGGTCGGCGTGCCGGATCGAGGTCCAGAACGCGTCGACGGTCTGCCCGGACAGGGTGCGCCCGGACCGGTCGACGATCGTCACCGAGATCCAGATCGGCAGGTGCGGCGCGACGTCGTGCGCGGCCTGCAGCGCCGCCTTCGAGTTCAGCGTGTCGAAGATCGTCTCGATCAGCAGGACGTCGACGCCGCCCTCGTCGAGCGCGGCGATCTGCTCGGCGTAGGAGTCGTAGACCTCCTGGTAGGTCACCGCACGGTAGGCGGGGTCCTCCACCTTCGGCGACAGCGAGAGCGTCACGTTCAGCGGGCCGATCGACCCGGCCACCCACCGCGGCTCCCCGCGGGCCGCCTCGGCCTCGTCGGCCGCCTGGCGGGCCAGCTTCGCGGCCGCGACGTTCATCTCGCGCACCTTGGCCTCCAGGCCGTAGTCGGCCTGGCCGATCGAGGTGGCGGTGAAGGTGTTGGTCGTGGTCAGGTCCGCACCCGCGTCGAAGTAGTCGCGGTGCGCCTGCAGGATCAGGTCCGGCCGGGTGAGGTTCAGCAGGTCCGGGTCACCGGTGGTGTCCTTGTGGTGACCTTCCAGCCAGTCCGCCCGGTAGTCGTCGGCGGACAGGCCGAGGCCCTGGATCACGGTCCCCCACGCGCCGTCGATGACGCCGATGCGGGTACCGAGCAGGTCCTTCAGCTGCTGCGTCTTCCGTTCCGCGGTCCGGACCCGTTCCGGGTCCATCTGGGTCTGAATGTCGCCGTCCGAAGAGGTGCTCACCGAGTGATCCGCTCCCGTCGTTGATGACACGGAGGATCAGGCTACCGTCCGCCGGGATGTGCACCGGGTTCCGCGAGCGTCCGGGTCGTAGTCTGGAGCGATGACCGACCGAGAGCCGAGCACCACGGGCGGCGGCGACGTCCCCACCCTCGTCGAGCCGGTCCTCATCGCCGCGTTCGAGGGCTGGAACGACGCCGGGGAGGCCGCGAGCACCGCGCTGGAGCACCTGGAGCTCAGCTGGGACGCCGAGCCGTTGACCTCGATCGACCCCGAGGAATACTACGACTTCCAGGTCACGCGGCCGCACGTGAAGCTCGCCGGCGGGGTGACCCGCCGGATCGAGTGGCAGACCACCCGGCTGTCGTGGGCGGCGCTGCCCGGGACCGGCCGGCACGTCGTCCTGGTGAACGGCATCGAACCGAACCTGCGGTGGCGGTCGTTCTGTGGCGAACTTCTCGGTCACGCCGAGCGGCTGGGCGTGACGAAGGTCATCACGTTGGGTGCGTTGCTCACCGAGGTGCCGCACACTCGCCCCACCCCCGTGAACGGCACCTCGTGGGACGCCGAGTCGCTCAAGGAGATGGGCACCGAGCCGGCCAGCTACGAGGGACCCACCGGCATCGTCGCGGTGTTCCAGCAGGCCTGCGTGCAGGCCGGGCTGCCCGCGGTGTCGTACTGGGCCGAGGTGCCGCACTACGTGTCGCAGACCCAGGTCCCGAAGGCGGCCGTCGCGCTGCTGCACCGGATCGAGGAGGCGCTCGACGTCGAGGTGCCGCTCGGGGCGCTCCCGGAGAAGGCCGAGGAGTGGGAGCGGACGGTCTCGGAGATGGCCGACGCCGACGACGAGGTGCGCGAGTACGTGCGCCAGCTCGAGGAGCAGGCCTCCGAGTCCGACGCCGAGGGCACTCGCAGCCAGCTGCGGGAGACCTCGGGGGACACGATCGCGGCCGACTTCGAGCGCTACCTGCGCCGTCGCGGCCCGAACTCCTGACGCCCCGGTACCGCGCGCCGTGATCCGCCGGGGTGCGCTGTTCGCCGGTGCCTTCCTCGGGCCGTTCGGCGGGGGGATGACCGCCGCGATGCTGCCGGAGCTGGGCACCGGCTTCGGCGTGCCCACGGCGACCGCGTCGGTCTCGCTGACCGCCTACCTGCTGCCGTTCGCGGCGGTGATGCTGGTCTCCGGCACGCTCGGTGAGCGGTGGGGTCGGGCGCGGACCGTCGTCGCCGGGTACGCCGTCTACGTCGTCGCGTCGCTGGCCTGCGTGCTGGCCGCGTCCTGGGCGGTGTTCCTCGCCGGGCGCGCCCTGCAGGGCGTCGCGAACGCGTTCACCACTCCCCTGCTGCTCGCCGCGCTGGCCGCCTCGGTGGAACCGGACCGGCTGGGCCGCGCGCTGGGCTGGTTCGGGTCGCTGCAGGCGGCCGGGCAGACGTCGGCTCCGCTGGTCGGCGGGCTGGCCGCGGAGGTCGACTGGCGGCTGTCGTTCGCCGGGGCGGCCGCCGTGGCACTGCTCCTCGGGGTGATCGGCATCCCGGGCGGGGCGGCCCCGGCGCGCACCGGCGGTCCCCCGCGGCTGCGGTCGGCCTGGACCGGGCCGGTGCTGCGGCTCGGCGTCGTCGCCGCGCTGGGCTGGGGCTGCCTGTCCGGGCTGAACTTCCTGCTCGCGCTGCGGCTGGAGGAGGTCTTCGGGCTGGGCGCGGGCGAGCGCGGGCTGGTGCTGACCGCGCTCGGTCTCGCCGGGATCCTCACCGCTCGGCTGATCGGCGGGGCGGTCGACCGGCTCGGGGCGCGGTGGTGCGTGCTCGTGGGCGCAGCCGGTGGCGGGGTGCTCGTCGCGCTGATCGGGGTCGTGCCGGTGCTGGGGCCGGTCGTCGGGTTCTGGGCGCTGGGCGGGGTGTGCAGCCAGCTGGTCCTGGTGGGGGTGAACGCGCTGGTCCTGGGCTCGGGCGGGCCCAACAGCGGCGGCGCGGTGTCGGTGGTGCAGGCGGTGCGGTTCGGGGGGACGGCGGCGGCCCCGGTGGCGCTGACCCCCGTCTACCACGCCGATCCGCTGGCCGCGTTCCTCGTGCCGGCCGGGTTGCTGGTCGCGGGGGTGCCCGCGGTGCTGGCGGTGGACGCCGGCCGGCGCGCTTGACCTCGACCGGCGTTCAGGTCGGACCCTCGTCGGGTACGGGAGGTGTCGGGCGATGCAGGCGATCGTGGTGGACCGGTTCGGCGGGCCCGAGGTGCTCGTGCTCCGGGACGTGGCCGACCCGGTCCCGGGGGACGGCGAGGTGCTCGTCGAGGTGGCCGCCGCCGGCGTGTCGCGGGTCGACACCGCCGTCCGGCGCGGTCAGGGGCCGCCGCACCTCGCCGCCGCCCCGCCGTACGTGCCGGGCGGCGCCGTCACCGGGACGGTCGCCGGGATCGGCACCGGGGTGGACCCGGCGCTGCGCGGCCGCCGGGTCGCGGCCCGGGCCGCAGGCGGCGGGTACGCCGAGCGGGTCGTGGTGCCGGCGTCCGAGCTGGTCACCGTCCCGGACGGGGTCGGTTCCGGTGCCGCGGCGGCGCTGCTCGACGACGGGGCCACCGCGCTCGGACTGCTGGAACGCACCCCCGTGCGGCGCGGCGAGCACGTGCTGGTGCTGCCGGCCGGGTGCGGGCCGGGGAGCCTGCTCGTGCAGCTGGTGGCATCGGCGGGTGGACGGGTGATCGGCGCCGTCCGCGGCGCGGACCGCCACGACCGGGTCCGCGCGCTGGGCGCGGAGCACGTCGTCGACCACGCCCGGCCCGGCTGGGTGGCCGAGGTGCACGCGCTGGTGCCGCACGGCCCCGCGGTGGTGTTCGACGGCGTCGGCGGGACGGCCGGGCGGGCGGCGGCCTGGTTGGTCGCCGACGGCGGCCGGTACAGCTCGTTCGGCACCGCGGGCGGCCCGGCACCGGAGCTGGGGCCGTGCGAGGAGCGGTCCCGGCGGCTCACGACGGTCGGGCCGGCTCAGCTCGCCGACCTGGGCGCCGAGGTGCCCCGGCGGGCCCGCGAGGTGCTCGCGCTGGCGGCCGCCGGGCAGTTGCGCCCCCTGGTCGGTGCCGAGTACCCGCTGGCCGACGCCGCCCGCGCACACGCCGACCTGGAGCGGGGCCGCACGGCCGGCACGGTCGTGCTGCGGCCGTGACCGGCGCCGGGCGGGCGTCCCGCAGGCCGGGGCCGGGCGTCGAACGGCTCAGAGCTGGACGCCCAGCAGGGCGTCCAGGGCGGTGCGGGCCAGCCGTGGGGCGTCCGCGTCGGTGCCGCGGCGGGTCAGCGCCTCGTCGGCCCACGCGTCCACCGCGGCCAGGGCACCGGGGGTGTCCAGGTCGTCGGCCAGGTGCGTGCGCAGCTTCGTCACCAGGGCGGCGGCGTCCGGGCCGGCGTCGAGCCCCACGGCCTCCCGCCAGCGGGCGACCCGCTTCTCCCCCAGCGCGTGCACCTCGTCGGTCCACGACCGGTCGGCGCGGTAGTGCCCGTCGAGCAGCGCGACCCGGATGACGTTCGGGTCCACGCCCGAGCCCCGCAGCTTGGACACGAAGACCAGGTTGCCCTTGGACTTCGACATCTTCTCGCCGTCGAGCCCGATCATCCCGGTGTGCACGTAGTGCCGGGCGAACGGGTGCTCCCCGGTCAGCGACTCGGTGTGCAGCGCCCCGCACTCGTGGTGCGGGAAGATCAGGTCGGAGCCGCCGCCGTTGACGTCGATCTGCGGGCCGAGCCGGTTCAGCCCGATCGCGGCACACTCGACGTGCCAGCCCGGGCGCCCGCGGCCCAGCCCGGACTCCCAGGACGGCTCGCCGGGGCGCGCCATCCGCCACAGCAGCGGGTCGAGCCGGTTGCGCTTGCCGGGCCGGTCCGGGTCACCGCCGCGCTCCCGGGAGAACTGCAGCATGGTGTCGAGGTCGTAGTTCGACTCGTAGCCGAAGTGCCCGGTCGCGGTGACGTCGTGGTAGACGTCCGGGTACTCGGCGTCGTCGATCCGGTACGCCGCACCGGCGGCCACCAGCTTCTCGACCAGCTCGGCGATCTCCGGGATCGCCTCGACCGCGCCCACGAACTGCCGGGGCGGCAGCACCCGCAGCGCCTCCATGTCCTCCCGGAACAGCGCCGTCTCGCGCAGGCCCAGCACCACCCAGTCGTCCTGGTCGCGCTCGGCGCGCTCCAGCAGCGGCTCGTCGATGTCGGTGACGTTCTGGACGTAGTGCACGTCGTGCCCCAGGTCCCGCCAGAGCCGGTTCACCAGGTCGAACGCCAGGTAGGTGGCCGCGTGGCCGAGGTGCGTCGCGTCGTAGGGGGTGATCCCGCACACGTACATCGTGGCGACCGGGCCCGGCGCCGTGGGTCGTACCCGACCGGTGGCGGTGTCGTGCAGCCGCAGCGGCGGTCCGCTGCCGTCCAGTGCGGGGACGTCGGTCGGGGCCCAGGTGTCCATGCGGTCAAACCTACCTATTCCTCGGAAGCGCTCACGCAGCCGAACGCGCGGGGCCGGTCGCGGATTCCGCGCGGTGCATCCCGCCGGGCCTCTGCCACGTCGCACTGCTTGCGAATCCCGCCGAGATGCAGCTGAGCGCGAATTGTGGATCCTGGGCTCAAGGGGTGGTCGCAACATCCGGTGGGACGGGTCGTGAGAGTAGCCGGGCCATGGCCTCGGCGGGGCTGTCCCAGCCGAGTGTCTTGCGGGGACGGGCGTTGAGCTCGGCGGCGACGGCGGCGAGGTGTTCGGCGGAGTGTCGGGACAGGTCGGTTCCCTTCGGGAAGTACTGGCGCAGCAGCCCGTTGGTGTTCTCGTTGCTGCCGCGCTGCCAGGGACTGTGCGGGTCACAGAAGTAGATCGGCAGGCCGGTGGCGATGCTGATCTCGCCGTGGCGGGCCATCTCGATGCCCTGGTCCCAGGTCAACGACCGGCGCAACATTTCCGGCAGGGAGCAGATGGCGGGGATCATGGCGTCGCGCAGTTCCTCGGCGCCGTGGCGGCCGGGCAGGTGCAGTAGCAGCACGAACCGGGTGCTGCGTTCGACCAGGGTCCCGATCGCCGTCGCCCCGTCACCACCGATGATCAGGTCGCCTTCCCAGTGTCCGGGCACGGCGCGGTCGTCGGCCTCGGCCGGCCGCTCGGAGATCATGATCTTGTCGGGGATCCGGCGTTCCCGGCGTTGGTCGGGCAGCCGGCGGGGCCGGCGCAGTGCCCGGCCGGTGCGCAGGCAGCGGGTCAGTTCCCGGCGGAGTTCACCGCGGCCCTGGACGTAGAGTTCCTGGTAGATCGTCTCGTGGGACACCCACATCTCCGGCTGCTCGGGGTAGCTGCGCCGTAGTGTGCTGCTGATCTGTTCCGGGCTCCACCGCGCCTTCAACCCGGCCTTGACCTCGGCCAGCAGCGGCGGGTGGGTGAGTTTGCGGGGCTTGGGGCGCCGCGCTCGCTGTTCGGCCTTGGCCTGGGCCAGCGAGGGCCGGTAACGCAGCCGCTCGTGCTGGGGCTTGTCCCGGCCACGGTTGGTGCCCGGTACCGGGCCCGGCCGCCGACGCTGGCCGTCTGGTGCCGGTTCCCGCCGGGGGCGACCCCGGGCATGGTTGCGGGCCAGCTCCCGGCCGACCGTGGACCGGTGGCGTCCGATCTCGTGGGCGATCTTGGCGCGGGACCACCCCTTCGACCAGCCATCCGCGATCTCTTCGCGTTCGGCCAGCGACAGGTAACGGCCCGCAGGCGGACCGTCGAGATCATCCGGGATCATCCCGCCAGACTGCGCGACCCACCCGCGGGCACCGGTCGGTGACACGCCGACCGCGGCGGCCGCTTCCTCGAGCGTCGCTCCGCCGAGCCGAGCCAGCCAGAACGCCCGCACACGATCACGGGGCAACCGCGGAGGACCAGACACCACAACACCTCATCTACAAGCAGTGTTGCGACCGCTCCTTGAATCCGCCGATCTTCGCCGACGCTCCCCTGTATCTCGGCGGGAGTGGTCCGGACACGGACTTTCCGGCCGCGGGTCGCCGCTGCACGATCCGGTCAGACCCGCTTGTAGCCCGGGTGCACCCCCGGGGTGAGCCCCTGCCGCTCGGCGATCCGGGTGAGCAGGGCGTGCAGCGTGTCCCGCTCGGCCCCGTCCAGCGCGGCCAGCAGCTCGTCCTCGTGGGCGCGGCCGGCCGCCGCGACCCGGCCGAGCATCTCCTCCCCCGCCGCCGTGAGGTGCAACGCGTGCAGCCTGCGGTCGTCGGGGTTGCGGCGGCGCTCGAGCAGCCCGCGGTCGGCGAGCCCGTCGACCAGGGAGACGAGCCGGCTGGCCGGCATGCCGAGGTGCCCGGACAGGGCCTGCTGGGAGCGCCCCGGCTCGGTCGCGACGGCGCGGAGCAGCCCGGCCTGCGGCGGCGTGAGATCCAGCTCCGCGATCCGCTCGCCGAACCGGGCCGCGGCATGCGCACCGAGCTGGGCCAGCAGGAACGCCGAGCCGGCCCGCGGAATCGTGGTCATGGCCGAACCGTATCACTTGACAAACGGTGTAGACAGAGAATCATTCAGAACTGTAACGATATGTGGAGGTAACGATGTCCGTCACCGTCGACGTCCGGAGCGGGCCGCCGCTCGCGGTCCCCGCGATCGCCCTCGCCGTCCTCACCGCCGGTGGGGCCCTGCTCGGCGGGTCGGGGCCCCGCCCGGACAGCACGCCCGCGGCCGTGCTCGCGTACGACCAGGCCAACCCCGGCATGCTCGGGCTCGGCGCGGCCCTGCTGCTCGGGTCGGCGTTCCCGCTGCTCGTCTACGCGGCCACGGCCGTCCGGCGGATCGAGCGGCTCGGCGTCACCGCCCCCGGCCCGCTCATGGGGTTCGCCGGCGCCGTCCTCGCCGCGGCCGCGCTGGTGGTCAGCGCGCTCGCGTCGTGGACGGCCGCGCAGACCGCGCCGCTCGGCGACGCCGTCCTCGCCCGGACACTGACCTGGGTCTGGTTCGGCGCGGGCGGGGTCGGGTTCGTGGCCCCGTTCGGGCTGCTGCTGCTCGGGCTGGCCGTGCCCGCCCTGATCGGGCGGCTCGTCCCCCGGTGGCTGGCCGGCGCCGGCATCGCGGTCGGCGTCCTCGCCCTGCTCAGCACGTTCGCCCTGGCCACCGACCTGCTCTACCCGCTGCTCCCGGTCGGGCGGTTCGGCGGTCTGCTGGTGCTGCTGGCGTTCGCCGTGGCGCTGCCCGGTGCCCGGGACGCCGGGGCCGACCGATGAGCCGGCCGTTCCGGTTCGGCGTCATCGCCGCGGCGTACGGGCCCGGTGATGCCTGGCTCGCCCGTGCCCGGCGGGTCGCCGAGCTCGGCTACTCGACCCTGCTGACCCCGGACAACCTGCACACCCACGCGCCGCTGCCCGCGCTCGCGGTCGCCGCGGCCGCGGTCCCGGGACTGCGGGTGTGCCCGTTCGTGCTCGCCGTACCGCTGCGGACGCCGCGGGCCACGGCCTGGGAGGCGCACTCGCTGAGCGTGCTCACCGGCGGGCGGTTCGAGCTGGGCATCGGCACCGGGCGGCCGGAGGCCCGGCGCGAGGCGGAGGCGCTCGGCCTGCCGTGGGGCTCCGCGGCGGAGCGGCTGGCCGGGGTGCGGGCCGCGGTCGCGGCCCTGCGCGAGCGCGACGGCGAGGGGCCGCACACCCCGGTCGTCATGGCGGCGGCCGGGCCGAACGCGCTGGCGGCCGCGGCCGAGGACGCCGACACCGTCTTCCTCGCCGCCCGCCTCACCGCCGGTCGCGACGAGCTCGCGCGGATGGCCGGGATGCTGCGGTCGGCCGGCCGGGACCCGGAGGTCGGGATGAACCTGTTCGTCGTCGGCGACGACGTCCAACCGGACGCGGTCCGCTGGGCCGGCCCGGAGGCGGCCGAGGCGCTGCGCGACCCGGACACCGTCGCCCGGCTGCGCGGGACGCCCGCCGAGATGGCCGCGGAGCTGTGCCGGCGCCGCGACGAGCTCGGGATCAGCTACCTCGCCGTCCCGGAGACCTTCGCCGAGGCCGTGGCCCCGGTCGTCGCACGGCTGGCCGGGCGGTGAACCGGGCCGGTCGATGACGACCGATGACGTTTCCGCGCCTCCCTCGTCAGTACATGCGAGATCGACTCACGGGAGGCAGGCACGATGCGGAAACTGACCTTCGGCATGAATGTGACCCTGGACGGCTACATCGCCGCGCCCCGCGACGACCTCGGCTGGAGTGGGGGTGAGGGACCGGACTCGTCGTCGGGCGACGAGCTGTTCCGATGGTGGTCCGACCGGGTGGCGGCGACGGACCTGGCGCTGTACGGGCGCAAGCTCTGGGAGACGATGAGTTCCCACTGGCCGACCGCCGACCAGCAGCCCGGCGCCACACCGGCGGAGGTCGAGTTCGCCCGCCGCTGGCGGGACATGCCGAAGGTGGTGTTCTCCTCGACGATCGACACGGTCGGCTGGAACACCCGCCTGGTCACCGGCGACGCGGTCGCCGAGATCACCCGGCTCAAGGCCGAGGACGCCGGCCCGATGGACATCGCCGGCGCGACGCTCGCCGGGGCGGCCATGCGGGCCGGGCTGATCGACGAGTACGCCCTGGCCACCTACCCGGTCCTGGTGGGCGGCGGCACGCCGTTCTTCACCGCCCTGGACAGCTGGGTGAACCTGAACCTCGTCGAGACGCGGACGTTTCCCGGCGGCGTCGTGCTGACCCGGTACGAGACGAGGCGATGAGCGCGTTCAGCGGTGCGATCACAGCGAGGCGGGCAGGCCCAGCCATGGCTTGTCGGTGGCGTCGAACCCGGTGAGCTCGGCGATCTTCCCGTCGACGACGTGCAGGAGCGCGACGGCGAACAGCCGGTACTCCGGGTCGTCGGGGGTGCGGAGGTACAGCGCGGCGGCCGGCATGCGGTTGATCGTCGTGGTGATGCCGCGCCAGTCGTCGTGGCCGTGCCGGAACAGCCCGCCGGAGACCCAGCCGTCCACCGCGTCCTCGGCGGTCACGGTCACGGTGCCCGGTTCGGGCAGCATCGTGAAGCGCAGGTCGTCGCGCAGCAGGGACGTCAGGCGGGAGAGGTCGTTGCGCTCGTGGGCGTCGATGTACGCCGTCACCACGGCGCGCTCGTCGTCCGAGAGCTCGTGGGTGGCAGGGCTCCGCCAGTCGAGGCGGCGGCCGGGCAGCTGCGCGCGCATCGTCACGCGCGCCCGCTGCAGCGCGCTGGTCACCGATGCGACGGTCAGCCCGAGGGCGTCGGCGGCCGTCGACGCCGGCCAGCCGAGGACGTCGCGCACGATGAACACCGCCCGCTGCCGCGGCGGCAGGTGCTGGACGGCGACGACGAACGCCAGCTCGATCGTCTCCCGCGCCACCACCGACTCCTGCGGGTCCTCCGGGAGCATCCGGTCCGGGTAGGGCTGCAGGTGGTGCACCTCCGAGCCCGCACCCGGCAGCCCGGCGGGCACGGGGGTGCGGTCGTTGCGCTTCTCCAGGAAGTCGAGGCAGGCGTTCGTCGCGATCCGGTACAGCCAGGTCCGCAGCGCCGCGCGACCCTGGAACGACTCCCGCTTGTTCCATGCCCGCAGGAACGTCTCCTGCGTCATGTCCTGGGCGTCCTCGTAGTTCGCGAGCATCCGGTAGCAGTGCACCTGCAGCTCCCGCCGGTGGCGCTCCGTGAGCAGGGCGAACCGCGCCGCGTCGTCCGGGCCGGCCGCCGCCGTGAACGTGGCCTCGTCGGCCGGCCCCACGGGTCCGGTCACCACCAGTCGGCGTCGAGCTTGGACTCGATGTCGCGGACGTGCCGGCGGGCGCAGTCGGGACACATCCAGCCCTCCCGGCCGCGCTCGTCCCGGTCGGTCACCCACCCCGCCATGCACGCCGCCCCGGGCTCGGCCGGGCGGGGCGTGCCGCAGAGCCGGCAGGTCGGCGTCGGTGCGGTCACACCTGAGATGGTGCTCCTGTCGTGGGCTGCGCGTCGAGCCGGCGGCGGCCGAGCCGGTTCGCGATCACCGCGCAGGCCATCAGCTGGATCTGGTGGAACAGCATCAGCGGCACCACGACCAGCGCCGCGGCCGGGCCGCCGAACAGCACGCCTGCGATGGGCAGCCCGCTGGCCAGCGACTTCTTGGACCCGCAGAACACGATCGCGATCCGGTCGGCGGTGCCGAAGCCCAGCAGCCGGGACCCCAGCGCCGTCAGCGCCAGCACCGCGACCAGCAGCAGCACGCAGACACCGGCCAGCACGGCCAGCGACACCGGGGTGAGCGCCCGCCAGGTCCCGGCGACGACGCCCTCGCCGAACGCCGCGTACACCACCAGCAGGATGGAGCCGCGGTCCACCAGCGCCAGGCGACCGCGGTGCCGGGCCACCCACCGGCCGATCAGCGGGCGGGCGGCCTGCCCGGCGAGGAAGGGCACCAGCAGCCGCAGCGCGATGTCGCCCAGGGTCGAGGGGTCGAACCCGCCGCTGGTGGCCAGCAGCAGGGCGGCGAGCAGCGGGGTCACGACGACGCCGAGGACGTTCGACACCGACGCCGCGACGATCGCGGCCGGCACGTTGCCGCGGGCGATCCCGGTGAACGCGATCGACGACTGCACGGTGGAGGGCAGGCAGCACAGGAACAGCACGCCCGCGGCCAGCGGCGCGGGCAGCAGCCACTCCGGCAGCAGCAACACCGTCGACCCGAGCAGCGGGAACAGCACGAACGTCGCGGCCAGCACCGTGCCGTGCAGCCGCCAGTTCCGCAGCCCGGAGAACGCCTCGGCCGCGGACAGCCGGGCGCCGTAGAGGAAGAACAGCAGCGCGATCGCGGCCGTGACCGCGACGTCCACCACCTCGACCGCGGCACCGCGGGCCGGGACGAGCGCGGCGACGCCGACGGTGAGCAGCAGCAGGACCAGGAACGGATCGGGACGCACGCGCACGGGCCCAGTGTCGGTCGTCCGATGGCCATCCGGAAACCGGTTCAGCACGCTGACTGTCATCACGAACTACGATGACGGTCGTGCTGGATCCGGTACTGCTGCGTTCGTTCACCGAGGTCGCGCGGGCGCGCAGCTTCACCCGGGCCGCGCACCGGCTGGGTCTCGGGCAGTCCACGGTCAGCCAGCACGTCCGCAAGCTGGAGGCGGTGGCCGGGCGGCCGCTGCTGGAACGCGACACGCACTCGGTGGCGCTCACCGCCGACGGCGAGGCGATGCAGGAGTTCGCCGCCACGATCCTCGACGCCGGTGACCGCGCGCTGGCGCACTTCCGGGTGTCGCGGATGCACGGCCGGGTCCGGTTCGGCGTCTCCGAGGACCTCGTGCTGACCCGGCTCCCGGCGATCCTCGCCGACTTCCGGCACCGGCACCCGCAGGTCGACCTGGAGCTGACCGTCGGCCTGGCCGACCACCTGGAACGGCGGCTGGCGCGCGGCGGGCTGGACCTGATGTTCGGCAAGCGCCTGCCCGGTGCGGGCGACGACGACCGGTTCGTGGTGCGCCGGGACCGGTTCGTCTGGGTCGGCGCGCCCGGGATCCGGCTCGGGCCGGCCGACCCGGTCCCGCTGCTCGCCTATCCCCCGCCGAGCCTGTCCCGCACCGCCGCCGTCGGCGCGCTGGAGGCGGCCGGTCGGCGCTGGCGGATGGCCTGCACCAGTGGCAGCCTGTCCGGGCTGCGGGCGGCCGCGCTCGCCGGGCTGGGCGTGCTCGCGCACGCCGGCACGCTCGTCCCCGAGGGGCTCGAGGAGATCCCGGCCCGGGCCGGGCTGCCGGACCTGGGCCCGGTCGAGGTCGTCCTGGCGCTCGGGCGGCGGCGCACCGAGCCGGCCGCGGCGCTGGCCCGCAGCATCCGTACCGCGGCAGCGGACCTGCGGCCGTAGCTCATGCCCGCGGCGCTGCCGGGCCGACGCCGGCCCGTGCCGCGCGCAGGACGAGCACCGTCCGGACCACGCCGAGCACCGGGCCCGCCGGCAGCGCGAAGCCGATCCAGTACGCCAGCTCGAACGGCAGCAGGAGCAGCGCCCCCACCACGCCGGACCGGCGCCGCCGCCACAACAGCACCCCGACGACCGCCTCGGCGACGGCGACGAGCAGGAAACCGGCGAGCAGCGGGACCGTGGTGGGGAGGCCGGCGTCCTCGAAGGGGCCGCGCCCGTAGGTCGGGTATCCGAAGAACGTCCACACCCCGCCCCCGCCGGCGGTGTGCGCGATCGCGACGACGTCGAGGAGCCCGAACCCGGCCGCGAGCACCCAGCACAGCACGGCCGCGGTCCGGAGCATGCCCCCTGCTCGTGGTGGACGCGCGGGCCGTTACTGCCGGGGCCGCTGGTCGGGGTGCCTCAGGCGCGCCGCTCGTCGGGCGCGGGTGCCAGCGGGTCGTGACCGATCCGCATGAGGTCCCGGCGCCACGCCGCCTCGCCGGCGACCGGTTCCAGGTCGTCGCGGCGGGCCTCGTGCACGTGCGCGACGACCGCCCGCATCGTCTCGGCGTCCTCGGCGGTGAGGTCGACCCGGCGTTTGCGGAGGATGTCGAGCACCTGCCGCCCCCGAGGGGCCGCCCGCTGCTGCGGGTCGGGCTCGCTGTCCTCCTGGGCGACGTCGGTGGCCAGCCACTGCTCCAGTTCACGGGCGGACATGTTCACCACGCGGTGGAACTCGTCCCACAGCGCGTCGTCGACGTGTTCGGCCATAGCCGGGGAGTACCCGGCCGGGCCGCGGACCACGCCGGCGAACGGGTTCTGTCGGGGGTCCGTGCGACGGTTCCGGCGTGCGGATCGTGGTGACGACACCGACCGGGAACGTCGGCGCGCGGGTGCTGCGCCTCCTCGTCCAGGCGGGGGTGCGCCCCGTCGCCCTGCTGCGGGAGCCCGCACGGCTGCCGCCGGACCTGTCCGGTCGGGTCGAGGCGGTCCGGGCCGACCAGACCGACCGCGACACCGTGCTCCGCGCGACCGCCGGCGCCGACCGGCTGTACTGGGTGAACCCGCCCGCACCGTCCGGCACCGACCCGCTCGCGCAGCACGCGGTGTGCGCCCGGGTGGTCGCCGATGCGGTGCGCGAGAACGGCATCGGCGCGACGGTCTTCCAGAGCAGCGCGGGTGCGGAGATGCGGCACGGGGCCGGGGACATCGACGGCCTGGCCGCGACCGAGGAGGCGCTCGACGCGACCGGGGCGCCGGTGCTGCACCTGCGCTGCGGCTACTTCATGACGAACCTGCGGATGTCGGCCGGTGACCTGGCGGGTGGCGTCCTCCCGACGCCGTGGCCGCTCGACCATCCGCTGCCCTGGGTCGCTCCGCGCGACATCGGGGACGTCGCGGCCGCCCGGCTGCTCGGCCCGCCGTGGCCCGGCCGGCTGGTGCAGGCGGTCCACGGCCCGGAGGACCTGACGTTCCGGCAGGTCGCCGAGGTGCTCGGCGAGGTCCGCGGGCAGGTGGTGCAGGCGGTGCACGTCCCGGACGCCGACTTCCGGGCCGCGCTGGCCGGGGCCGGGCTGACCCCGCCGGAGATCGACGCGATCGCCGGGATGGCCGCCGGGCTCAGCAACGGGTTCGTCCCCGAGCAGCCCCGGGACGCGGTGTCGACCACCCCGACGACGCTGCGGTCCTGGGCCGCCGAGCACCTGCGCGCGGGCTGACCGACCGCCCGGCCTCGGCACGGTCGCCCGGCACGGCGGCGTCCCCGCACGTTCTCGCCCCGGCGAGGGCCGGAAGGTGCGGGCCACCAGCGCTCCCGAGATCAAGATGCACGATCTCGCCCCGGCCCGGGCGCGAACGTGCGCCTCACCACCCCGGTCATCGAGATGCACGTTCCCGCCCCGCCGAGGGCCGGAACGTGCACGTCACCAACGCTCCCGAGATCGAGGCGCACGATCTCGCCCGGGCCGGGGCGCCAACGTCCACCTCGCCAGCGCTCCCGAGATCGAGGCGCACGTTCTCGCCCCGGCGCGGGCGCCAACGTGCAGATCACTCACACGTCGGCGTCGCCTCGCAGCCGAGACGCACGTTCCTTGCCCCGGTGAGACGGGAACGGGCACTTCACCGCCGCCTCGGTGATCGACACGCACGTTCTCGCCCCGTCGAGGGCCGGAACGTGCAGATCACCGGCACTCCCGCGATCGAGATGCACGTTCTCGTCCGGGCGTGGGCGCGAACGTGCACCTCACCACCCACCCGGACATCGACACGCACGATCCCGCCCCGGCGAGGGCGACAACGTGCACCTCACCAGTGCTCCCGAGATCGAGAGGCACGTTCTCGCCTGGGCCGGGGCGACAACGTGCACCTCGCCAGCGCTCCCGAGATCGAGGCGCACGATCTCGCCCGGGCCGGGGCGCCGACGTCCACCTCGCCAGCGCTCCCGAGATCGAGGCGCACGTTCCCGCCCCGGCCGGGGCGCCGGCGTGCAGCTCACCGACGCTCCGACGGTCGAGGCGCACGGGACGCACCCAGGAGCGCTGTGCCCCAGGTCAGCCCCGCCGTTTGCGCAGGTAGTCCGCCACCACCTCGGCGCCGAGCCCGTCCAGGTCGGGGTTCACCACCCGTCCCCCGGCCCGCCGGGCCAGCCGGTCCATGAACGCGGCCAGCCCCGGGTCGTCACCGAGCACGAAGAAGGTGAACCGGGCGTCCATCCCGATCAGCCGGTCGAGCCCGTCGACGGTCGCGCGGATCGTGTGCGGGCTGGGCGGGTAGTCGAAGTACGCCTCCCCGTCGCGTTCCAGGTGCGCGGTCGGCTCGCCGTCGGTCACCACCAGCACCACCGGGGTGGCGTCGGGTTGGCGGGCCAGCCGTTCCCGGGCCAGCAGCAGGGCGTGGTGCAGGTTCGTGCCCTGCATGTACACGCCCTCCATGCCGACGAGCTCGCCGAGCTCGACGGTCTGCGCGTGCCGGCCGAAGGTGACCAGCGACAGGTCGTCGCCCCGGAACCGGGTGGAGATCAGCTGGTGCAGTGCCAGCGCGGTGCGCTTCATCGGCACCCAGCGGCCCTCGGCGACCATCGACCAGGACGTGTCGACCAGCAGCGCCACCGCGGCCCGGGTGCGCTGCTCGGTCTCGACGACCTCGACGTCGGCCACATCGAGGACCCGGTCGTCGCCCCCCGCGCGGCGCAGCTGCGCGTTGAGCAGGGTGCGGGGCACCGACCACGCCTGGGTGTCGCCGAACTCCCAGGGCCGGGTCGCCCCGGTCGCCTCCCCGGCGGCTCCGGCCCGGCGGGTCTCGCGCTGGCCCTGCCGGGCGGCGACCCGGTCGGCGACGTCGCGCAGCACGGACTGGCCGAGCGTGCGCAACGCCTTGGGCGACAGCAGCAGCGACCCGTCCGGGGCGCGCCGGAACAGGTCCTGGCGGTGCAGCTCGCGTTCCAGCTCGGCGAGGGTGCGGGCGTCGGCGGCGGCCTCCGGGCCGAGCGCCTCGGCGAGGGCGTCGAGGTCGACGTCCTCCATCCGGGCGCCCGGATAGCTCTGGGAGAGCTGCTCGGCGAGCGTGTCGAGCCGGCCGAGCTCCTCCAGGACCCGGGTGGCCTCGCCGAGGCCCATCGGGTTGTCGCCGCGGAAGTTCCCGTCCCCGGTCCAGTCCTCGCCCGGGCGCAGGCCCTGCAGCTGGGCGTCGAGCCGGGCCAGCGACTGCGCGAGCCGCGGGTCGCCGAACGCCTGCTGCGCCAGCTCGGCGAGCTCGGCCCGCTGCTCGGGCGACATCGAGTTCAGCATCCGGCGGGCCGCCGCGGCACGGGCCGCGAGCGCGTCGACGAGCTCCCCGGTGTTCTGCGGGTTCTCCGGGAAGTGCTCGCCGTGGCGGCGCATGAACTCGGCGAACCGCTCGGTGGTGTCCTCCCCGCGGGCGTGGTGGTCCAGGAGGTCGTTGAGGTCGTCGAGCATCTCGTTGATCCGCTCGACGTCCTGCGGCGTCGCCCCTTCGAGCGCCTGCTTCATGCCCTGGAACCGCTGGTCGAGCAGCTCCCGGCCGAGCAGGTCGCGGATCTCCTCGTAGGCCTCGCGCGCGTCGGAGGACCGCCAGTCGTAGGAGCCCAGCTCGCGCACGGCGCCGCCGGTGTCCGACGGCAGCGCGTCCAGCTGCATCTCCCGGAACCGGGCGTCGTCGGACCCGTCGTTGCCGAGGGTCTCCCGTTCGGCGTCGAGCGCGCGCTGCAGCAGCTCCCGGACCTCCTGCAGGGTGCCGTCGATCCGGTTGTCGCGCTGCAGCTCGCGGCGCCGTTCCCAGATCCGGCGGGTCAGGTCGTCGAGCCCGCGCCGGCCGTCGATGCCGCGGCGCAGCAGCTCCTGCAGCGCCTGCCGCGGCGAGCTGCCCTCCATGACGTCGCGGCCGATCTCGTCCATCGCCGACCGGATGTCGTACGGCGGCGCGAGCGGGTCCGGGCCGCCGGTGTAGGGGCCGTACGCCCAGCGCCGGCCCCGGCGCCTGGGATCAGCCATAGGACACCGTGTCGCCGTCGTCGGTGGTGTCCTTGGCGAGCTTGCGGGTCAGGAACAGGTACTCGAGCGCCAGCTCGGCGGCCGATGCCATCGGGCCGGGATCCTCGGTCCCGGCCGCGCCCAGCTTCCCCGCGATCTCGGTGAGCGCGCCGACCTGCGGCAGCGCGGCGACGACGTCGCGGGCCGGGATCCGCTCGCCGGTCCGGACCGGCCGGGTCGACACCTCGACGGCCAGCTCGTCCAGGTCGATGCCGCGCAGCGCGAACCGCGCGGTGTCGGCCGTGGCCCGCCGCAGCAGGTGCTCGAGCACGTCGTCCTCGCGGCCCTCCTCGCCGGCGGCGAACTCGAGCTTGCCGCGCAGCACCGCCGGTACCGCCTCCAGGTCGACGGGGCGGGCGTAGGCCCGCTCCTCCCCGGTCAGCGCGGCCCGCCGCAGCGCCGCGGCGGCGACGGTCTCGGCGGCGGCGATCGCGAACCGGGCCGAGACCCCCGAGCCCTGGTCGATCGCCGACGAGTCCCGCAGGTGCCGGGTGAACCGGGCGACGACCTCCAGCAGGTGCCGCGGCACCTCGGCGGCCAGGGTGGCCTCCTGGGCGACGAGCGCGATCTCGGGTGCGAGCTCGAGCGGGTAGTGCGTGCGGACCTCGGCACCGAACCGGTCCTTGAGCGGGGTGATGATCCGCCCGCGGTTGGTGTAGTCCTCCGGGTTCGCGCTCGCGACCAGCAGCACGTCCAGCGGCAGCCGCAGCGTGTAGCCGCGGACCTGGATGTCGCGCTCCTCCATCACGTTGAGCAGCGCGACCTGGATGCGTTCGGCCAGGTCGGGCAGCTCGTTGATCGCGACGATCCCGCGGTGCGCCCGCGGGACCAGGCCGTAGTGGATGGTCTCCGGATCCCCCAGCGACCGCCCCTCGGCGACCCGGACCGGGTCGACGTCGCCGATGAGGTCGGCGACCGACGTGTCCGGGGTGGCGAGCTTCTCGGTGTAGCGGTGGGCGCGGTGCACCCAGGCGACGGGCAGGTCGTCGCCGAGCTCGGCGGCGCGCCGCACCGACGCCGGCGTGATCGGCTCGTAGGGGTGCTCGCCGATCTCCGAGCCCTCGATCACCGGGGTCCACTCGTCGAGCAGGTTGCCCAGCGAGCGCAGCACCCGGGTCTTGCCCTGGCCGCGCTCGCCGAGCAGGACGACGTCGTGGCCGGCGATCAGGGCCCGCTCCAGCTGCGGGATCACGGTGTCGGAGAACCCGACGACGCCGGGCCAGGGGTCACGGCCCGCGCGCAGGGCGGCCAGGAGGTTGTCGCGGATCTCTTGCTTCACGCCCCGCAGCTCGTGTCCGGACGCGCGGAGCGCGCCGACCGTGCGGGGAAGGTCAGGTGTGACGGGCACGATCTCCACGCTACGCCCGGCCGGCCCGGCCGGCCCCCGATCAGGCGGGGGTGCCGTTGTCCCACCATTCGCCCCGCAGACCGGCCGCCCGGACGGCGTCGGTGACCGGGCCGCGGTGCCCGTCGGCGGTCACGAGCACGATCCCGCCGGTGCCCCGGCGCCGCCGGGCCAGCGCCCGCGCCACCCGCGGCAGCGGCTGCCGGTGCCGGCCGCGGTCCCCGAGCTGCGGGTAGGTGTCGGCGACGGCCAGCAGCGTCCCGGCCGGGCCGTCCTCGCGCCCGTACAGCACGACGAAGTGCCCGGCCCGCCAGTCCGGGCCGGGCAGGCCGGCGTCGTCACCGGTCTCCAGGAACGCCTCCAGCGCGGCGGCCGGGGTGCCGGCCGCGACGAACCAGCCGGTCTCGACGTTGGCGACCGGGACGACCGGGGTCCCGGTCAGGCCGTCGAGCAGGACCCGCAGCCGGTCCGGGGTCCAGGTCCCGCTGGCCGGCACCGCGGCCAGCGCGCCGCCGGAGAGCTCCTCGACCGCCCGCCCCACCCCGGGCGCGGACGTGCCGGCGCGGTCCGGCGCGGCCGCACGGTCCACGCCTGACCAGGCGTCGGTCCGCGGCGGGGCGCCGGGCGGGCGGGTCGCGGCGAGGTCGTGCGGCCAGATCGTGGTGCCGGCGGCCCGCGCGAACGCGCCCAGCTCCGGGACCGGGCCCGCGGACAGGGTGGCGACCGCGAGCCGGGCCGCGAACGGCCCGCACATCTGGTCGGGCTGGGGCAGCGCCGCCGCGTGCGCGGCGAGCAGCTGGTCGATGCCGGTGAAGGGGACGAACGCCACGGCCGGTTCCTCCGGGACCGTCAGTACCGGAACCGGAACGCGGCCAGCACCTCATCCACCGGGCGGCCATCGGCGAACGCCGCGTCCGAGGCCCGGACCGCCCGGAACGCCGCCGCCACCTCCTCCCCCAGCACCGCGGTGATCCGCGGGTTCCCGTGCAGCGCGGCCGCCTGCTCCTCCGGGGTGGACGGCAGCGGGGCGATGCCGGCGGCCTCGCGCCGCGCGGCCGTCCAGGTGCCCGGGTCCTCCTGGACCGGGTCCGGCAGCGGCGGACGGTCGGCGAGCCCGCCCAGCCCGGCGCCGATCACCGCGGCCAGCGCCAGGTACGGGTTGGCCGACGCGTCGGACGCCTTGAGCTCGACGTTCGCGTGCGCGGGCCCGAGCAGCTCGGTGGCCGGGACCATCCGCAGCGCGGCCTCCCGGTTCTCCACCCCCCAGAACGCGTAGGCCCCGGCGAAGTACCCGGGCCGCCGCCGGTGCAGGGACGGCACGCTCGGTGCGGTCACCCCGGCGACCGCGGGCAGGTCCCGCAGCAGCCCGGCCAGCCACGCCGCGCCGTCGGCGCGCAGCCCGGCCGGGCCGTCACCGCCGGAGAGCAGGTTGACGCCGTCGCGGGCGACCGAGGTGTGCAGGTGCCAGCCGTTGCCGGCCGAGCCGGTCGACGGCAGCGGGGCGAAGCTGGCCCGGTAGCCGTGGGCGGCTGCGGCGGTGTGGACGGTCTGCCGGGCCAGCAGCTGCCGGTCGGCGGCGGTCAGCGGGTCGGACGGGCCGATGCTCAGCTCGAGCTGGGCGGGCCCGTACTCGGCGTGGAACTGCCCGACCGGCACCCCGTGGTCGCGCAGGTCGGCGAGCAGCCGGGGGACGAAGCCGCCCAGCCCGGCCAGCACGTTCGGGCCGTACACCGGGCCGGTGAACGCCGGGACCGGCGGGTCGGCGTCGTCGTCGCGGTACAGCGCGAACTCGATCTCGTAGCCGGCGCGGACCGTCAGCCCGGCCTCGCCCGCCGCCGCGACCTGGCGTTCGAGCACGCCGCGCTGGTCGTAGTGCCACGGCGTCCCGTCGGCGGCGACCAGGCGGCCGGGTGTCCAGGCCAGCCCGGGCCGGGTCGCCGGCGCGACGACGTCCTCCGGCAGACCGGCCGGGACCAGCCGGACGTCCCCGGACGGGGTGCGCAGGCCGGGCGCGTCGAACACGATCCCGTCCCGGGTGTCGAACACCGCGAACAGCGTGGTGACCCCGACCCCGCGCACGGCGGCCGCGGCCAGGCCCTCGACCGGCACCGTCCGCGAGCGCAGGACGCCGTTGTTGTCGGCCCAGCCGATCTGCACGCCGGTCACGCCCAGGTCGGCCAGCGCGCGGGCGCGTGCCTCGAACCCGGTCCCGTCGGGCTGCGTCATGGGCGGCAGCCTATCGGCGGAGCCCGGGCTCAGGGGGCCAGCAGCAGCCAGAGCGGCCCCACGACGAGCGCCGCCGCCACCACCCGGACCAGCACCCGCAGGGCGGCGGGCAGCGGCGGGGGCGGCGCGGTGACCCGGTCGATCCGGGCCTCCAGCGCGTCGGTGAACGACGACAGCGCCGCCGCGGGTGCCGACCCGCCCACGGCCTTCAGCGCGGTCGCCAGCTCGGTCGGGTCGCAGAGCTTGCGGGCGACGTCGTCGGCCCGCATCTCGATCAGCCGGGCGACGGCCAGCTGGGCGCACACCATGCCCCGCACGAACGGCGCCGTGGCCCCCCACGCGACGAACGGCAGCACCACCAGGTCGTGCCGTTCCCGCAGGTGGGCGCGCTCGTGCGCGAGCACGGCGACGACACCGGGGGTGTCCAGCGCGTCCAGCACCCCGGCCGACACGACCAGCCGCGAGCTGCGCCCCGGCAGGCAGTAGGCGACCGGCACCGGATGGTCGAGCACCCGGGTCCCGGACGCGAACGGCCAGGGTGTGGCGAGCACGTCGAGGAGGTCGCGGTGCCGGCGCCGGGCCCGCAGCGTCCGCGCCGTGGTGACCGCCAGCACCGACAGCAGCCGGATCAGCACGCCCAGCGCGATCAGCAGCGCGCCGACGTGCAGCGGGTCCATCCCCGCGGGCCACGCACCGGCCGCGACCGTCGCGGTGAACGCCGTCGCCGCGGCCGGCAGGCTGTCCCCCATCGGGGACAGGCCGTAGGACAGGCCGGCGCCGAACAGCGAGATCCCGCCGCCGAGCCCGACGGCCTGCCAGAGCAGCAGCGCCCCGACCGGGTCCCGGCCCGGCCACGCGGCGGCGGCGAGCACGCGACTGACCGGCTCGGCGAGTATCACGCCGAGCAGGCCGAGTCCCAGCGCGGTCAGCTCCATCGCCTCACATCGTGGCGGAACCGGAGGTGACGTACCGCACCGGGGCCCTGGCGAGCCTGCCGTGCCGGGGTCAGCCGAGGAGGTCGCGCAGCCGGGACCGCTCCTCGTCCGACATCGTGCCGAGGAACCGGGCCAGCGCGGCGCCGCGGTCGGACGCGTCGTCGAGGGCGTCGCTCATCAGCTCCGCCACGTGGTCCTCGCGGCTGGCGACCGGGCGGTAGTGGTGCGCGCGGCCGTCCCGGATGCGCTGCACCAGCTGCTTGCGCTCCAGCCGGCCGAGCACGGTGAGCACTGTGGTGGTGGCGAGGTCGCGGTCGGCGAGCTGGTCCTGCACCTCGCGCGCGGTCATGTCCCGGTCGGTCTCCCACAGGACGTTCATGACCGCCCGTTCCAGTTCCCCCAGACTCGTCACGCCGCCCATGGTACGCGAACCTTTCTACGGTGCGTAGAACGGGCCCGGTCAGTGCACCTGCACCTGGTCACCGACCTGCAGGGTGGTGAACCAGTGCCGCGCGTCGGCCTCGCCGAGCTTCACGCAGCCCGCGGACGGGGTGTCCATCGCACCCTGGTGGAACGCGACGCCGCCCTCGGCGAAGAACACCGAGTACGGCATCTGGGTGTAGCTCTCCCGGCTCGTCCACTGCTCGGCCTTCCACTGGACGGCGAACACCCCGCGCGGGGTGGGATCGGCGGCGTCCCCGGGCCGCATCGGCACCGGTCCGGCGACGACCCGGCCCTCGGCGAACAACCAGGTGCGCCGGGACGCCAGGTCGACGCAGGCGTGCGCCGACGTCGTGCACGGTGTGCCCGCGACAAGCGGGCCGCTCGCGACCGGCGGGGCGGTGTTCTCGGCCTGCGGGTCGGCCGGGTCGGCGACCGCGACACCCGCGGTGACCACGCCGGCCAGCGCCAGCACCCCGGCCAGCATCCCGATCCACCGGGTGCCTCGCTGCATCCGTCCCCGCCCTCCCGCCCGTCACCTGACCCGGACGGTAGCCGAACCCGATCTTGGTGTGGAGGCCGGGTCAGCGGCCGCGGAAGACCGGGACGCGCTTCTCCGCGCGGGCCGCCCGGCCCTCGGCGATGTCCTCGGCCCGCCAGCAGGCGGCGAACTCGGCCTGCAGGCCGGCCACGACGTCGTCACCGGTGTGCCCGCCCCGGCCGAACGCGTTCACGGTCCGCTTGTTGTAGGCCAGGGTCAGCGGCGCCATCGTCGCGATGTCCGCGGCCAGGGCCAGTGCCGCCGCACGGTCACCCAGGGTGTCGGCGAGCCCGCGGGCGTGCGCAGTGGTCGCGTCGACGGTCGCGCAGGCCAGCAGCAGGCTGCGGGCGGTGCCGCCGCCGGCGATCTGCACCAGCCGCTCGATCGTCCACGGGTCGACGGCGAGCCCGAGCCGCGCGGTGGGCAGCCCGAACACCGCCTCCGGTGCGGCGACCCGCAGGTCGCAGGCCAGCGCGAGCTGCAGGCCGGCCCCGATCGCCGGCCCGGTCACCGCCGCGACCACCGGCACCGGGAGGTCCGCGACCGCGTGCAGCGCGGTGTAGAGGGCGTCCAGGAAGTCCTCGCCGTACACCTCGCCGAAGTCGGCCCCGGAGCAGAAGGCCGGGCCGGCACCGGCCACGACGACGGCCCGGGCGCCGTCGGAGCGGACCTGCTCGGTCGCGGCGACCAGCTCCCGGCAGGTGGCGACGTCGAGGGCGTTGCGGCGTTCGGGGCGGTTCAGCTCGATCAGCCCGACGCCGTCGGCGGTGCTCACGGTGATCACCGGCGGAGCCTAACCCCGGCCGGGCCCGGCTCCTGCCGTGTGCTGCCGCACAGCTCCCGGGCCAGGCCGACGGCGAGCTGGTCGATCCGGCGCAGCAGCCGGGCCGCCGCCAGCCTGTGGACCCGGTCGCCGGGCGCCGGGGAGAACCAGCCCGCGGTGTCGGCCGGCCCGGTGACCGCGGGTAGCGCGCCGGCCACGGGGTCCGACGCGGGGTCGCCGGGCCGGCTCGCCGCGTCCGCCTCGGCGGCGTCGATGAGGTCCTCGGCCGGCACGATCCCGTAGTCGGCCGGTGTCGCGCCCGGCGGGTGCTCGCGGCGTTCCGGCGGGCCCCAGCCGTCGTCGAGGATCCGGCGGAGCCCGTCGACGTTGGCCCGCACCCGCGCCGTCGCCGGGTCCAGGGTGGGTGCCCACTCCGGCACGTGCGCGGTCACCGCCTGCGCGGCCAGCAGCCGGGTGTAGTGGTCGAGCGCGCCGACCACCCGCACCGTGTGGTGCACGCCGCGGCGTAGCGGGCGCCGGACGACCGGGTGCTCCAGCGGGCGGGCCCGCTCCCGGACGGTCGCGACCGCGGCGTCCACCTCGCGGGCCCGCTCCATCGGGTCGTCGGCGGGGCGGCCCAGCGCCCGGTCCACCGAGCAGCGCAGCGAGCCGTCCACCGCGGTCAGCGCGTCGTCGAGGGCCTCGGCGAACGCCGTCCGGGACCGGGTGGGCAGGATGACGTACGCGGCAAGCATGCCGAGCGCCCCGCCGGCGACGGTCTCCTCGACCCGCAGCAGCATCGTCTCCACGCTGAACTGGCCGATCATGCCGTAGAGCAGCGCGAGCACCGCGGTGAGCCAGAACGCCATCATCGCCTGCGAGATCCGCACCAGGTACAGCGCGAGGAACACGCAGGCGAACAGCAGCACCAGGCTGGCCACCGGGTGCCCGTCGACGAGCACCGCGAGCAGCATCCCGGCCACGACCCCGCCGGCGGTTCCGACCGCCCGCGCCCAGCCCCGGCTCAGGACGTCGCCGCGGCTCGCCGTCCCCGCGAACACGATGAACGCCGCGATCACCGCCCAGTACCAGCGCGCCGGCGAGGTCAGCTCCCCGACGACGATCGCCAGGCCGGTCGCGACGCCGACCTGGACCGCCTGCCGGGTGTGCAGCGCCGGCCCGTCCTGCCGGTCCTCGCCGGCCCGCTCCCCCGGCCCGTCGTCACCGGAGGTCGCGCCGGTGCCGGGAGGCGTCGCCTCCCCGTCGCGGTGCGCGGCGATCCGCCGCTGCGCCTCCTCGACCGTGGTCTGCATCGCGTCGGCCAGCCGCACGACGGCGAAGCCGATCCGCTGGGCCCGCGCGTCCGGGCCCGACCCGCCCCGCCGGTCCACGAGGCCGGCGACCGCGTCCCGCGCGGACCGGTAGAGGCTCGCCGCCATCGGTCGCGGCGTGCCGACGGCCGTGGCCGCGGCCAGCGCACGGACACCGTCCCGCAGCGCGGCGAGGTCGGCGTCCGGGACGGCGTCGCGGTGCTCGGCCGACCGGCGCACCAACATGGCGAGCCGCTCCGCGGCGAGCTCGGAGTCGACGATCCACTGCCGCAGCCCGGCGATCTCGGTCTCCGCCCGGTCGGGGCCGCCCGGCCGGGCGCCGCCGGGCAGGTAGGTGGGGCGGGTCGCAGGGTCGTCGTCGGCCTCGTCGAGCCGGTCCGCGACCAGCAGCGCCGTCTCGTTCAGCCGGGCCTGCGCGCGCCGCAGCAGCTCGAGGCCGGCCTCGGACGGCGGGGCGTCGAGCACCTCGGACGCGGCGAGCAGCACCGCGTGCAGCCGGGCCTCGAACGCCCGCACCAGCGCCTCGAGCACGGTCTCGAGCCGCCGGACGAACACCAGGCAGCGCAGCACGAACGTGCTCCCGATCCCGATCACCGCGCCGGCCAGCAGGTGGGGTACCTCGGCCGTGCCGAGCTGGAGGAACTGCACGAGGAAGTACGGCATCACCGCGGCCATGCCGAGCGCCGTCCCGCGCGGGCCGAACCGGCGCACCGCCACCGCCCCGCTCATGACCAGCACGAACCCGGCGGCGGCGGCGATCCGGTGCCCGGACAGCACCGCGCTGAGCGTCAGCGCCGCGGCGGCGGGCAGCAGCATCAGGGCCGTGGTGACCCGGCGGCGCGAGATGTGCTGCTCGTTGACCGCCAGGTTGCTGACCATGGCGAGCACGACGGCGACCATCACGATCGTGACCGGCCGGCCGGTGACCATGCGCAGGACGGTCGCCAGCACCGCGGCGACGATCATCGACGCGGTCGCCACCGAGGCTAGGTGCAGCCGGGTGCGCCCGGGGTCCACGGTCGCCGCCCGGGACCGGAGCTCGGCCCACCGGTTCGCGCCGTTCACGGGCCCGAGTCTGTCACGGGACCGTGGCGGCGCCGGTCAGCCCGCGGCGGCCCGGACCGGCTGCGCCGGCGGCGGCGCGACCGGGATGCCGAGCACGGCGCCGGTGGCCGCCGCCATGGCCCGCATCCCCTGCGCGTTCGGGTGCACCGGCGCGGCCGGCGAGGTCGGGACGAGGCCCTCGACCCACTTCACGCCGGGCAGGGTGCAGATGTCGTGGCCGATGGTGGGGGTGTAGGTGTCGACGAAGTCGACGCCGGCCGCGGCGGCCTGCCCGGCCAGCATGGCGTTGAGCCGCTTCTCGGTCTCGCGCAGGTAGGCGGTGTCCCCCGCGCTGAACGGGGCGACCGGGTAGCAGCCGGGACCCTCGTCCGGGAGGATCGTCGGGTAGCCGACGACCGCGACCCGGGCGGCCGGTGCGCGGTCCCGGATCCCGGACAGGACCGCGGCCACCTTCGGCGCCGTCTCCTCGATCCGCTCGGCCAGCTGATCCTCGCCGTCCGCGGTGTAGAAGTCCTTGCAGGCCGCCCCGAACAGGTTCTGCGACGACCGCCGCGAGCACTCCGCGATGATCTCGCCGAACCCGATGTCGTTGCCGCCGATGGTCACCGTGACCAGCGACTCCGAGCCGTCCAGGGCGTCGAGCTGCGGCGGGTTGGGCCCGAGGTGCACCTGCTGCGGCGCGGTCATGTCCTCGGTGGTCGCGCCGCTGCACGAGACGTCGGTGACCTGCCCGAACCCGGACGAGCGCGCCAGCACCTGCGGGTAGTTGTTCGTCGAGCGCATGCAGCCCGCCGGGCGGCCGGTCTGCACCGGGACCAGCGGGCCCGCCGCGTAGGAGTCGCCGAGCGCGACGTACCGGCCGACCGGTGCGGTGTCGAGGTTCCGCGCCGACGACGTGGTCCCGGTGAACGTCGTCGGCGCCTCCGCCTGCGCGGGGGCGAGGGCACCGGTGCCCGCCGAGGTCAGCAGGGTCATCGTCACCACGGCGAGCCAGCGGGCGGGACTGCGCATGTCCCGCCCAACGATCATCGTCACCCGCGGTTACGCACCGGTCGGCGCGGGGTGACCGCCCGGGCTCAGCCGGTGAGGCGGCGCAGCGCCAGCGGGGCCACCAGCCGGTGCCGCAGCGACACCTCGTCCCACAGCTCGGGCCGGGCCGGCATCGACGTGAGCCGGGCCGCGGCCGTCGCGCCCGGGTCGTCCATCGGCTCCCGGACGCCGGCCAGGAACGCCCACTCGTGCTCCTCGCAGCCGATGTAGACGCCCCGGCCGCCGGTCTCGCCGAACACCGACGCGAACCGCTGCCAGGCCGACCGCAGCGTGGCGTCCCGCCACACCGCCGGGCTGCCGGCCTGGTACACGAGCACCCCGCCCGGGGTGAGCCGGTCGGCGCAGGCCCGCACGAAGTCCTCCGCGTACAGCCGGTTGATCTGGGCGTCCGGCTCGTCGGGACGCTCGTCGGGCAGGTCGACGATGATCAGGTCCCAGTGCTCGGTGCTGTCGAGGACGAACTGCCGGCCGTCGGCGTAGCGCACCTGCACCGGGCCGTCCCCGCGCTCGGCGGCCGCCAGCGACGCCGGGGTGTAGCCGTAGGGCAGGTACTCGGCGCAGATCCGGACGGCCTCGGTGTCGATGTCGACGTGGTCGACGTGCCGGGCGCCCGCGGCGACGGCCATCTCCGAGGCCACGCCCTCCGAGGAGCCGACGATCAGCACCCGGTCGAGGGTGCGGGCCAGCAGCGCGCCCGGCCACACCAGCGCCTCGTGGTAGGCGAGCTGGGTGTGCTCGGTGGACTGCCGCTCGTCGTCGCAGAACAGGGTCACACCGTGCGCGGTGTCGGCGACGACGACCTTCTGGAACGCGGTGCGGGCCACGTGGTGCACGCGCCCCAGCTCCCAGCGCCGGGTCAGCCCCTCGGAGATCGGCTCGGTGACCGTGCGCGGGGCCCCGCCGCGGTCGACGACCTGCAGCGCGGTGTCGTCGGCCCCCACCCGGCCGGCGAGGTTCCGGACGGCCTCCACCGGGTCGGCGCTGTCCCCGCAGGTGAAGACGTCGACGTGCATGCCACCGTGCTCCGGCCAGGTGTGGATCGACGCGTGCGACTCGGCGAGCACCGCGACGACCGTCGCGCCCTGCGGTTCGAACCGCTCGACGACGGTCTGGCGGACCTGCGCGCCGGCGTCGGTCAGCGCCGCGGCCAGGTGGGCGCGCAGCCCCTCGGCGTCGTCCAGGACCGCCGCGTCGATGCCGCCGAGCTCGGCGAGCACGTGCCGGCCGATCGGCGAGGACGTGCTCGGGAGTGCCGGCGCGCCGGAGCCGGTGAGCGCGACGCCCGGATGGAGCTCGCCGGCCGCAGCGGACGGCACGGTCTGGGTCAGCGAGGTGGAAAGTGACACGTCCGCAGACGGTAACCGTTCGGTGACGGCGCTGTCCCGCGGGCGCCGCCGGTCGTGGCACGCCTCATTCCGCGATGATCACCTGCAGCGGGCCGAACCCGTTGAAGCCCACCGAGGCGTAACTGGAGGTGTAGGCGCCGGTGTGCAGCAGGTCGACGGCGTCGCCCGCGGCCAGGTCGGACGGCAGCGCGACCGGGGTGCGCCGGTAGAGGACGTCGTCGCCGTCGCAGGTGGGCCCGGCGAGCACGACCGGGGCCGGCGGGCCGGTCCGGCCGGGTGCCCGGACCGGGTAGCCGATCGCCTCCCCCTCGGTCTCGGCGAGCCCCTGGTAGCGGCCGACGTCGAGGTAGACCCAGCGGCGGTGGTCGATGCCCGGCCGGCGGGACACCCGCAGCACCGTGGCCCGCAGGACGCCGGCCGGGCCGGCCAGCGCGCGGCCGGGCTCGAGCAGCAGCTCGGCGCCGTCGACGTGCCCGGCCCGCACGGCCGCGGCGACGGCGCCGCGCACGGCCGCGGCGAACACCTCCGGTCCCGCGACGGCGGACCGGTAGGCCACCGGCCAGCCCCCGCCGAGGTCCAGCTCGGGCCGGGCCAGGCCCGCGCCGCCGGCCACCTCCAGCGCGACGGCGACGGCCGCGGCGTAGGTCTCCGGGCGGGTCTGCTGCGACCCGGCGTGGAAGGTGACCCCCGCCGGCTGCAGGCCCCGGGCCCGCGCCCGGCGCAGCAGCGCCCCGGCGTGCGCCGGCAGCGCCCCGAACTTGCCGTGGAACGGGGTCGCCGAGCCGGTGTCGTCGACCGACAGCCGGACCTGCACCCGGGCGCCGGGTGCCTCGGCGGCCAGCGCGTCGACGTCCTCGGCGCTGTCGGTGACGAACCGGCGGACCCCGTCGGCCGCCGCCCGCGCCGCCGCCCCCGGCCCGCGCACCGGGTTGCCGTGCTGCAGCGACGCCGGGTCCGCGCCGGCCGCCAGGCACAGCGCGATCTCCTGCTGGGAGGCGACGTCGAACCCGGCGCCGCACTCCACCAGCGCCCGTAGCACCGCCGGCTCCGGGCAGGCCTTGACCGCGTACAGGATCCGGGCGTCGCCGAACGCCGCGCCCAGCTCGCGGTGGCGTTCCCGCACGACCTCCGGGTCCAGCGCGAGGAAAGGCGTCGGGTGGTCCTGGGCGAGCACCTTCTCCAGTCCGGGTGAGAGCACGCCGGAGATGCTCCCCCGCCGCCCGGGCGATCTACCGTGTGGGGGTGACCGCACCGCACCCGCAACGCCGCGCCCGCAGGATCGCCATGACGCCGGAGGAGGTCACCGCCTTCCTCGACGCCGAGCGCACCTGCCGGGTCGCGACCGTCGGCCCGCACGGCCCGCACGTGACCCCGCTCTGGTACGTCTGGGACGGCGCGGCGCTCTGGCTCACCTCGCTGTCCCGGTCCCAGCGCTGGGCCGACCTGGCACGCGACCCGCGGGTCGCCGTGGTCGTCGACGCCGGGCACGACTACGGCGAGCTGCGCGGCGTCGAGCTGCGCGGCGCGGTCGAGGTGGTCGGCGAGGTGCCCCGCACCGGGGAGCCGCACGCCGAGCTGGAGCGCGTCGAGCAGGCCTTCGCCGACCGCTACACCGGCGGCCAGGTCGTGATCGACGGCCGGCACGGCTGGCTGCGGCTGCGCCCGGAGAAGATCACCAGCTGGGACTTCCGGAAGCTTCCCCGCAGCTGATCACCCTCGGCTGATCACCACGGTCAGGGCCGGCCGGTCACCAGCGGCCAGAGGCCGTCCGCGCCGGCGTCGAGGGCCAGCGCCCCGACCCGGTCGTTCCAGTGGGCTTCGTTGCCGTCCTCGTCGCGCCAGGCCCACAGCCGGGTGGTGACCAGCCGCAGGTCGTGCTCGCGGGTGAAGCCGATCGCGCCGTGCACCTGGTGGGCGATCCGGGCCACCACCGTGGCCGCCTCCCCGCACCGGGCCTTGGCCGCGGCGACGGCGAACAGCGTCTCCGGGGCGGCGAACCCGGCGGCCTGCGCGGTCCGGGCCGCCGCGGCGGAGGCGGCCGCCGCGGCCGCGACCTCCGCTCCGGCCTCGGCCAGCATCTGCTGCACGGCCTGGAACTTCCCGATCGGGCGGCCGAACTGTCGCCGCTCGCCGGCGTAGCCGATCGAGCGGGCCAGCGCCCCGCGGGCCGCCCCGGCCAGCAGCAGCGCCCGGGCCAGTGCGGCCCGCAGCGCGAGCTCGGCACCGGCACCGGCCGGAGCGGTGCCGGTCGCGAGCGGGGCCGTGCCGGAGAAGGCCAGGGTGTCCCGCGGTTCCTCGGCCAGGTTGGCGCCCTCGGTGACCGCGGCGGTGGCCGGGTCGAGCACGAGCACCCGGTCGGCGTCGAGGACGACGACGGCCGCCAGCGACCGCCCCCACGGCACCCGGGGCAGCGTCCCCGACACGGCGGGGCCGTCGCTGGTCAGCACCCCGCCGGGTGTCCCGGGCGACGGGTCGCCACCCGGGACGCGGGTCGCCACGGCGGTGAGCGGCCCGTCCGGCACCTCGAGGCCCGCGGCCCGGGCGAGCCACCCGCCGAGCAGGTCGGTCTCGGCCAGCGGCACCCGGGCCGCCCAGGCGCCCGCCGCCTCCAGCAGCACGGCCGCGTCGTCGAGGGTCCCGCCGGTGTCCGGCGCGGTGAGCGTGGTCAGCCCGGCGTCGGCGCAGGCCTGCCAGGCGGCCGGGTCGAGCCCGGTGGCGTCCTTCTCGTAGGAGTCCGCGAAGATCGACTCCGCGAGGCGGGCCAGGTCGGTGTTGCGGGTCATCAGCGCAGTCCCATCCCCCGCGCGACGATGCCGCGCAGGACCTCGTTCGTGCCGCCGCGCAGCGTGAAACCGGGTGCGTGCAGGACGGAGTCGGCCAGCAGGCGGGCGAACCCGCCCTCCGCGCCGGGGTCCGGTGGCACCGCGCACAGCAACCGGGCCGCGTCGATGATCTCGTTCTCGTAGCGGGTGCCGAGGTCCTTGACCAGGGCGGCGGCCAGTTCCGGGGCCGCGCCGGACTCCAGCGCGCCGGCGACCGCGAGCGACATGTTCCGCAGCGTCCACACCCGCGTGACCAGCGCGCCGATCCGCCGCCGGGTGCCGGCGTCCACGCCGTCCTGCGCGGTCAGCTCGCCGACCAGCGCGGCCAGCAGCGGGTAGGTCGACAGGAACCGTTCCGGGCCGGACCGCTCGAACGCCAGCTCCCCGGTGACCTGGGCCCAGCCGTGCCCGATCTCGCCGAACACCCGCGAGTCGGGGATGAACACCCGGTCGAACCGCACCTCGTTGAAGTGGTGCGCCCCGGTGAGCAGCGGGATCGGCCGGATCTCGATGCCCGGCCGGTCGAGCTCGACGAGCAGCTGGGACAGCCCCGCGTGCCGGTTCGCCTCGTCCGGCGGGGAGGTCCGCACCAGTGCGAAGAACGCGTGCGCGCGGTGCGCCCCGGACGTCCACACCTTGGTGCCGGTCAGCTCCCAGCCGCCGTCGACCCGCTCGGCCCGGGTCCGCACCGACGCCAGGTCCGAGCCGGAGTCCGGTTCGGACATCCCGATGCCGAAGTAGATCTCGCCGCGGGCGATGCCGGGCAGGAACGCCGTGCGCTGCTCCTCGGTGCCGAACCGCAGCAGCGACGGCCCGATCTGCCGGTCGGCGATCCAGTGCGCCGCCACCGGCGCCCCGGCCGCCAGGAGCTCCTCGGTCACCACGTACCGCTCCAGGGCGGAGCGCCCGTGCCCGCCGTACTCGACCGGGATCGTCATGCCCAGCCAGCCGCGTTCGCCGAGCCGCCGGGAGAACCCGGGGTCCCAGCCGGACAGCCACACGTCGGCGCGGGGTGTCCACGCCCCGGCCGCCCGCTCGGCGTCCAGGAAGGACCGCACCTCGGCCCGCAGCTCCGCCAGGTGCGCGGGCAGCTCGACGGGGTCGGGGACGAGTTCGGGGAGTCTCATCGGCGTCACCACCCCGCCATCATGACCCGCCGGGGGCCGCCGCGACGATGCCTACCCGGGGACTCGCCGGGGTACGTTGCGGCCATGACCACGAATGCTGACGAGCGCAGGGTCCTGGAGGCCGTCCCGACCGGGCTGTTCATCGGCGGGACGTGGCGACCGGCGGAGGGCGGCGCGACCGCGAAGGTGGAGGACCCGGCCACCGGCGAGATCCTGACCGAGGTCGCCGACGCCTCCCCGCAGGACGGGATGGACGCCCTCGCCGCGGCGCACGCGGCGCAGCCGGAGATCGCCGCGCTGCCGCCGCGGACCCGCAGCGAGATCCTCTACCGGGCCTACCAGCTGCTGCACGAGCGGGCCGACGACCTCGCGCTGCTGATGACCCTGGAGATGGGCAAGCCGGTCGCCGAGGCCAAGGGCGAGGTCGTCTACGCCAGCGAGTTCCTCCGCTGGTTCGCCGAGGAGGCGGTCCGGATCGACGGCGGCTACCAGGTCGCCCCGAACGGCCAGACCCGCTTCCTCACGATCCGCCAGCCGGTCGGCGTGTGCGTGTTCGTGACCCCGTGGAACTTCCCCCTCGCCATGGGCACCCGCAAGATCGCGCCCGCGGTCGCGGCCGGCTGCGCCTCGGTGATCAAGCCGGCGCAGCAGACCCCGCTGACGATGCTGGCCTTCGCCCAGGTCCTCGCGGACGCCGGGCTGCCCGGCGGCGCGCTGAACGTGATCACCGCGACCGACGCGGGCGGCGTCATGGAGCCGGTCATCCGGGACGGCCGGGCCCGCAAGATCTCGTTCACCGGGTCCACCCCGGTCGGCCGGAAGCTCCTGGAGCAGGCCGCGGACAAGGTCCTGCGGAGCTCGCTGGAGCTGGGCGGGAACGCGTCGTTCCTGGTGCTCGACGACGCCGACGTCGACGCCGCGGTCGAGGGTGCCATGGTCGCCAAGATGCGCAACATGGGCGAGGCCTGCACGGCCGCGAACCGGTTCTACGTCCAGCGCGGCGTCGCCGAGGAGTTCACCTCCCGGCTCGCCGAGCGGATGGGGTCCCTGAAGGTGGGCCGCGGCACCGAGGAGGGCGTCAACGTCGGCCCGCTGATCGACGCCAAGGGCCGGGACAAGGTCACCGACCTGGTCGCCGACGCCGTCGCCAACGGGGCGAGCGTGGCCCTCGGCGGCCGCGCGCAGGACGGGCCCGGCTACTTCTACCCGCCGACCGTGCTCACCGACGTCCCGGCGAACTCGCGGCTCAACCACGAGGAGATCTTCGGGCCGGTCGCGCCGATCACCGTCGTCGACACCGCCGACGACGCGCTCGCCGCGGCCAACGCCACCGAGTACGGGCTGGTCAACTACGTCTACACCCGCGACCTGAACCGGGCGCTGCACATCGCCGAGAACCTGGAGAGCGGCATGATCGGGCTCAACACCGGCCTGGTGTCGAACCCGGCCGCCCCGTTCGGCGGGGTGAAGCAGTCCGGCCTGGGCCGCGAGGGCGGCACGGTCGGGATCGACGAGTTCCTCGAGACCAAGTACGTGGCGATCGGCTACGCCGGCTGACCGCGGGCCCTCGGTTCGCCGTCAGTTCGCCGGCGGTGCCGGCGCGGGCCCGGCGGGGCCCGGCGGGGCCGGTTCGACCGGGCGCTGGCCGGGCTGCTGCCCGCCGGTCGGCGCCTGGTCGGACGGCGCGGTCACCGCCGCGTTCCCGTTGGCCAGCAGGTCGACCAGCTGGGCACCGCCGTTGAGCGTCAGCATCACCGCGAGCAGCGCGACCGAGGCGACCACCGCGGCGGTGAGGCCGCGCTGCGCCGAACCGGCGGTCGTCAGCCGCCCCCGGTTGGTCTCGACCACCCAGGCGCGGGCACCGAACAGGGCCAGCACCAGCGCGAAGGCGACCCAGGTCAGGGCGAACCCGTTCACGACGTGCCTCCGTCCTCGGCCGGGGGCTCCACCGCCGGGGGCGTCACGTCCGGCGGCGGGACCACCGGGGTCGCCACCGGCTCGTTGCGGACAAGGACGGCGTTGAAGCCGTTCTCGTAGGTCGCCCGGTAGTCGCCGGACGCGATGAGCTGCTGGCGGATCGCCAGCGTCCAGCCCGGCTGCTCGCCGTTCAGCACGACACCCTGCTTCTCGATCGACTTGTAGAACAGCAGCGTCTGCGGCTCGACGTAGTCGATGCACCGGAACGGGTCGCTGGCGAGGATGCCGCAGCCCTGCCCGCCGGAGGCCATGTTGTTGTGCTGGCCCACGCCCTCCAGCGCGTACGGGCCGACGGTGGCCAGCGGCTGGACCGTCGCGCCCGGCGGGGCCTGGTCGTAGGCCTGCCGGGTCATCTGGACGTCCTCGGTGGTGACGTCGAGGTAGGCGTCGTTCCCGCCCCGGATGAGGATGAGCAGCGGGAACAGCAGCAGCATGCCGGCCGCCAGCAGGCGTTCCCGCTTGCGGTCCACCCGGACGAACGCGCGCAGCGCGTCCACCGCGAGGATCGTCAGCACCGGCAGGCCGAACAGGATCACGCGGAGCAGCAGCTCGCCGCCGTAGCTCTGGACCACGGCCATCCCCATCGGGATGCCGGCCAGCGCGATCGGGACAAGGTCGCGGCGCCGCTTCCAGTACACCCAGGCCCCGGCGATGGCCAGCAGCCAGGTCAGCCCGGGCATGACCACGCGCAGCAGCTTCACGACGAGCTGGCCGGTGTCACCCTGGAGGCGTTCGAAGAAACCGGCCTGGATGGCGCCGTCGTCGCCGGGGCTGCCCGTGATCATCGTGATCTGGGTCATCCAGAAGTCCTGGGCGGCGATCAGCACGTACACCGTGACCGCGAGCGTCGCCACGACCACCAGGCCGCGCCCGCGGAACCGGCCGACGATCGCCAGCACGACGAGCTGGCCGATGATCGCGAACGGGGTCAGCTGGTGGGTCGGGGCCAGCGCGACCAGGCACAGCGCCGCGCAGAAGTAGATCAGCAGCAGCTGGCGGGCCGGCAGCGTCGGCAGGTTCGGCGGGGTCATCGCGTGCACCAGCCAGCGCCGCCAGCGCGGCAGCGGCGGGGCGCCCCGGTGCGGCCGCGGCCAGCCCGGCACGCCGGCGTTGTCGACCCGGCGGGTGGCCAGCGGCCCCAGCGCGAACGTCAGCACGGTGAGCAGCAGCACGATCGCGGTCGCCTGCGGCGAGAAGTAGTCCTGCTCGATCCAGTTCAGGCCGACGAACAGCCAGGCCGCCACCCACGGGGCGCGGGTGCCGCCCAGCATCGAGCGGGCCAGCGCGTACACCCCGATGGCCCACACCGCGACGACGGCGGGCGGGTACCAGCGCAGGATCGTGTCCAGCTGGTCGGCCCCGGCGGCATCCCGGAACCAGGCCCACTGCGCGAAGAACGCCGGCCAGTAGAACCTGGCGTCGACGCCGGTGGGCGGCACGCCGTTGCCGGCGACCGCGTCCACGAAGCCGGAGATCAGCCAGGCGGTGGTGAACCGGGCCTGCGGCTGCACCACCGAGGGCATGCCCGTGGTGCACAGGATCAGCACGGTGGTCGCGGCGCCGAGCATCGGGATCCGCGGGCGCGGCGACCACAGCTCCACCACGCAGCAGGCGACGGCCAGCGCGACCGCGACCCAGGCGAGCGGGCTCAGCGCGGGCGCGAGGCCCCAGCCGCCCATGTCGGACAGGTCGGAGGTCGCGGCCGCCAGCGGCAGCACCGCGACCGCGAGCGCGGCCAGCGCCGGGGCGCCCCACACCCACAGCGGGGACAGCCGGTCGGCCGTGCCGGGCATCGGGGGCGGCGGCGGGAGCGGCGCGTCCGGCGCGGGCGGCGGGACGAACTGCGTCCGCTCGCTCGGGCTCGCCTCGACCCGGGTGGTCTGCTCACCCGGCCGTACCTCCGTCACGACTTCACCTCCGAGGTGTTCCGGCGGTTCCACGCCGGGAGATACCGCAGGGCCAGCGCGCAGAGCAGCTGCGCCCCGACGTAGCCGAGGACGAGCGGCATCATCATCATGCTGACCGACGTGCTCCCCAGCGCGGGCAGCGGGACCAGCCAGGCGAAGAGCACGACCAGCCCGGTGTTCGCCAGCTGGATCTTCGCGTAGCCCATCCCGTCGCCGTCGGCCTGGCGGCGGGCCAGCTCGAACACGACGATCAGGCGGAACAGCAGCCCGACCATCAGGACCGCCAGCGCGGGGGCGCCGGCGGCGTAGCCCTCACCGAGCAGCGACAGCACCGGGTAGCCCAGCAGGGCGCCGAGCCCGAGCAGCGGCACGAACAGCAGCAGCATCCGCCGCCGCGCGAGCCGGGCCAGCTCCTCGGCGCGGTGCGGTTCCCGGGCCGTCTGCACGGCCAGCGAGTTCGTGAAGAACGTCGCGGCCATGTCGACGACGGTCACCGCCTGCCAGCAGATGAAGAAGACCGCGCCGACCTCGTTGCCCATCCGCAGGTTCGCGAACAGCGGCACCTGGTTGTAGAGCAGCGCGTTGCCGGCCTGGGCGAGCGCGGTCGGCGCGAGGAACGCGGCGGCCTCCGCGCGGGTGGGGACGACGCCCTCGCCGCCGCGGGCGGCGAAGCGCCGCGTCATGTACCAGAGCATCGCGGTGCCCGCGGCGACCCACAGCACGACCGGGATCGCCCAGGACAGCACCAGCGCCTCGGAGGCCAGCGCACCGCCGAGGGCCAGCAGCAGCACGATCCGGACGACGGCGAACGTCCCGTTGCGCCACACCGCCACCCACGGCCGCCCGATGGCGACCATGACGAAGTCGTGCACCACGAACACGCCCCAGCCGGCGCAGGTCAGCACCAGCACGAGCAGCCCGAGGCCGAACGAGCGGCCGCCGCCCGCGGTCTCGGCGATGCTCGGGACGAGCACGCCGTAGACCAGGCCCACCAGCCCGGCCAGCGGCATGATCAGCAGCAGCGAGGCGAAGACCAGCCGGACCGACTTCCGCCCCGCGCCGGGCAGCCAGCGCATGAGGCCGACGCCGAGGTTCAGCTGGGCGATCCCGCCGATCAGCATGAACGCCGACTGGAACTCCGAGGCCCGGCCGACCTCGGCCTGCGGCATGAGCCGGGCCGCGATCAGGACCCCGAGCAGGCCGGCCACCGAGCCGAACGCCGAGCACAGCGACAGGGCGAGGCCGTCGCCGATCCCGCCGTTGCGGCCGTGGCCGGGCGGCGGGTTCTCCCCGGACGGGGGGTTCTCCCCCGGGCCGCGCAGGCCGACCGCCGGCAGGTACTCGGTGCGCTGCTCGGCGAGCTCCCGGGAGCGGGCCCGGGCCCGGGCGGCCTCCAGCCGCTGGGTGGGTGCCTCCGGGTCGGCGGCCGGCGGCGGGACGGGAGCGGGGCCGGGACCGGGGTCGCCCGCGTCACGCGGGGTGTGCGCCGACCCGACCGGCCTCACTGTGCGACCACCGCATGCCGTAGCAGGAACGGCACGCTCAGCAGGGTGACGAGGAACAGGGCCACGCTCGGGTACCAGAGCCCGAGGCTGACCATGAGCTGGGCGCCGATCAGCGTCACGGCGGTGCCGACGCCGAGGGTCAGCAGCCACACGTGCGCGGCGGGCGCCCGGCGCAGGAACCCGGCCGCGGCCCAGCCCGGTCCGAGCAGCAGGAACCCGATCGTCACCAGGAGCCGGAACTCGCCGAGCGCGCCGCCGCTGACATTCGCCAGGTTGAGCACGCAGGCGACGACACCGGCCAGCACGAGCAGGATCGCCACGTAGCGACGCGCGGTCCTCGCCCGGGTCAGCTCTGCTGCGGACGGCACGCTCACCGTGGCACTCCCCTTCCTCCGATCACCGGCGCCCGTCCGATCGGACGGGCGCCGGTGGTGTCTCGTTGCGCCGAGCGCGTCACCGGCCGCCGGGTCGCGGCGCCGGTACGGCCCGGGGCACGTGTCAGGATGCCTCTTCGCCCCAGGCGTACCGCACGCGGGACCGGTCGGACCGTACACCGAGGTGCGGCGGCAGGGTCGCGGCCTCCACGCCCACCGGCTGCGGGGCGGGCCGCGGCCGCTCCGGCGGCGCGACGGGCGGGGCGCTCGCGACGACGGGCGGTGCCGCGGCCGGTGCGTGGTCGTCCCGGCCGGCCCGGCGCCGCTCGGCGGCCAGGGTGCGCAGCACGCGGGTGCCGTCGGCGAAGGTCCGCAGGTTGGTCTCGCCGAACATGCGCTCGCGCTCCACCGAGGGGACCTCGGTGATGGTGAGCCCGGCGGCGGCGACCCGGCAGTTCAGCACGGTCTCGATCTCGAACCCGTCGCCCCAGTACATCCCGTCGTCCGGGTGCGGGGGCAGGTCGACCGGCGGCAGGTCCAGCAGCGGCAGGATGTCCGCCCAGAACGCGTTGTAGCCGTAGCACAGGTCGGTGTAGCGGGTGCCGAACAGCGTGTTCGCGACCAGGTTCAGCCCGGCGTTGCCGCTCTTGCGCAGCAGCGTGATGTCCTCGCTGCCGCCCCCCTTGGTGAAGCGGCTGCCCTTGGCGAAGTCGGCGCCGTCGACCAGCGCCTGCACGAACCGCGGGATCTCCTGCGGGTCGGCCGAGCCGTCGGCGTCGAACATCACCAGCACGTCGCCGGTGGCGGCGGCGAACCCGCAGGCCATCGCGTTGCCCTTGCCCTTGCGGGTCTGACGCACGATCCGCACGTCCGGGAGCACGCGCCGGGCGGTCTCGACGGTGCCGTCGGTCGAGTTGCCGTCGACGACGAGCACCTCGTGGACGGCCGGTCGCACGGCGGCCACGGCCGGTAGGACGACCTCGAGGTTGCGTGCTTCGTTACGCGTCGGCACGATCACCGACACTCTCGGTTGACGCGGACGGTGCGGTCCGTGGTCAGGGCGCTGGTTCACCGGTCTCTCCCCCGAATCGATCGGTCTGGCGCGCGCGGTTGGCGAGCAGCGTGCGTGTGGCGGCGTCGAAGCCCCCGGTCGTGCAACCCCCCAGATGAGGGGTCATACGGCTTATCTCCGGTGTCGGAGCTCGCGTTACGTGACCCGCACCGCACGGATGTCACCCGGCCGGTTCACCCGTGCGGATGACGGCGGCCGTCCTCGGCGCCCGGACCACGCGGACACTGGACCGCATACTACGGACGGTGCGCGGCACGGCCGGTGCGGGACCGCCCGAACGGCGGCAGGAGGCAGGGCCGATGCGACGAATTCCCGACGAGCGGCGAGCCGATCACGACGAACGGAGGGTCGGCCGGTCGACCTTCGTCGCAGGCCGGCCGCCCGGTACCGTGAGCCGGCGCCCGCCCGTTCCCGATCCCGCGAGGTACCCGATGAGGCCCGGCGGCTTCCTGCCCAGCGTGTCCGTCTGCATCCCGGTCTACAACGGGGAGACCTATCTCGCCGAGACCATCCGCAGCGTCCTGGAGCAGACCTGGTGGGACTTCGAGCTGGTCATCCTGGAGAACAACAGCTCCGACGCGAGTGCCGAGATCGCCGCCTCGTTCCGCGACCCGCGGATCCGGCTGGAGCGCAACCGCGCGACCCTGTCGCAGGGTGACAACTGGAACCGTGCCGTGCAGCTGTGCCGCGCACCGCTGGTCAAGCTGGTGTGCGCCGACGACCTGCTGCACCCCCGCTGCCTGGAGCTGCAGGTCCCGCCGATGCGCGACGACCCGTCGCTGGCGCTGGTCGCCTCCCGCCGGCACATGATCGACGAGCAGAGCCGGGTCCTGGTGCCGCGCCGCGGGCTGGGCGGCGGGCTGGTCGGGCTGCACTCGGGCAGCGAGGTGGCCCGCCGGGTCATCCGCAACGGCGCGAACCCGATCGGCGAGCCGGGCAACGTGCTGTTCCGCCAGGAGCAGTTCGTGACCGCGGGCGGCTGGCGGCCGGATCGCCGGTTCATCATGGACCTCGACCTGTGGATGCGGCTGCTGCAGTACGGCGACTTCCTCGGCCTCCCGGAGACCCTCGCGGCGTTCCGGATCGGTCGCGGCTCGGTGTCGGCGGAGTTCGAGCAGCAGATCTCCGACGAGCAGCAGCTGCTGCTCGACGAGCTCGGCGGGTCGGGCGCCTTCGACGTGCGGCCGCTCGACGTGCGGATCGGCCGGGTCGCCCTGCCGCTCGGCCGCGCCCGCCGCAAGGCGCTGTTCAAGGTCTCCCGCCTCGCCGCCCGCAAGGACGACCGGCTGAAGGCGGAGCAGGACGAGGCCGCCCCTGCCCAGTAGGCACTACCCGGTCCGCCAGGAAGTAGCTGCCACCTCTTTGCCACAGCACCTTCATCGCGTTCAATCGGAGCGACCGGCCGCGACGCGGCCGGCGGCGTGCCGAGCCGACGGAGGGGCGCGATGCAGACCCATGCGGTCGCCATGCACATGAGCGACGGGTTGGTGAACGGATCGACGGCGCTGCTGTTCGCCGCGGTGGCGGTGGTCGCGCTCGCCGTCGCCGTCCGGCGGGCACGGGCCGATCTCGACGACCGCACGGCCCCGATGGCCGGCCTGGTCACGGCGTTCGTGTTCGCCGTCCAGATGATCAACTTTCCGATCCTGCCCGGTGCCAGCGGCCACCTGCTCGGTGGTGCGCTCGTGGCGATCCTGGTGGGGCCGTGGGTCGGGATGATCTCCATCGCGATCGTCCTGGTCGTGCAGGCGCTGCTGTTCGCCGACGGCGGCATCACCGCGCTCGGCCTCAACATCACCAACATGGCCGTGTTCGGCGTGCTGGCCGGGTGGCTGGTGGCCCGCGGGCTGCGCCGGTTCGCCACCCGTTCCCGCGGCGGCCTGGTGGCGGTCGCCTTCGTCTCGGCGCTGGTCAACACGGTCGTCGCCGCGATGGGCTTCGTCGCCGAGTACGCGCTGGGCGGGGCCGGCGGGGCCGGGCTCGGCACCGTGTTCGCCCTGATGGGCGGCCTGCACCTGCTGATCGGCGTCGGCGAGGGTGTGATCACCGCCGCCACCGTCGGCGCGGTGGTCGCCACCCGGCCCGACCTCGTCCACCTGCTGAAGGGGACCGGCACACCGCTGCCCCGCCGCTCCGCCGAGGAGACCGCCCGATGACCGCACCGTCCACGCGCCGGCCGGCGCTGTTCTTCGGCGGCTTCCTGGTCGTGGCGCTGCTGGTCGCCGGCCTGCTGTCCGCACTGGCCTCACCCGAGCCGGACGGGCTGGACTCGGTCGCGCTCCACGGCTGCACGGTCGTCGAGACCCCGGACGGCGCGGAACACCTCGAGGGCACCTGCATCGCGCAGCACGAGGCCGAGCACCCCCTGTCGTCCGGGCCGATGGCCGACTACACCGTCGGCGGGGCCGAGGGCACCACCGGCGTCGCCGGCGTCACCGGGGTGATCGTGACGGTCGTCGTCGCGGGTGGGGTGTTCCTGCTGCTCCGCCGCCGCTCCGGATGACCGCCTGATGGACCTGCGGCTCCCGCCCGAGGTGAAGATCGTCTCGGCGCTCGTGGTCGTGGTGTGCGTGGTCGCCACGCCCCGCGAGGCGTTCGGCGTGTTCGGCGGGTTCGCCCTGCTGCTGGCCGCCGTGTGGGCGGTCGCGCGGATCCGGCCCGGCTGGATCCTGCGGCGGTCGGTGATCGAGCTGCCGTTCGTGGTGCTGGCCGTGCTGCTGCCGCTGACCGGGCCGCCGCCCACCGTCGACGTGCTCGGGTGGACGCTGTCGCAGCCCGGGCTGCTCGGGGCGTGGAACATCCTGGTCAAGGGCACCCTCGGGGTGCTGGTCTCGCTCACCCTCACCGCGACCACACCGGTCCGGGAACTGCTCGTGGGCCTGCAGCGGCTGCGCGCCCCGGAGATCGTCACCACGATCGCCACCCTGATGCTGCGCTACGCCGACGTGATCACCGCCGAGGCCCGGCGGATGCGGCTGTCCCGGATCTCCCGCGGGCACGACCCGCGGTTCCTGTGGCAGGCCGCGGCGACCGCCCGCGGGGTCGGGGCCCTGTTCGTGCGGGCCTACGAGCGCGGCGAGCGGGTGCACCTCGCGATGCTGTCCCGCGGCTGGACCGGAGCGATGCCGCCGTCCGCCGACGACCCGACGACCCCCCGGCAGTGGCTGACCGGGCTGGCCCCGGCGGCCGTCGCGGTGGTGCTCGCCGCATCGGCGTGGATGCCGGCGTGAGCGCCCCGTCGCTGCGGCTGCGCGACCTCGCGTTCGCCTACCCGGACGGCCACCAGGCGCTGCACGGCGTCGACCTCACCGTCGCGGCGGGCGAGCGGGTCGCGCTGCTCGGCCCGAACGGCGCCGGCAAGACCACCCTCGTGCTGCACCTCAACGGGATCCTCACCGGCGAGGGCTCGGTGGAGATCGGCGGCCTTCCGGTGGCGCGGGAGCACCTGCAGGAGATCCGCCGCCGGGTCGGGATCGTCTTCCAGGACCCCGACGACCAGCTGTTCATGCCCACCGTCGGCGAGGACGTCGCGTTCGGGCCGGCCAACTTCGGCCTGCGCGGCGCGGAGCTGCGCGAGCGGGTGCGGCGGGCGCTGCACGCGGTCGGGATGGCCGACCACGCCGACCGCTCCCCGCTGCACCTGTCCGGTGGCCAGCGGCGGCGTGTCGCGCTGGCCACCGTGCTGGCCTGCGACCCGGAGATCCTGGTGCTCGACGAGCCGTCGTCGAACCTCGACCCGGTGGCCCGTCGGGAGCTGGCCGAGGTGCTGCTCGGGCTCGACGTGACGATGCTGATGGTCACCCACGACCTGCCGTACGCCCTGCAGCTGTGCCCGCGCAGCGTCGTCCTGGACGGCGGGGTGGTCGCCGCCGACGGGCCGACCCGCGAGCTGCTCGCCGACGACGAACTCCTGGCCCGGCACCGGCTCGAGCTGCCCTTCGGGTTCGTGCTCGCCTGATCGGCTCCCGGTGCCCCGCCCGTCGCCCCCGGCACGGTCGCCGGCCGCGACAACTTGTACGAGCGGGTACATGGTAGTAGCGTCTCGCAGAACTCGTATGGTCAAGTACGAGCTAGGGGGCACCATGTCCGAGCTGAACCTCCACGTCCCGTTGCGCAGCGAGCACAACGGCGGGCACGTCGTCGGCCCCCCGATCGCGACCGGGACGAGCACCCGCCCGTCCCGCGACGAGGAGTCCTCATGCGACTGAGCATCAGCGTCACGAACTTCTCGTGGCGGGGTGAACCCCTCGCCGGCGGCCTGTCCCGGATAGCCGAGGCCGCCGACCGCGGCGGGCTGCACGGCGTGTGGGTCGCCGACCACCTGTTGCAGGCCGACCCGTACGGCGCCCGGCCCGGGGAGTCCGAGATGCTCGAGGCCTACACCACGCTCGGGTTCCTCGCGGCCCGCACCGAGCGCGTCCGGCTGGGGACGATGGTCTCCGCGGTCACGTTCCGCCCGCCGGCGCTGCTGGTCAAGGCCGTGTCCACACTCGATGTGCTCTCCGGTGGCCGGGCGTTGTTCGGGGTCGGCGCCGGCTACCTGGGCGACGAGGCGACGGCAATGGGTCTGCCGCTGCCTGCGGTCGGCGAGCGGTTCGATCGGCTCGAGGAGACACTGCGCATCGCCCGGCAGATGTGGGCCGGCGACCAGACCCCGTTCGTGGGCACCCACCACCGGCTGGAGCGCCCGGAGCACAGCCCGGCCACGCTCAGCCGGCCGCACCCGCCGATCCTGATCGGCGGCACCGGCGAGCGGCGCACGCTGCCGCTGGTCGCCCGCTACGCCGACGCCTGCAACCTGTTCGACATCCCGGACGGCGGCGCCACGGCACGGCACAAGCTCGCCGTGCTGCAGCGGCTGTGCACCGAGGCCGCCCGACCGTTCGACGCCATCGAGAAGACGATCTCGACGCGGCTCGCGCCCGGCGAGTCCACGACGTCGTTCGTCGAACGCTGCCGGGCCTTCGCCGACCTGGGTATCGATCACGTCTGCGTGATCACCACCGGGCCGTGGACCGAGGACGCCGTGGCCGTGCTGGGCGCGGCCGTACCGGGACTGGCCGGGCTCGAACGCCACGGCCCCGCCGGATGACCACCCGGCGGCAGGCTGCGGATGGCCGGTCGAGCGATGAGTCCCGCGCACGGCGCCGGTCCCCCGACCGACACAGATCGACCGCCCTCGTCCCGAAAGGAGCCCACGCCATGACCGCCACCTTCCTGCCCGCCGATCTCCTGGACGTCGTGACCTCCCCGACCGTGGAGTTCACCGCCGACGGCGCGGGGCAGCCGTGAGCAACACCGTGCTGTCCATGTCGATGTCCGTCGACGGGTTCATCGCCGGCCCCCACGACGGACCGGGCAACGGGCTCGGTGACGGCGGGCACCGGCTGCACGAGTGGTGCATCGGGCCCACCGACACCACGCGTCACGGCGCAGCCGACCGCCTCACCGGGGCGGACCGTCAGGTCATGGACGAGCTCCTGGCCACCGGCGCGGTGCTCGTGGGCCGGCGGACGTTCGAGCTCTCCGGCGGCTGGGGCGGCGACCACCACGACGGCGTCCCGATCGTCGTCGTGAGCCGCCAGGAGCCCGACGCGGCCCTGCGATGGCCGGCGGTGACCTACCTCGGCGACGTGACGTCCGCGGTGCGCGCGGCCAAGGACGCGGCCGCCGGGAAGGACGTGCTCGTCCACGGCGCACTCACCGCCCGGCTTGCGCTGGCCGCGGGCGTGCTCGACGAGCTGCAGATCCACCTGGTCCCGGTGCTGCTCGGGCGGGGCCGCCGGTTGTTCGACGCCATGCCGCCCGACCGCCACGAGCTCGAGCTGGTGCACGCCCTGGACGGGGCGGGCGTGCAGCACCTGCGCTACCGCGTGCGGCCCGCGGGCCGGCCGCTCCACGGATCGGACGACGAGGAAGACCGATGAGTACCGTGTGGATGCACAACGTCGTGTCGGTGGACGGTTTCATCGCCGACCCGGACGACGGGGTCGGTGCCCTGTTCGACTGCTACTCCAACGGCGACGTCGCGATCGTCGAAGGCGGGCAGCTCAAGGTCTCGCAGGTCACGGCCGACTACCTCCGCCCGATCTGGGCGGGCATCGGGTCGATGGTGATCGGGCGGCACCTGTTCGACATGACCAACGGCTGGGAGGGCGCGCCGCCGGCGGGCGAGCACGTGGTGGTCGTGTCGCACCGGCCGAAGCCCGACGGATGGCAGCCACGGGCGACGGTCGAGGGCCCGCACCCGGGACCCGCGGCCTCCTACTACTTCATCGACGACGTGGCACGGGCGGTCGCGAAGGCCAGGGAGCTCGCCGGGGAACGCACCGTGGTCGTGGCAGCCGGCGACGTCGGCGGGCAGGCGTTCGCCCTCGGCCTGGTGGACGAGGTGGCGATGGACGTCGCACCGGTGGTCCTCGGTTCCGGCAAGCGCTACTTCGGCCCGGTCGACGCCCAGCACCTGCTCGAGGACCCGCACGTCGTCATCCGGGGCGAACGGGTGCTGCACCTGCGCTACCGCGTGCGATCGGCGGCCTGACGGTGGCGATCCGGCTGTACATGACCGTATCCGTGGACGGCTACGTCGCCGGGCCGGCCGACGGCGTCGACGCCCCGATGGGGGCCGGCGGGTTCCGCCTGTTCAACTGGCTCGACCGGCGCCACGAACCCGGACCGGACAACCAGGTGTACACCGAGATGCTGGCCACCCGCGCCGTGATCTCCGGGCGCCGCACCTACGAGCACGCCGGCCGGTGGCACGGCGACCACCACGACGGCGTCCCGGTGTTCGTGCTGACCCACGACGTCCCGGACGACCCGCCGCCGGGTGCCGTCCGCTACGTCACCGACGTGCGCGGCTGCGCCGCGCAGGCCCGCGCCGCGGCCGGCGACGCCGACGTCATGGTGCACGGAGCCGGTGCGGCGCAGGCGCTGCTGCGGGCCGGGGAGCTCGACGAGCTCGAACTGCACCTGGTGCCGGTCCTGCTCGGGCAGGGCAGGCGGCTGTTCGAGCACCTGCCCGCCGAGCACGTCGAGCTCGAGCTGGTCCGCCGGTTGATGTCCGCACCCGAGGTCCCGGATCCCGCGCAGCAGGTCACGCATCTGCGCTACCGGGTCCGGTGACGGCGATCCACGGGGACCCACGACAACGACGAGGAGACAACGCAATGGGTGAGCTGCACGTCAACATGCACACCACGCTCGACGGTGTGATCCAGGCCAACGGTGGCCCGACCGCGCAGGACGGGGATTTCCGGTACGCCGGCTGGCAGTGGCCGTACCTGGACTCCGACTCCGGCGCACAGGTGGATGCGGATGTTCAGGCGTCCGACGCACTGCTGCTGGGGCGCACGACCTACGACATCTTCCGGTCCTACTGGCCGGGCCAGCCCAGCGAGATCGGGCGGGTCTTCGACCGGGTCCCCAAGTACGTCGCCTCCCGCGGGGCGCCCGAGCTGTCCTGGGACACCAGCACGCAGGTGACCGACGTCGCCACCGAGGTTCGGGATCTGCGGGCCCGGCACGAACAGATCCACACCTGGGGCAGCGCGAACCTGCTGCAGACCCTGTTCCGGGAGGGGCTGGTCGACCAGGTCAATCTCTGGGTCTATCCGGTGGTGCTCGGGGAGGGAAACAAGCTGTTCCCGGACGGCACGGCGGCCACCCGGTTCGCGCAGGTCGAGCCGCCGAGGTCGTTCCCGGGAGGCGTGGTGCTGATGCGCTACCGCTGCCTCGAGGGTCCCCCGGAGACGAGGGAGGTGGCCACGGCCACCACCGCGGCGGACTGACCGGCGAGCCTCCCCCGGTCACCCGGACTCCGGGGACCGGGGGAGCCGCCCGGTCTCGGCCGTCAGCCCCGCGGCTCCTGGGCGCCGTTGGGGTGAGCGGCCGGGTCCGGGCCCGGCACCGGGCGCGCGGCCTCCAGCTGCGCCGCGGAGGCGCCGCCACCGTTGCCGGCCGACGGGGTCTGCTCCCCCACCGGCGGCACCTCCTTCTGCGCGGCCGCGGTGGCCTCGGCGACCTGGCGGGCGATCTCCGGGTCGGTGGAGACGTCGAACCAGTCCTCGAGGGACTCGTCGTCCTCGGCCGGCCGGGACACCGTGCCGTCGTCCGGGCTCGGGGTGTAGCGGAACACCCCGTCCTCGCCCGGCGCACCGAGCATCTTCGTGAAGCCCTCGAGGGCCTTGCCGAAGTCCGAGGGCACCACCCACAGCTTGCTGGCCTCGCCCTGCGCCATCTCCGGCAGCGTCTGCAGGTACTCGTAGGCGAGCAGCTCCGGGGTCGGCCGCCCGGCCTTGATCGCGGCGAACTTCTTCTCGATCGCCTTCGCCTCGCCCTGCGCCTCGAGGTACTGGGCGGCCCGGCGGCCCTGCGCCCGCAGGATCTCGGACTGCCGCTCCGCCTCGGCCTCCAGGATCGCGGCCTGCTTGGCGCCCTCGGCGGTGAGGATCTGCGACTGCTTCTGACCCTCGGCGCTGCGGATGGCCGACTCCCGCTGCCCCTCCGCGTTGAGGATCATGGCCCGCTTCTCGCGGTCGGCCTTCATCTGCCGCTCCATCGACTCCTGGATGGACGGCGGCGGGTCGATCGCCTTGATCTCCACCCGTGCGACCCGGATGCCCCAGCGCTCGGTGGCCTCGTCGAGCTCGCCGCGCAGCACCGTGTTGATCCGGTCCCGCGAGGTGAGCGTCTGCTCCAGGGTCATGCCGCCGACCACGTTCCGCAGCGTGGTGGTGGTGATCTGCTCGACGCCCGCGATGTAGTTGGCGATCTCGTAGACCGCCGACTTGGCGTCGTTGACCTTGAAGTAGACGACGGTGTCGATGTTGACGGTCAGGTTGTCCTGGGTGATGACCGGCTGCGGCGGGAACGACACGACCTGCTCGCGCAAATCGACCCGCTCGCGGGTGCGGTCCACGAACGGCACCAGGATGGCCGGGCCGCCCTCCCGGGTGCTGTGGTAGCGGCCGAGCCGCTCGATGATGTACGCCCACTCCTGCGGCACGATCACGATCGACTTGACGACGACCGTGATCACCAGCACCAGCAGGATCACCGTGATGATCAAACCGGAATCCATCCCGGTCCCCCTTCATTGCGCGCCGGTATCCGCCGGCGCTCACGTCCGCCCCGGAGTGCCCGGGGCTGGTCGCCGGCGCCCGTCAGGGCGACGGCAGTTCCCCCCGGCCGGTCACGAGCACGGCCGCCCCGGTGACCTGCAGGACGGTGGCGGTCGAGCCCTCCTCCAGGACCTCGTGGCCGTCCAGCGACCGGGCCGACCAGAGCTCCTTGCCGATCCGCACCTGGCCGCCCGTGCCGTCCACCCGCCGGACGACCTCGGCGGCGGCGCCGACGAACCGGTCCTGGTGGCGCTCCAGCGACCCCATCCGCTCCTGCAGCTTCCGCTTCGCGGCCGGCCGCACGGCCAGCAGCAACAGCACGGACACGACCGCGAACAGCCCCGCGCTCCCGAGCGCGCCGAGCCCGAGCGCGGCGCCGCCGGCCGCGGCGAGCGCGCCACCGCCGAGCATCACGAGGAACAGCTCACCGGAGACGAGCTCGGCCCCGACCAGCGCCACCCCGACGAGCAGCCAGATCAGTGCCGGTGTCATGCCACCAGCCTGCCAGGAACGGACATTCCGCCGCCGGGAACTGCGCGCGCGTGGCCCGATCGTTACGGCCCGGCGGGTTCCTCCACCGCCGTCACGAAGTCGATCAGCCGCTCGACCGCGCCGATCATCGGGGTCTCCAGGTCGCGGTAGCTGCGGACCGCCCCCAGCACCCGGCGCGCGCCGTCGGCGGGCTCGCCCCAGCCCAGTGCCGCGCAGACGCCGGTCTTCCAGTCGGTGCCGCGCGGGATCACCGGCCACTCCCGGATCCCGACGACCGAGGGCTTCACCGCCTGCCACACGTCGACGTAGGGGTGCCCGGTGACCAGCACGTGATGCTGAGCCTCGCGGGTCGCCCGGTAGGCCTCGCGGGCCTGCCGGGACTCCTTGGTGCCGTCGACGAGGTGGTCGACCAGGATGCCCAGCCGGCGGTGCGGGCCGGGCCCGAAGTCCCGCACCGCGGCGGCCAGGTCGTCGACCCCGTGCAGCGGTTCGACGACCACGCCCTCGACCCGCAGGTCGTGTCCCCAGACGCGTTCGACGAGGGCGGCGTCGTGCAGGCCCTCCACCCAGATCCGCGCCGCCCGCGCGGTGCGCGCCTTCAGGTTCGCGACGTGCACCGAACCGGACGCCGAGAACGTCCGCCCGCCCCGGGCCGCCTGCGGCCGCACGAGCGTCGCGGGGGCGCCCTCGTACAGGAACGCGGCCGGTCGCAGCGGGAAGACCCGCCGCCCGCCGAACCGGTCCTCCAGGGTCACCTCGGCCCCGGTGATCGCGACGACGGCACCGCAGAACCCGCTCGCCGGGTCCTCCACGACCAGTCCCGGCTCGGCCGGCACCTCGGGCACCTGCGCCCGCCGGGCGGTCCGGGTGCCGGCGGAGTCGAACGTGCCGCGGTAGTCGTGGGACCGGCTCATGGTCACCGAGTATCCGACGGCGGTGGGCGGTGCCCGGGGCACGACACGCTGGTCACGCGTAGCTGATCGACGGGTACGCAGCGTCACCCACGTGCCGGGTGTGCGGATCGGGGGCGGCAGTTAGCCTGGCCGCCGTGTCCTGTGCGTCCGCGACCCTGGCCGTGTGGGCCTCGGCCTGGCTGGCCGGGGTCGCCGCCCCCGACGACGTCCTCGACGCGCTCGCGCCGTGGTCGGAGGCGCACGACGTGCTGGCCGCCGACGACGAGACCGCCACGCTGACCGCACTACCCGGCCCGGGCACGGCCCCGACCTCGACCACGATGCTGCTGGCCGCCGTGCGCCGCGCCACCCCGCGCGGGCAGGCCCGCCTGGTGCTGCCGGCGCCCGGTGACGTCCGCGGGCTGCCGGGCCCCGGCCGGTTCTCCCGGGAGGCGACGACCGCCGGCGAGGGCGTCCTGTTCCCGGACGCGGGGTTCGGTGTCGTGCCGGGGCCGATCGCCGACGGCGTCGTCCGGTGGAGCGTTCACGCCGTCCCCGACCCGGGCCCGGTCCCGGAGTGCGTGGCGCTGGGCGAGGCCGAGCGCGAGCTGCGCGGGCAGGTCCGCAACGCCGCCGCGGTGCTCACCGACCTGGGTGTGGCCCGGCACCGGCCGGGCGTGCGCGAGGAGATCGCGGCGGCGCTGCGCCGCCGGCCGCGGGCGTTGTGGCCGGACGGCATGCCGCCGCAGGTCCTGCGGGTGCTGCAGCAGGCCGACGAGGTCGACGCGATCCTGTCCGCCGCGGCCGGCGACGAGCCGGGCGGCGCGCTGTCGGCGTCCGCCGCGGAGGCCCGCTCGGACGCGCTGCGCCCGATCGCGACGGCGGTCCGCCAGGCCCGCCGGGCCGCGGTCGCCGAGGCCGTGCGGGTGCTGGTGTCGGTCCCGCGGAGCTGACGGCGGACGCGGCCCCCTGTCGTCCCGGGCCGGGCAGGCGAACTCGCGTCCGGGCCTTCCCGCCGGGCCCCGGCCGCGGCACCGTGGTCCCATGACCGACTGCACCCCGGCCGGTGGTGGGCGATGACGGCCGGCGGCGGGATCGTCGCCCGCCGCGCCGGCGACGGCTCGCTGCGGGTGCTGCTGGCGGCGGCGCACAGCGACGGCGCCCTCGGCGCGATCGAGCTCGCGATGGCCCCCGGCAGCCCCGGGCCGCCGCTGCACGTGCACCCCACGCACGGCGAGGGGTTCTACGTGCTCGCGGGCCGGCCCGGCCTGCAGGTCGGCGACGAGGTGATCGTCGCCGAGCCGGGCGACTGGGCGTTCGCGCCCCGCGAGGTGCCGCACACGCTGGCCAACCACGGCAGCGCCGAGGCCCGCCTGCTGTGCGTGTTCGCGCCCGGCGGCTTCGAGCGCCGCTTCGAACGCATCCTCGCCGAGACGACCGGTGCGCCCCCACCGCCCGGGCCGTCCCCGGAGGAGGAGGCGACGCGCGTCCTCGGCCCGCCGCTGGCGCCGCCGTCGTAGCCTCCGCGGATGGGCACCACGGCGGACGGCACCGATCCCGAGTCGCGGCTGCGGGCGTGGGAGCGCCGCACCGACCTCCCACTGACGGTGCTGTCGGTCGGGTTCCTCGTGCTGTACGCGGTCGAGGTGCTCGCGACCGCACCCGGCTCGGCCACCTGGCACGGCATCGAGGTGGTGCTGTGGCTGGTGTGGGCGGTGTTCGTGGTCGACGTCGTGATCCGGTTCGTGCTGGCCCGCGACCGCAGGCGGTTCGTGCTCGACAACCCGCTCGACGTCCTGGTCGTGCTGGCCCCGTTCCTGCGGTTCCTGCGCCTGGTGCGGCTGCTGAGCGCGGTGTCGGTACTGACCCGGACACTGCGCGACGACCTGCGCGGGCGGGTCAGCACCTACCTGGTGGTCACGGTGTCGCTGCTGGGGTTCGTCGCCGCACTCGGCGTGTACGAGGCCGAACGCCACGCCCCGGAGGCGACGATCACCTCGTTCGGCGACTCGCTGTGGTGGGTGCTGACGACGATCACGACGGTCGGCTACGGCGACCGGTACCCGGTGACGGTGGAGGGCCGGCTGGTCGCGGCCGGGCTGATGCTGGCCGGCATCGCGGTGCTGGGCACGGTGACCGCGACGATCGCGACCTGGTTCACCCAGCAGATCGAGGAGTCCCGGGCCGCCGCCGAAGCGGCCGAGGCCGCCGCGGGCCGGGCGGGTCCGCCCCGCTCCCCCGAGCCGGAGACCTGGGACGCGGTGCTCGAGGAGCTGCGGCGGCTGCGGGAGCGGCTCGACGAGCTGGAGGACCGGCCCCGGCCTTGACCGTCACCGTCCGCGGCCGGGCTCCTGCCGAGGGCCTCCGCGCCACGCCGGTGACGACCGCGCGTCGACCGCCGTCCGCACCGCGGCCCGGGCGAGCAGGTCCGTGGAGTCCAGCATGCCGAGCGCGAGCTGGGCCGTGGCCCGGCCGATCGCCGTCAGCGGGAGGCTGCGGAAGCTTCGGGCGTTGCGATCAGCACCGGCGCGGCCAGTGTTGCGACGAGCCCGAGTGTCTGGCGGGAGGTGAGCCGTTCGCGGAGCACGGTGATGCCGAGCAGGGCGGGGATGACGGGGTACAGCGACGACAGCACGACGGCGACCGTGATCAGCGCGGTCCTGGTGGCGAGCAGGTAGCAGAGCAGAGCGAGCCCGGCCAGCGCCCCGGCGAGCGCCGCGCCGAGACCGAGGCCGCGCCGCTGCCCGTCGTCCGCATGCCGTGTCCTGCTCAGGTACGGAGTTGCGCCGAGCGCTGCGATCGTGAGGATCGAGGTGACACGTCCGGCGACGACCGGCCAGGCTGCCGACTCCGGTGCGGCCTGGGCGAGGGCGAGGTACTGCAGGGCGATGCCGCCACCGGAGACCAGCCCGTCGACGACGGCCCGCGCCGATCGCCCGTCTCCGGCCTTCCCGCGCGAGACCGCCCACAGCGCGGGCAGGGCCACGGCGATCCCCGTCCACGCGAGTGGCGCCGGCCGCTCTCCGAGCACGACGACGCCGACCGAACCCGGCAGGGCGACCCCGCCCACGGCGCTGACCGGGACCACCACGCTCATGGCGCCGCGGCTCATTCCCCGGAACAGGAACACCATTCCCAGCCCGGTCCCGACGCCGGACAGCGCGCCCCAGGCCAGATCGGCGACGGCCGGGACGGTGGCGGAGAACAGCGGTGCGAGCAGCGCCATCGACAGCAGGCCGCCGACCTGGCCGAGCAGGGCGACACGGATGAACGAGGTGCGCCGGGACAGCACACCGCCGAGAACGTCGGACAAGCCGTAGCTGACCGCCGAGGCGAGTGCGAGCAGCGCGCCCACGGGTTTCAGCCGTCCCGGTCGCGCTCGGCCTGGCCGACCGGGCACGTCGCGTTCGTGGTGCAGCTCGGCCGGTCGCACAGCCGGCACAGGTACTCCGAGCTGCGGATCTCGGTGTAGAGGCGGGTCAGCAGTGTGGTGAGCAGTTCCGTCAGGGCGCGCTGCTCGTGGACGTCGAGGACGGACACCAGCTCGGACAGCGACTGTGTGCGGGCTCGGAGCAGCCGGGCCGCCGTGTCGCGTCCGGCGGACGTCGCTGACACCCGTACTTCGCGTCCCGTGCCGGGGCGGCGCTCCACGAGGCCCGCCGCCTGCAGGGAGTCGACCATGCGGGCCGCGGCGGACTGGCTCAGGCCGACGCGCCGGCCCAGCTCGGTCACGCTCAGCTCGGGCGAGGTCAGCAGGACGACGAGCGCGGCCGCTGCACTGGTGCCGGTGCCGGCCGCCCGAGACACGGCGCCGAGCGCGTGATCGGTCACGGCGAGCGCAGCCGCGCCGAGAAGGTTCGCGGTGCGAGCAGTGTCATGCATGAGTCATGCATATCAGCCGGAGCCGGATCGTGCAGGGTGGCCTCCCCGCCGCTGGGAACGGACAGCGAGGCTTGCTCACACCCCGGGGCCTCACCTCACACCTGCTGCAGCAGGTGTGAGGCGCAGCGAACGGGTGTGACGACCGGTCAGAAGGTCGGGCTCACATACCTCGGAGGGCGGCGGCGAGCGCGGCGACGTCGTCGGGGTGCAGGCGCGCGGGCACGGTCCCGGCCTCGGTACCGGCGTCCCGGCGGGCTTCCTCGCTGCCGGCATGCCGATCGCCGGCCTCCCGGCGCGCCGCGTCCCGTGCGGTCCGTGCCTCGTCCACCTCCGCCCGGAGCCTGTCCCGCTCGGCCTGCGCGGTCGCCAGCTCCGAACGCAACCCGTCCGCCTCGGCCCGCACGGTCGTCGCCTCCGAGCGCACCGCATCAGCTTCCGTCCGTGCGGTCTCCCCCGCCAGCCGTGCATTCTCCGCGTCCGAACGCGCGGTCTCCGCCGCCGTCCGCAGCGCCGACGCCTCGGCGCGCAGCTCCGCGTTCTCCGCACGGGCCCCGTCGAGTTCGGCGCGCAACGCGTCCCGCTCCTGCCGGGCCTCGTCGCGCTCGCCCTCACGGGCGAACGCGCGGTCGAGTGCCGCGTCCCGCTCGTGCCCCACGGTCCGGGCGACCAGTGTCGCCTCCTCGCGTTCGCGCTGCGCGACGGCGGCCTCGCTCCGGGCGGTCCGCGCGTCGTCGAGGGCCTGGTCGCGGGCTGCGACGGCGTCGGTCGCCTGCTGGCGGGCGGCGCCGAGCGCCTCGGTCGCCTCGAGCGCGGCCACGGCGGCCTCCTCGGCCCGGGTGACCGCCTCGGCGCGTTCCCGGCGGGCGTCCGCGGCGGCGGCCTCGGCCTCACGGGCCCGGCGCAGCGCGGTCTCGCGCTCCTGCTCGGCGGCCTGACGGGCCGCGTCGGCCTCCGCGGCCCGGGCACGGGCCTGCTCGGTCGCGGCCAGCGCGTCGCGCTCCACCTCGTCGAGCCGGGTCTGCACCGCGTCCAGCGCGGCGGCGAGCTCGGCGACGGGCCCGGTCACCGCGGTCACCTGCTCGCGCACCCTGTCGGCGTCCAGGGCGAACGCGCCGGCCCCCGCGTCGAGGCCGAGCGCGCCGAGCGCCTCCCGCTCGGCCCGCGCCATCTGGGCGCAGGTCCGGCCGCCCTCCCACCGGGTGTCCCGGCAGAACGAGCGCGGCCTGCCTCCCCGGGGGCCGGGCGGGGGCAGTTCGGCGCGGCAGCGGCTGTAGCCGCAGCGTACGGCGGTGTCGGTCACGGCGGTGACCGTACCAGTTCACTGGTTGCCAACCATTTAACCAGTTTCTGACTTGTTCGAACCTATCCACTACCCAACGGAATCATTGTTTCGTTGGTCTGATGGGCCGGTTCGGCGGTGTCGCCCCGCGTGCGGCGGCGGCGGCTGTTTCTGGCGGTGTGGTTGGTGGCCGCCGCGCCGCCGCCTGTCCGGTCTCAGCGGATCTGAGACGACTGCGCTGGACGTGATGCGTCGGGCGTCTCAGTTATCTGGTGCGTGTCTCACCGGTGGTGATACCGGTGCCCACCACGATCAGACGGAGAACGCGAGGGCGGACGGCTGCGGCAGGCTCGACAACGTCGAGCCACCGGCACATCTCAACCCCCGACCAGACGACACCCGTTGTCTCCTGGGTACGGCTCATCTCCCGTTCCCAACCACCGCCGTCGCCGTGGCCGGCCAGCGTGGCACAGCACCTTGGCCTGACGGCGGTGCCCGACCGGGCTGGTCAGCACGTCGTCGTTGCAGGTGGCCAACACGAACGGCACCCATGGTCAGCCACATGGACGAGCAGCTCACGGCCATCCGTGCCGCCGCGTTCGGCCTGACCGAGGAGCAGGCCCGCGAGACACCGTGCCGGAGTGCGCCGTCGGTCGGCGGCATCATCAAGCACACCGTCTACGTCATGCGATGAGCACTGGAACGGTTGAGCTCCGTCGTCACCGAGCAGCCGGTCGATGCGGCGGCATAGAAAGCCTTCACCGACAGCATCGCCGTTCGCGACGACGAGACGGGTGGCCGAGACCATCGAAGAGTTTGACCGGGTACGGGCACAGCTACTGGCCGCGGTCGCCGAGGCCGATCCGGCCGGCGACACCATGGCGCCTCCCGCACCGAGTGGTACGGCATCTTCGACGCCCGCCCTCCACGCTCGCTACTACCTGGTGCATTTCGTCGAGGAGTGGAGCCGGCACGCGGGCCATGCCGACATCATCCGCGAGCAGATCGACGGCGCCCCGGGCAACCCTCCTGGCGTGAGACCGGCCGGGCTGTGGGTGGGCAGCGCGCGTATCAGCGAGCGTTCCCTGCTTCCAGTTCCGCGAGAGCGGATTCCATATGACTGACCAACTTCCGCAGTTGGACGATGCGTTCCTGTGGAATAGGTGTCGCGGCCGGGATCCGTGCGTCGACGTCGAACACGGTGTTGGCGCGGTGCCAGACGTGGAACCAATCCAGGCCCCGGCCGTGGACGTCCTGGGTGACGCCTTCGAGGAGTAGCAACGGGGATCCGACGTTCACGTCGAGCGCCTGGGCGACGTCCGGCTCGGCCGCGACCGCCTGCACCTGCCTCGGGCCGCCGGCCACGGGGTAGCCGTGGTCGCGCATGAGGGCGTTGAGCGACGCTCCCTCGAGCAGGTCCGCGGTGAAGTGGGGGAACAGGTCGCGCGGCACCCAGTGCCGCTCGTAGATGACCGGGACCTGCTCGAGGTGACGGACGCGCTCGATCTCCCAGCTGCGGGTGGTGCCGAGCGCCGCTCGGGCCTCCTTCGGTGTTGCCGCGGCCTCGAGCCGGAGGATGTGTGTGTGTAGGTGCTGTCCCTGGGCAGCGGCCTGCTCGTCGAGACCGCCGACCCGGTTCACGAACCGCCGCAGGGCGGGGGCCGCGGTGACGACGCTTCCGCGGCCCCGCTGCCGACGGATCAGGCCGAGGTCGGCGAGGCTCGCGAGAGCTTGTCGGACGACGCTGCGCGAGACCCCGAACCGCTGCTGGAGCTCGTCCTCGGTGGGGAGCGTGTCCCCGGGGACGAGGATCTGGTTCCTGATCTGCCCGTGCAGGATGTCGCGGATCTGCACGTGCAGCGGTCGAGCGTCGCTGCGGTCGACCCGGGCTTCCTGCCCCTCGGTTGACACCGCATTCCCCCTGGACGCGCACCGGCTTCCGACGGTGGACACCTTAGACAGCGTCCCGGCGTGCCGGCACGGACCGACCGGCAGTCCGTCGGCGGCCGCTGCTCGCGCTCGCCAGCGCGCCCCGTGCCGGGCCGTGACACGCGTCACACCCGACAGGCCTTGAGGTGACCTTTCCACCCCTCCACTCTATGTCCGTACTTCTCGTACGTACAACTGGCGCCGATGCCGGTGGGTCGCGGCGCGCAACCGAAAGGCGTGCCCCATGGCAGAGTCGCAGCTCAGGCAGGGCCCCTCACGAGTGCCGCTGTTCACGATGATGCAGAAGGTCCCCGCCGGTCTGATGCTGATCCCTCTCGCGCTCGGGGTGCTGGTCAACTCCTTCGCGCCCGAGGCGCTGAAGATCGGCGGCTTCACCCAAGCGCTGTTCAAGGACGGCGCGCTGGCCTTGATCGGGCTCCTGATCTTCGCGACGGGGGCGCAGATCACCGGCAGCCGCAGCGGCAAGGCGGCCGCGGCCACCACCACCGTCGTGTTGGTCTGCAAGACCCTCATCCCCGCCTCGGTCGCCATCGCGCTGGGCCTGCTGGTCGGCGTTGAGGGCTTCCTCGGGATCTCGATCCTCGCCCTGCTCGCGATCATGGGGAACAGCAACGGTGCGCTGTGGCTGGCGTTCGCCGGAGAGTACGGCGACGAACGCGACACCGGCGCCTACGTCGCCAGCGCCTTCGACGACGGACCGTTCCTCGCGCTGATCTTCCTGGGTGCCTCCGGGCTCGGCGACATCCCGGTCCTCGCCCTGGTCGCCGCGGTCGTCCCGTTCATCCTCGGGCTCATCGTCGGGGCGGTCGACCGCGAGTGGACCCACGTCCTCGACCACGTGCCGAACATCACGATCCCGTTCATGTCCTTCGCCGTGGGTGCCGGCATCAGCCTGGGAACCGTGCTGACCGGCGGTGTGCAGGGCGTGTTCCTCGGGATCGGCGTCGTCATCTTCACCGGCGGCCTCACCTACCTCGGCTACCGGTTCGTGCTGCGGCGCGGCCCGAAGAGCGGCATCGGCTTCGCGGCGGGCACCACCGCAGGCAACGCCGTCGCCGTCCCCACGGCGGTGGCCGCCGCCGATCCCCGCTTCCTGCCGTTCGTCCCGGCGGCCGCGGCGCAGACCGCGACGGCGGTCCTGGTCACCGCCATCCTGGCGCCGATCGTCGCGTCCTGGGTCCTCAAGCGCTCCGGTGGGCTCACCGTCCACGACCCGGTGGCCGAGACCACGGCCTGAGCTCCACCCGGACCGCCACCCACGAGCACCGCCCACGAGCAGGAGACCGACCACATGCGCGACCAGCGAACGATCCGCGCCACCTACTACCTGGAGTCCGAGATCGAGCCCGAGCGGGCCGCCGCGGCCATGGCCGGCGAGCAGTCCAGCGGCACCTTCGTCGCCGTTCCCGGCGAGTCCCCCGAGCTCCACGAGCGCCACGGCGCCCAGGTGGTGGGGATCGAACGGCTCGGCGGCTGCCGGCCCTCCCTGCCGTCCCGGACGAACCCGGAGAAGGTCCAGGCCGCGCTGGTGACGGTCGAGTTCCCGATGGAGAACGTCGGCACGGACCTCGCGACCCTGCAGACGGCCGTGGCCGGGAACCTATTCGAGCTGGGCCAGCTCTACGCCTGCCGGCTGCAGGACATCCGGTTGCCCGACGAGTTCGTGGCCACGCACCCCGGCCCCGCGTTCGGGATCCCGGGCACCCGACGGCTGATCGATGACGTCGAGGGGGTCATGATCGGCACGATCGTCAAGCCCAACGTGGGTCTGCAGGAGGACCAGTTCCGCCACGTGGTCCGCGAGCTCGCCCGGGCGTCGATCGACCTCATCAAGGACGACGAGCTCATGACCGACCCCGGCTACCTGCCGCTCGAGCGGCGGGTTGCGATCGCCACCGAGGAGATCCGCGCGGCCGAGCAGGTCACCGGGCACCCCACGATGTACGCGTTCAACATCACCGGTGACCTCGCGGGCCTGCGGCGACGCCACGACCTGGTCGTCGAGGCCGGCGGGCGGTGCGTAATGCTCAACGTGCCGGTGATGGGCATCCCGGCGCTCGCCTGGCTGCGCTCGTTCACCGCGGTCCCGATCCACGGCCACCGCGCCGGGCTCGCCGGGTCCATGCGGGCGAAGGGACTTGGCGTCGACTACCGCGTCTGGCAGCAGCTCGCCCGCCTCGCGGGCGCCGACCACCTGCACGCCAGCGGCCTGGGCAGCAAGTTCTACGAGACCGACGACGAGGTCACCGCGAACGTCCGGAGCCTGCTCGAACCGCTCGGAACGACCACCACCCCGGTGCCCACCCTGTCGTCCGGACAGAACGTCACCACACCCGGCCCGACCTACGCCGCGGTGCAGTCGACCGACCTGCTGATGCTCGCCGGCGGCGGTGTCGCGGGGCACCCGGACGGGCCCACCGCCGGCGTGCAGAGCCTGCGCGACGCCTGGGCCGCGGCCGTCGCTGGGGTGCCGCTGGCCGAGGCCGGCCGCAGCCGGGCCGGCGCGGGCGACTCCGCGCTCCTGCACGCCCTGCAGATGTTCGGCGGCGCGTGATGGCGAGCTTCGGATTCGTCGCCGACGACCTGACCGGCGCGAGCGACATCCTCGCCCAGGCCCACCGCTACGGGCTGGACGGCGCCCTCGTCATCGGCGACGCGCCCCTGCCCGTCGACGTGGACGTCGTCGGCATCGCCGGACCCGCACGCTCCCTCGGCGGCGCCGCGTTCGACGACGCGGTCCGCCGGGACCTGGCCCGCATCGCGGAGATCGACCTCGACGTCCTGCTGTACAAGGTCTGCTCGACCTTCGACAGCTCACCCACGATCGGCAGCATCGGCCGGGGCATCGAACTGCTGCACGAACGGTTCGGCGACCACGGTCCCATCCCGGTGGCACCGGCCCAGCCCGCGTTCGGTCGCTTCACCGCGTTCAGCGACCACTACGCCGCCTTCGCCGGACAGGTCCACCGGCTGGACCGCCACCCGGTGATGTCGCGGCACCCGTCGACCCCGATGCACGAGGCCGACCTGCGCCGCGTGCTCACCGAGCAGCTCAGCGGCGGCGCGACCGTCGACGCCATCCACCTGCCCGCCTACGACACCGGCGCGTTCACCGACCTGTGGACCGACCGCCGGCAAGCCCCTGACCTCACCGCGTTCGTCGTCGACGCCGTCGGTGAGCAGCACATGGACGAACTCGCCCGCGCCCTCCGGGACACCGGAAACGATGCCCGGCCCGCCCTGATCGTCGGTTCCGGCGGCATCATGGCGGCCCTCGCCCGCACCGCCTCCGGCGAGCCGCCCCGCACCCCCGGACCGCAGCGCACCTCGGGGCCGGTCCTCGCCGTCAGCGCGTCGGCCTCCAGCGTCACCGCCGACCAGCTCGACGACGCGATCAAACACGGCTGGGTGGACGTCCCGGTCGCGGTCGGCCTCCTCCACGGACCCGACGACGCGCTCGTGGCCGCGCTCGACGAGCAGGTCTCCGCCGCACTGTCCGCCGGCCACGACGTGGTCGTCCACGCCACCCGCGGAACCTCCGACCCCCGCTACACCGCAGCCGGCCCGGTCGACCCGGCCCACCTCGGCTCGCTCATCGGCGCCCTCGCCGGACGGATGGCCACCGCCGGGCTCACCCGCGACGTCGCCGTGTTCGGCGGCGACACCTCCAGCCACGCCCTGAGCGCCATGGGCGTCCGGGAACTGCGGGTGTCCGACCAGTTCGTCACCGCCGGACCCATCTGCCGCACCGACGACCACGCCGCCGTGGCCGGCTGCCGGCTGCTGCTCAAGGGCGGCCAGGTCGGCCCGCCGGACATCCTGCGCCGCTTCGCCGGCCAGGCGAACCACCCCTGAACAACCCAGCTGAGAAGAACCACCTTCAACGACGAACGGGGACGACCATGAAGGCCGTAGTCAAACGATCCGCCGAGCGCGGCGTCGAGTACGTCACGGACCACCCGGACCCGAAGGCCACCGACGGCCACGTGGTCATCGACGTGGCCGCGGCGTCGCTCTGCGGCACCGACCGGGAGGTCTACGAGTGGACGCCCTCGGCGCAGGCGTTCAACCTCGACCTGCCCGTCGCCATCGGGCACGAGGGCGCAGGCACCGTCGTGGAGGTCGGGCCCGGCGTCACCGGGCTCCGGGTCGGCGACCGCGTGGCGCTGGAGAGCCACCTGGTCTGCGGGCAGTGCTTCCCCTGCCGGACCGGTGACGCGCACACCTGTGAACGCACCCGCATCATCGGGATGCACATCGACGGCGTGTTCGCCGAGTACATGGCCGCACCGCAGGACATCTGCGTCAAGCTGCCCGACCAGGCGTCCCTGGAGGTCGGCGCCCTCCTCGAGGCCGCGGGCGTCGCGGTCCACGCTATCCAGCGGGCCGACTACGCGGTGGCGGGGCGTGCGGTGCTGGTGAGCGGCGGCGGACCGGTCGGACTCGTCGTCGCGTACCTCGCGCACCTGATGGGCGCCGCCCACGTCGTCGTCGTCGAGCCCAACCCGTATCGCCGCGGCCATGCGGAGAAGATCGGTGCGCTCGCCCTGCCGCCCGGTGCCGAGGTCGTCGAGCGGTGCCGCGAGCTCACCGGCCGTCGCGGCGGATTCGACGTCGCGTTCGAGTGCTCGGGAGCGCCGCCCGCTTTGCCCGCACTGTTCGAGGCCCTGCGCCGCGAGTCCACACTCGTGACCGTCGGGCACCCGAGCCGACCAAGCGAGATCGACATCGCCGCTCACATCAACAAGAAGGGCATCACCCTGCGTGGCATCTTCGGCCGGCGGCTCTGGGAGACCTGGGAGCAGACGATGCTGCTGTTGGACTCCGGCCGGCTCGACCTCGAATGGCTGATCACCCACCGCATGCCGCTCGGCCAGGTCGACGATGCGGTCGACCTCCTCACCGGAGACGCCGGCAAGGTGCTGCTGGTACCCGGCCTGCGCTGACTCGCGCGTCGACGCGGGATCAGATTCCGTGGACACCCTCGCTTCCGGCTGTCCCACGAAACCTGACTCCTCGCCACCCGGTCCGCAGGTCGGCATCGAGCTTCTCCTGCGCGCGACGTCACCTCCTCGACGTCGCGCTGGCGCATCGGCAGAGCGCAGTCCTCCTCGAAGCTCGGGACTGGCCAACAGTTATCGGTCGTGGAACTGCGGCGTGTCCTTGGCGAGAAACGCCCGGACTCCCTCGGCGAAGTCGTCGGTGTAGGAGGTGAAGCCGCTGGCGAGCGCCTCGACGACCGCGGACGGCGCGCCGGCCGCAGCCGCGTCGACGAGCTGCTTGGACGCCTGCTGCGCGATCGGCGCGGATCCGAGGATGTCCGTGACGTACCGGTCGACCTCGGCGTCGAGTTCGTCGACGGCGACGTCGTTGACCAGACCCCACTGCTCGGCGGTGGTGGCGTCGATCTGCCGGCGGGTGAGGATGAGCTGCTTGGCCCGTGACGGACCGACCAGGCGGGTCAGCCGCTCGGTCCCGCCCCAGCCGGGGATCGTGCCGAGCCCGTTCTCCGGGAGGCCGAAGCGGGCGCTGCGGGAGGCGAGGCGGAGGTCGCAGGACAACGCGAGCTCGAGTCCCCCGCCGACGGCGAGACCGTCGACGACGGCGACGGTGGGCTGGCGCAGCCCGGCGAGCCGGTTGAACACGCGATGCCCCTCGGCGATCCAGCGCCGCCACATGTCCGGCGCGGACAGCCTGGAGAACGCGGCGATGTCGGCGCCGACGCAGAAGACCTTGCTGCCCCCGGTGCGGACGAGAACCACGCGGGCAGCCGACGCCTCGACGTCGTCGAGCCGATGCTCGAGTTCATCGAGCATCGGCAGGGTCAGCGCGTTGAGCTTCGCCGCGCGGTCGACGGTCAGGGTGGCGACGAGCCCGTCGTCGCTCAGGTGGAGGGTGACCTGTCCGGTCGCGGCAGGTGTCTCGATGGTGGTCATGGTGCTCAGCGCTCCCGAGCGGTCGGGGCCGACAGGGCGGCAACACGGGCGTGCGGGGCTGCCGCGACGAGGGTGAGCCCCATCGTCGCGGGGACGAACATGTCGGCGTCCATGGTCTTGAGCTCGTCGGAGACGTGCAGCGGGAACTCCGATCGGGCCAGGACGTCGCGTTCCAGGTCGACGCCGGGGGCGAGTTCGGTGACGGTGAGGCCTTCGGGGCGCAGCTCGAGCACGGCGCGCTCGGTGACGTAGGTGACCTTCTGGCCGTTGGCCAGGGCGCGGCGGCCGGAGAAGGTCGGTGAGCTGACCTTCGTGACGAGCTTGGTGTGCGGCCCGTCCTCGCGGATCTGCAGGGCGCCGTCGGCGATGCCGATGTCGCGGCGGCCGGCGGTGTACGAGCCGAGGAACACGATCTCCGGGGCGGCGGAGACGATGTCGGCGAAGCCACCGACGCCGGCGGTGACGTGGCGGCGCTGGGGCAGGTGGTGGACGTTCACGGAGCCGTCGGCGTCGATCTCGAGGAACGAGAGCAGCGTGCGGTGGAACCCACCGCCCTGCAGCAGGGTGAACTGGTCGGTGCTCTGCATGATCGCGTCGGGGTTCTGTGCCGCTCCGAACACGAAGTCGAGCAGGGGCACTCCGCCGACCGCGCCCTGCTCGATGACCCAGCTGACCGAGCCGGCCAGGCCCTCCTCGACGAGCACGTGCGGGACGAGCGCGGAGACACCGAATCCGAGGTTGACGGTCTCACCGGAGTGCAGTTCGCGGGCGGCGCGGCGAGCGGTGACCTTCTCCAACGAGAACGGGACCGGCTCGAGGGTGGACAGGGGCCGGCGGAGCTGCCCGGAGATGGCCGGGTCGTAGGGGGTCTGGGTGGTCTGCAGCTGGTCGGGGACGACCACGAGGGCATCGACGAGGATGCCGGGGACCCGCACGGACTGCGGGTGCAGGCTGCCGCCGGCGGCAATGCGCTTGACCTGGGCGATGACGATGCCGCCGTTGTTGTGCGCGGCGTAGGCGAGGTCGAGCGCGCCCAGCGTGGAGGCCTCGTCCTCGAAGGTGAGGTTGCCCCGCTCGTCCGCGGTGGTGGCCCGGATGATGGCGACGTCGGGGACGATGGCCTGGAAGTAGAGCCACTCCTGATCGTCGAGCTGCTCGCGGCGTACGTAGGCGGTGGGGGTGGTGTCGTTCATGCGGCCACCGACCTCGTCGGGGTCGACGAACGACCCGATGCCGACCTTGGTGAACACTCCCGGCTGCTTGGCGGCGGCGGCGCGGTGCATCTGGTAGATCACGCCGGAGGGGAAGTTGTAGGCCTCGACCTCGTCCTTCTCGATCATCTGCCAGATCCGCGGCGGCTCGGATCGCGACGGGCCGGACGGGTAGGAGCCGGCGACCACGCGGCGGAGCAGGCCGGGTTTCGCGATGTGGTCGATGCCCGTGATCCCGGACATGTCGCCGGCGGCGATGGGGTGTAGCGAGGTGAGGTCGCGCGGGCTCCGGGTCTCGGCGAAGCGCTCGCCGATGCCGGCGAGCACGGCGTCGGGGCAGTTCAACCCGGACGACGAGCTGACCGTGACGACGTCACCGTCGTTGATGAGCTCGGCGGCCCGGCGGGCGGACAGGACCTGGGGGGTGTGCATCGGTGGTGCTCCTCGGAACGAGTCGGTCTGGGACGGGTACGGCCGGCGGCGGCTGGCTGGTCAGGGAGCGGCGGGTGCGGGCTCGGTGATCGCGGCGAGGGCGCGGGACGCTGCGCGCGCGACGTCGGCGGGTGGGCGGGACCACCACTGGTCGCTGAGCACCTCCACCTCGAACATGCCCGCGTAGCCGCAGCGGCGGGCGAGATCGACGAAGGCGGGCATGTCGATGTGGCCGTCGCCGGGCATGCCGCGGCTGGACAGCTGCCCGTGGATGGGAAGCACCCAGTCGGCGAGCTGGACCGAGTGCACGCGCGCGCCGGCGCGGGTCATCAGAGAGTCGAGGGCGACGTCCCACCACACGTGGTAGGTGTCCACGGCGAGGCCGACCCACGGCGAGTCGAGCCGCTCGACGAGGTCCACGGCCTCGCCGAGTGAGGTGATGGCTGAGCGGTCGGCGGCCATCATGGGGTGCATCGGCTCCACCGCCAGGGGGATCTGCGCGGCGGCGGCGTGCTCGATCAGCGCGGCGATCCCGTCGAAGATGTGCGCCCGCGCCATGGCCAGGTCGCGGGCGGTCGCGGCTCCGCAGACGAGGACCAGGCAGTCGGCGTGGAGGGCATGGGCCTCGTCGATGGCGCGCCGGTTGTCGTCGTGGGCGCGGGCGCGCTCGGTCCGGGTCGGCTGGGGGAACATGCCGCCGCGGCATACGCTGGTCACGCGCAACCCGGCGGCGGCAGCGCGGCGGGCGGCGTCGTCGACGCCGTGTTCGGCGTAGCTGTCACGCCAGAGGCCCACTCCCCCGAACCCGTGCGCACTGGCCAGGTCGATCAGCTGCGGCAGCGACGCCGAGCGCACCGTGACCGAGTTCAGGCTGCACCGGGACAGGTCCATGGCTCAGCCGATCCCGTGCGCGGCGAAGTAGCCGGCGGCACGCCGGGCGGTGGCGTCGGGGTCGGTGAACAGCCGGATGGCGTCGGCGGCGCGCAGGAGGTTGCCGAGGTGGCCGAGGCTGCGACCGGTCTCGAATCCACCGACCATGCGGAAGTGGTCCTGGGCACCGTCGAGGTAGCTCAACCACGCCACGCCGACCTTGTAGAACCGGGTCGGCGAGGCGAACACCAGCCGCGAGAGCTCCTCGGTGGGGCCCAGGACGTCGCGGAACCCCGGCTCGTCGCCGGCGTCCAGGCGCGCGAGTGCCGCCGCGGCGTGGCGACCGACGACGGCGAAGGCACCGAGCAGGGCGTCGCTGTGGTGGGTGCCGTCCCCGGCGATCAGGCCGGTGTAGTTGTAGTCGTCGCCGGTGAACAGGTGCACGCCGTCGGGCAGCCGGCGGCGGAGCTCGCGCTCGAGCTCGTCGTCGAGCAGGGACACCTTGATGCCGCGGACCGTGCCGGTGTGTCCGTTGATGATCTCGAGCACGGTCGACATCGCCTTGTGGGGGTCGTCGTGGCCCCAGTAGCCGGCCAGCGCAGGGTCGAAGACCTCGCCGAGCCAGTGCAGGACGACCGGCCGGGTCGCCTCCCGGAGCACGGCGTCGTAGACGGACCGGTAGTCGTCCGCGCCGCGGGCGGCGCGCACGAGCTGGCGGCTGGCCATCAGCACGGTCTCACCGCCCTGGGCCTCGATCTCGTGCAGCTGCTCGAGATAGGCCTCGCGGACCCTGGCCAGGTCGGCGTCGTCGGCGGGCAGTTGGTCGGTGGCGATGCCGACGACCACCCGGGCCGCGCGGGTCCGGGCCTCGGTGAGGCTGCGCCGGGCCAGCTCCATGGCCGCGGTGTGGTCGAGGCCCATGCCGCGTTGGGAGGTGTCCATGGCCTCGGCGACGCCGAGCCCGAGGTCCCACAGCCGATGACGCAACCGCAGGGTCGCGTCCCAGTCGATCTGGTCGGGTCCGTTCTCGGCCGAGGCACGCAACGGGTCGGCCACGACATGGGTCGCGGCGTAGACCAGACGGCTGGTCGCCGGCTCGGCGCGCACCGGCAGGTCCGCCGGCGGGCCGAGGTGATGGGTGCGGATGGTCCCGTCGGCGGCGGGCAGGGCGATCGCCGTCATTGGCTCTCCAAGTAACCGGTTACTTGTGCTGACGGCGACGACGTTATACGGTCCCGCTTTAGCAGTACAAGGGCATGTTGCCGACGAACTTCGCGGGAGTATCCGGTTACTTAGCCGGATGTCGCACTCCCCCACCGCACCAAGGAAGGTGTGCACGATGACCTCGAGCCAGGATCCCGCCCCCTCCCCGCCGCCCGCCGCGGCCGCGCAGTTGTGGGGGCGGACCGCGCTGGTGACGGGCGGCTCCGGCGGTATCGGGTCGGCGATCGTGCGCGCGCTGGCCGAACAGGGCGCCACGGTTGCAGTGGTCGACGCCGACGAGCGCGCCCGCGGGATCGCCGCCGAGGTCGGTGGCACCGGTGTGGTCGCCGACCTCACCGAGCCCGATGTCGCGCAGCGCATCGTCGACCAGGTCGTCTCCGAGACCGGTTCGCTGGACGTGCTGGTCAACGCGGCCGGCATCCAGGTCCGCACCCCCGCGATCGACATCTCCCCGCAGGCCTGGGAGCACCTGGTCGCGGTGAACCTCACCGCTGCGTACCGGCTCACCCAGGCCGCGGTGAAGCCGCTGGCCGCGGCCCGCGGCTCGATCGTCAACGTTGTGTCGCTGTCCTCGGACCGCGCCGTGGCCGGGATCGTGCCGTACGGCGCGACCAAGGCCGGGCTGCTGCAGCTGACCAAGGGACTCGCCGTCGAGCTCGGCCCGCAGGGGATCCGGGTCAACGCGGTCGCACCCGGCTACGTCGTCACCCCGATGACCGCCGAGAAGCTCGCCGACCCGGAGTTCCGCGAGCGGGTGATGTCCCGGATCCCGCTGGGTCGCCTCGCCGACGGCGACGACGTCGCCGACGTCATCTCGTTCCTGGTCTCCGACGCCGCCCGCTACGTCACCGGCGCCGTCGTGCCGGTCGACGGCGGCTATTCCATCACGTGACCGGCCGGGCCCACCCGGGCGACGAGCCCCACCCGCTGCGCGTGCTCGTCGCTCCCGATTCGTTCAAGGGCAGCGCCACCGCCATCGAGGTAGCCGCCGCGCTGGCCGCGGGTTGGAGCGCTGCCCGCCCCGGTGACGAGGTCGTGCTCCTGCCCCAGGCCGACGGGGGCGAGGGCACCGCGGCCGTCGGCGAGGCGTCCGTGCCCGGAACCCGCTGGCACGTCGGTCCGCTCGTTCCCGGACCGGACGGCACCCCCGTACCGGCCCGCTGGCTCGTCCTGCCCGACAACACCGCCGTCGTCGAACTCGCCCAGGTCTGCGGGCTGCCCATGCTGCAGTACCCGGACCCCACCGGCTCGCACACCCGTGGGCTCGGCATGACCATCCGAGCTGCGATCGAAGCCGGCGCCACCAGTGTCTCCGTCACGCTGGGTGGCTCGGCCTCCACCGACGGGGGCGCCGGGGCACTGCGCGGGCTCGGCCTCGAACTGCTCGATCGGCACGGCCACCCCGTAGCCGACGGGGGCGCTGCCCTGATCGACGTCGACCGCGTCGATGTCTCCGGGCTGCTCCCCCCGCCCCCCGGCGGGGTCGAGCTGCTCACCGACACCCGCGCGGTGCTCAACGGCCCGGACGGCGCCGCGCAGCTGTTCGGCCCGCAGAAGGGCGCGAGCCCGGCCCAGATCGCCGAGCTCGACGCCGCACTCGCCCACTATGCCGAGATCCTCGACCAGGTGCTGCCGGCGGACCCCGGGCAGCCCGGAGTCGGTGCTGCCGGGGGCACGGGGTTCGGCCTCGCATGGGGCGCGCGCATGGTGGAAGGCGCCGGGCGGATCGCCGAACTGACCGGCCTGGCCCAGACCCTGCCCCGCTGCGACGTCCTCGTCACCGGAGAAGGCTGCTACGACCGCACCTCGGCCACCGGCAAGCTCGTCGGAACCCTGCTCGCCCACGCCGAGGCCCACGGCCTGCGCACCGCCGTCATCGCAGGCACCTCACCGAGACACCGCCCGACCTGGCGGTGGACCTCACCACCGTTGCCGGGGCGGCGCACGCCGCGATGGACGACCCGCTCACCTGGCTACACCACGCTGCCACGAGCGCCGCGCACGACCTGGACCGACCGCCGACACCACGTCACCACGACCCGATCGACCTGCACGACCTCGACGTCGAAGCCGACGCGACCGCCTGAACACAGAGAGATCAATGACGATGCCCCAGTCCGATCAGGCCTCCGCACAACCCGCGCCCGAGAACCCGAGCGTCACGACCGCCGACCTGCGTCGCGCCGCATGGGCCAGCTCGGTCGGCAGTGCCCTCGAGTACTACGACATGGCGCTCTACAGCCTTGCCGCCGCCCTGATCTTCGGCCCGCTGTTCTTTCCCGGCGGTGACCCCACGACCGGGCTGCTCCTCAGCTTCGGTACCTACTTCGTCGGGTTCGCCGTACGTCCGCTCGGTGGCATCCTCTTCGGCCGCCTCGGTGACCGCCTCGGCCGCAAGTTCGTCCTCATGGTCACCGTCGCCCTGATGGGAGCCGCCAGCGCCCTCATCGGGGTCCTGCCGACCTACGGCGACAACCCCGGCGACTGGTACGGCTCCGGCGTCGGGATCGTGGCACCGATCCTGCTGATCGTGCTGCGCGTCGCGCAGGGCCTGGGTGCCGGCGCGGAGATGGCCGGCGCCTCGATCCTCATGACCGAGTACGCGCCGCGCCGCCGCCGCGGGTTCTTCGCCTCGCTGCCCTTCATGGGGGTGCAGGTCGGCACCGTGATAGCCGCGCTGACCTACTTCGTGCTCTATAGCCTCGGTGGCGACACCGTCACCAGCACCTGGCTGTGGCGCCTCCCGTTCCTGGCCAGCATCGTCCTTGTGCTCGTCGCGATCTACCTGCGCCTCAAGCTGAAGGAGTCCCCGACGTTCCAGAAGCTCGAGGCCCGCGAGCAGATCGCCGAGCACCCGATGCGCGAGCTGGCGACCAGCTCCCGCGGCACCCTGCTGCGCGGCATCGGCCTGCGCATGGCCGAGAACGGCACCTCCTCGATCTACCAGGCGCTGGCCGTCGCCTACGTCACCAGCGCCGCGGTCGGGATCAAGGGCCCCATCGGCGCCCTGTCCCTGGTCTTCGCTGCCACTCTCGGCTCGATCGTCGTCCCCATCGCCGGAGCGCTGACCGACAGGTTCGGCCGCGTCCGGGTCTACCGAGGCTTCGCCGTCTTCCAGCTCGCCGCGGCCTTCCCGATCTGGTGGGCACTGAGCCAGGGCGACACCGTGGTCACCATCTTCGTCATCTCCCTCGCGCTGGGCATCGGCACCTGGGGCATGTTCGGCTCCCAGAGCGCGTTCATGACCGAGCTGTTCGGCTCCCGGCACCGCTACCTCGGCGTCTCGGTCGCCCGTGAGGTCTCGGCCGTGATCTCCGGTGGCGTGGCCCCGCTGATCGGCGCCGGCATCATCGCAGCGGTCGTCTCCTCCGACGGCGGCACCGCCGTCCCGGACGCCGGGCTCGGCGCCTGGGTGTTCATCGCCGGCTACACCGCCATCCTGTGCGCGATCACCGTCGCGACCACCTTCGTCACCCCCGAACCCGCCGGGCGGGACCTCGACGACACCCGCGACGCCCTGGTCGCCGAGCGGGACCGGGCCACGGTCGCGCCCTCGGCCACCGTCAGCTGACCCCTGACCTGCCGAGCCACACACCCACCTCGTCGGTTCCGCTGCACGAGACGGTCCGTGCAGCGGAACCGGCCGTCCATCCCGTCCGTTCCACACCGAGAGGTGACCCGGTGACCGGCATCTCCTACGATCCACCCACGGAGGCTGCGGTCGGACGGGCCAGGCGGGGGAGACAGAGCGTGCGTGACGAGGCCGCCCCGACACCCCACCGCAAGCCGACCATCCGCACCGTCGCCGCAGCCGCCGGCGTCTCCACGGCCACCGTGTCACGTGTCATGAGCGGCGTCGACACCGTCAATCCGGACCTCGCCCGGCGGGTCCTGCAGGTGGCGAAGGACCTGTCGTACCGGCCCAGCGAGGCCGCACGCGGACTCGCCCGCGGAGCACTGCGCAACATCGGTGTTCTCATGCCCGACCTGGGCAACTCCTACTTCCACGACATCGTCAAGAGCATGCACGCCACGGCCACACAGTCCGGCTTCCGCATGCTCATCGCCGACCACACCACCGAGCCCGGCAACGAGTTCGAGACCGCCGTCGACCTCATGGGACACGTCGACGGTCTCGCGCTCATCGCCCCCCGCATCGACCGACCCCACCTGCGCGAACTGTCCCACCACGGCACCCCCGTCGTTCTCGTCAACCGGGTCGAGACCGGCATCGACCTGCCGATGGTCGGGGTCGACAGTTTCACGGCCATGCTCGAGGTCGGCGCGCACCTCGCCGCTCTCGGCCACCGACGCATCGTCTACCTGTCCGGCTCGGAGCTTGCCTGGCAGGACCGCGAACGCTGGCGCGCCCTGCAGGCCAGCAGCCGCATGCTCGGCACCGACGTGTCGCGGGTCGAGTCCGATGGCACGATCGAAACCAGCTATCGCGCCGTCGACGAGGCGATCCGGCACGAACCCACCGCCATCGCCTGCTTCAACGACCTCACCGCGGTGGGAGTCCTGTCCCGCCTACGAGACCTGGGGCTGTCGGTGCCCGGTGACATCTCGGTCAGCGGCTTCGACGACATCGAGATCGGCCGGCACCTCACTCCCAAGCTGACGACCGTCAGCACACCCCGCGACGAACTCGGTCGTGTCGCATGGCGCTTGCTCGCCGACAGCATCGCCAGCCAGCCGACCGACGACACCGAGAACCTGCTCCCGGCGCGACTCATTGTCCGCGCCTCCACCGGCACCGCATCTGTCAATCCCCCGCCGGTACCCCGATCGCACGTGTGCGACGGTCAAGGTCAGGCGTAGGCGGCCGTCGGCTGCCCGGCCATCACCGGAGCTGCGGACTCGATCTCGGTCTTTACACGCGGCGCGCTCATCCAGCTCGAAACCCCGGACGACTGTCGCGGACGGGGCTCCGCCGTCGAGCACGTCGTCGGAGCCGCGGTCTTGAGATCGGAAACTTCCCAAGCGGGCTGGTCGCGTCACTGACCACAGCGCCGCTGTCCCTGGTCACCAGAGGACTCGCCGCGACCGCGGTCACGCTGGTGACCGAGATCACAAGCCCGCTACGCCACTACACGACCCCACCCCACACTGATCCGCAACGCGAGCCGAACGGACCGGCCGAACGTTCGGTCGCTTTCGCCGATCCGGCCGACAGATGGTCTACGTCGCGTTCGTCATCGACGCCTACTCCCGGCGGATCCTGGGCTGGCGCGCCGCCACCAGCATGCGCACCGCACTCGTGCTCGACGCCCTCGAACACGCCCTGTGGGTGCGCGGCCGCCAGGGCCGTGACGATCTGTCCGGGCTGGTCGCGCACTCCGATGCCGGGGCCCAGTACACCTCGATCGCCTACACCGAACGTCTCGCCGCCGCCGGGGCCGCTCCTTCGGTCGGCTCGGTCGGGGACGCCTATGACAACGCGCTGGCCGAGTCAACGATCGGGCTGTTCAAGACCGAGCTGATCAAGCGACGAGGCCCGTGGCGCACCGTCGAGCAGGTCGAGATCGCACCCTCGAATACGTCGACTGGTTCAACCACCGCCGCCTACACAGCGCCGCCGCGGACCTGCCGCCGGCCGAACTGAAAGACGCCCACTACGGTCACCACCCGGCCCAACCCGAACCGGAGCACTCAAGCCGATAGCTCTCCGGACGCGCCGGGGCGGTTCACTCCTCGCAGGTCAATGGCTTGCTTTGGGGTCAGCTTCGGTGAGACAGGACAGCCGCCGCTGGCTGGCGCTCCTCGGGCGGGTCCTGGCCGCCCGCCTGGATGCCCCCGCCGTCACCGCCGACAAGGCGTGGACCGTGCTCGACGTCGGTGTGAGTGCGGCCCGGCGCCCTGACCCGCCACGCCGAGTACCTCTACCAGAAAAGATCACCTAAGAGCGACCGGCAAATGATGTTCCTGGCGTGTCGACGCAGGTAGAGGCACGGACCCGACGTGATCATGCGGAGTGTCGAAGTCCCATGATCGTGTGGAGGGCCCGTGCCTCTGCTTCCAGCATCCCTGATCGAGCCGCTGTGGGTCGAGTTCGCTGACCTGATCGGGTCCGAACAACGGCCTGAGTTCTCGCCGATCCATCCCTGGGGCTGCCACCGCCGCCGGATCCCGGACCGGGTCGTGTTCGAGCACGTGATCGCCGCGCTGGTACATGGCAGCGGCTACGAACGCCTGGCCGGCCCGGGCTGCTCGGACCGCACCATCCGCCGTCGACTCGACGACTGGGCCCGGGCCGGCGTCGGACAGAAGCAACTGCGCCGCGCCCTGGCCGCCTACGATCAGATGATCGGGCTCGACCTGGACGACCTGTCGGTGGACGGGTCGATCACCAAGGCGCCGTGCGGAGGCGAGGTCGCCGGACGCAGCCCGGTCGACCGGGGCAAACAGGGCACCAAACGCTCCGTCGCCGCCGACGGTCAGGGGATCCCGCTGCGCCTGATCGCCGCCCGCGCCAACGATCACGACTCCCCGCTGCTCGAACCCACCCTGGCCGGAGTCTGCGACATGATCGGCCCGCTACCCGAGACCCCACAGGGCCCGGGGATGCACCTGGACCGCGGCTACGACTCGGCCAACAACCGCGACCCGCTCGAGGTCCTCGGCTACGACGCCCACATCGCGGTCAAGGGCGAACCCGCCCCGATCCAGGCCGGCAAGCGGTGGCCGGTGGAGCGCCTCCACGCCTGGATGAACGGGTTCGGCAAGCTGCGCCGGCTCACCGACAAACGCCGCGACATCGCCGAGTTCTACCTCAACCTCGCCGCCGCGCTCACCGTCATCCGCCGCCTGATCAACCGAGCACGGACGCTCTACCGCTGGCCCACAAGGCCGACCACCCGCAGACTCCGCTGAACATCATTTGCCGGTCGCTCTAAGCCCATCTCGACGCGATCCTGCTCGACCACGCCGCTGAAACCGCTCCCCCACGTTGATGCGGAGGTCTGCCACGATCAGAGGTGAATGGAGGGCGGCTGGGCCTCCCGAATGCTCGACCTGTGGGATCGAGCACCACGGGCGTGGCATCGCGGCGCGCGGGCCGGTGGTGCCGTTCGTCAGTCCCGCCCGGCCTCCACGAACTTCCTCGCGGTGAGCTCGGGCTCGGTCAGCAGCACCTCGTGGCTGCCGGGCATGCCGACGAGACGGAAGACGCCGAGCCGGTTCGACAGCCGCGGGTGGCGGCCCCACTCGCCCTGGGTGATGTCGTTGTCCTCGTAGGGCGCGAGGTAGCTGAACGCGTTCGGGACGCGGTCCCATCCGGTCATGTCGGCGGGATCGGTGAACGTCCCGAAGGGCTGCGGCCGGAGCCGCTCGTACACCTCGCGGGCCTGCTCGTCGGACCCGTCGTTGAAGAAGGCATCGCGCCAGACGGTGTAGGGCAGCACGACCGACCCGTCGCCGCGCTCATGCGCACTCGCCCGGAGAGCGTCGTGCAGGTGCGGCGGGATCTCGTCGACCAGCGCTTTGCCCTGCTGCGGGACGAAGGCGGCGAAGTAGACGAGCCGCCTGACTCGCTCCGGCATCTCGATCGCCACGCGGGAGATCAGGTAGCCGCCCCAGCTGTGCCCGACGAGAACGTACTCGCGGAGGTCGTGCTCCCGGATGTGGTCGATGATCGGCTGCGCGGCGCCGCGCAGGTCAACGTGCTTGTCGTCGGTGGGACCGAGGCCACCGGCCGTGGGTGTGTGGACTTCGTGGCCGCCGGCTTCGAGGTAGCCGCGAACGGGCTCCCACAGGTCGCCGTGGTGCCATGCGCCGTGGACGAGGACGAATCGCATCTGGTGCTCCTCCGGTAGACGTTGTCCGTGCGCAGCAGTGTCGGGAGCGGCCCACTGCCGGGCTATCGCTGTGGCGCAGCGGCACTGTCGGATTCGCGAAACGCGTCAGCGGGTGCCGGTGCGGACGGCCGAGGGCGACACCCCGAACCGGGCCCGGAAACGCCCCGCGAACTCGCCGAGGTGGACGAACCCGCAGGCCAGAGCCACGTCGGTGACGGTCGGGCCGCCCGGTCCTCCTGCGCGGAGCATCGCGTGGGCGCGATCGAGACGTGCCTCACGCAGCCACTGGCCCGGCGTGCGGTCGAGCTCACGCCGGAACCCGAGCTGCAGGCTGCGCAGGCTGACGCCACAGTGGTCGGCCACCGTGCCCATGCTGATCGGCTCTGCGAGGTGGTCGCGCAGGTAGTCCATGGCGCGGCGGATCCGGGCCGACGGGGCGGCGGCGCCGTCCAGGCACCGGTCGCGGGGCTGACCGAGCACGAGGGCCTCGACGACAAGCCGCTCGAGCCCGCCGAGCAGCCGGTTCCGGACGACCGGGTCGGTCACCGCGGCCGCGGCGACGATGCCCTCGATCGCGCTGTGCAGGACGTTCGCCGGAACGGGGAGGGCGAGTGCGAGATCGGGTCGTGCCGGCCCGCCCACCTCGTGCAGTACAGCTGCGATCGCCTCGACCCGGAACCGGTCGAACCGCAGCACGACCTGGTCGTACGAGGCGTCGATGTCGAACCGGAACTCGCGGTAGGGGCTGACGACTGCGCCGGCCCCGGGAGCGGGTATGACCGTCTCGGCGCCGTAGCGGAACCGGGCGGTGCCGGCGGTCGGCAGGCTGACCAGGAAGTCCTGCTCGATGGACGCGGCTGGCAGGACCGTCACGTCGGTGCCGTAGTGGAGCCGGTTGACCGACATCGGGCCTGCGTCCAGGTGGCGGAGCCGGGTCGAGATCCGGCGTGGCCGGCCCCGCAGCCGGAGGTCGTGCGGACGCAGCGCGGCGGTGCAGGCCGCGACCACCTGGTCGGGGTCGCAGACTGGAGGGAGCATCTGCGGTGCGTCGTCGAGCAGGTGACGGTTCATGAGGGCTCCCTCCGGCCAGCGGACCAGACGGTAGCGGGGTCGGCTGCCGAGAGGCGTCCGTGATACGGCCGCCGGGTGCGTGCCGGTACTCGATGATCCGGCGACCCCGGGCCGTGCGGAAAGCAACACGCTGCACATCCGGGGCACCGACTCGACCTTGGTCGTCGACCCCTCGCTGGCGCTCATCGAGGGCGCGCCGCCCGCCGACACCGTGTTGATCACGCACTTGCACGAAGATCACCCTGCTGGCCGGGCAGCCATGACGTGCCGGTCCAGACTCACGTCGACGACCTGGCCGCGCTGCGTTCGCACGAGGTCATCGCTTCCGCCGGGGCCAGGTTCGATGAGAAAACCGGCTGCCCGCCCGTCTCACTGAAACTGACTCCCCGCAGGTCATCCCTGAAGGGGCGGGGCCGGTCAACCCCTGTTCTTGGTGGTGATCTTCTTTCTGGGCGTTGTCCGGCTGCGTGTGGGCGCGTCGGACGACGCACGCTGTTCAAGCCGGAGAACGTGATCGGGTGTGGCTCCCGCAGGTGGGTCGGTTCGAGGGGTCGAGGTACAGCTCCAGCGCCGGTGCCCCGGCTACGGACAGGCCCCGGTGGGGCTGTCGGTCATCCCTTCGCTCTGGGCATGGAGTGCTGCGACGGGGTTCGCGGTAGGCGAGGTCAATCAGAGGGGGCGACCACGCCGATGTTGCGGCCGCGGCGGGCGCCGACCTGGTCACGGAACCCGCCGAGGCGGGTGTGGCCGGGCAGACGCTGCACGGCCTCGACCGCGGCCCAGCGCACCAGCCGGCTGCCCTGTTTGGTGATCCGACCCCGGTGCACCGTCGTGTCCGACTCGCGGTGTTTCGGGGTCAGCCCGGCCCAGCTGGCCAGCTGCGCCGGCCCCGGGAACCGGGTGATGTCGCCGATCTCGGCGACGAACACCGCCGCGAGCACCGGCCCGCAGCGCACGGGTGTGCCGGCTCGCCGGCCAGGTTGTGCTGCTCGTCGGGATCGTCGACGAGGTCGAACAACTGCTCCCCGCCACCGACGAACCGGGTGTAGCGGTACCGCTCGTCGCAGAGCGTGCGGGACCAGACGTCGGGCAGGTCGTGCCTTACCCTCGCCCGTCCCCGCCGTCGGTGCGCGAGACCTGACGCTGGAGCAGGTCGAGGTCGGCCCGGATGGCAGCGAACGTGTCGTCGATGCCGGAGGAGCGCGTCCGGCGATCGCAGCGGGCCACCGAACGCACGGCCATCTCTGCTATCTGATCCACCAGCGCGCCAGCGTCGGCCCCCGGCGCGTCGGGACGGAACCACCAGGCGATCCAGTTGCAGGAGCCGAGAATCGAGAACGCGGCAGCGCGCTCGTCGACCGGCCAGAACTCCCCCCGTTCCACGCCGTTCTCGATGATCCGGCTCATGTGCGACAGGATCGCGCGTTTGGCCTTCTCGTGCCGCTCGCGGAACGCGTCGGGCAGCAGGTGTTCGCTCCGGTCCAGCAGCCGGAACCGCGCCGGATGTGCACAGATCCGCAGGCAGATCGACCGGACGGACGTCGCGAGGCGTTCCGCCGGGCTGAGATCGCTGGCCTCGGCTTCGGCCAGCTCGCTCGCCGCGGTCTCGGTCAGCCCGCTGACGAGCATCCCGAGCAGGTCCTCCTTGCTGTCGATGTAGTGGTACAGCGACGGCCGGGTCACGCCGATCGACTCGGCGATGTCCTTCAGCGTGGTGCCTTCGAAGCCACGCTCGGCGAACAGCTGTGCAGCCTGGTCGAGCAGCTCGTGCTCGACCAGGCTGCGACGCGAACCGCGACCGGCCACGTCTCATCCCCCTCCGACCGTCGGACTCGGGTCGACCTTCGGTTCAGCGTATCCGGGGTCACCGAAGCCACCGACCGCCGTCCCGACCACGTCGGCAGCCGGCCAACGGGATCCGACGTGACACGTGCTTGACGGTGAGCCGGCTCACCGCTAGCTTCCGACTTCAGAGTAGATTTAGCGACTCACGAGTCAGAGGATAGCGGATGAGCAAGGTTGTCTCGCTCGACGAGATGGTGGCGGCCGTACCGCCCGGCGCCGTGGTGTCGTTCGGTGGCGGTGGCATGGTGCGCAAACCCATGGCCGCGGTGGCGGCACTGGCGCTGCGGCGCACGCCGGTCCGGGTGTCGGTGTTCCTCGGCGGCCCCGACGTCGACCTGATGCTCGGCCTCGGTGACGTGGCCGAGTTGCAGTTCGCCTACGTCGGGCTGGACGCTCTCGGGCTGTCACCGCACTACCGGCGGGCTCGCGAAAAGGAGGGGCTCCCGGTTGTGGAGTGGACCGAGGCGATGTACATCGCCGGCGTCGAGGCCGGCTGCCGGCGGGTGCCGTTCATGCCGACCCGCAGCGGGCTCGGCGTGGACGTGATGGAGCTGCCGGGGACCCCGTTCGCGCGCTTCCCGTGCCCGCTGACCGGCGAGATGCTCACTGCGGTCCCGGCGATCACCCCCGACGTGTTCGTCCTGCACGCCAACGAGGCGGACCGGGCCGGGAACGTGCGGATCACCGGGGACGGGTTCCTCGACCCGCAGCTGGCGCGCGCCGCGACGACGGTGTACGTGACGGCCGAGCGCGTCGTCGACCGGCTCGGCGGCGCCACCGAGCACGAGACGACCATCTCGCGGCTCTGGGTGGACGGGGTGGCCGAGGTGCCGGAGGGGAGCGGGTTCACCGCGTCCTTCCCGGGGCGCCCACTGGACTACCGAGTGGCGGGTGAGTACGTCGAGCGGTGCACGGACCCGGAGTGGCTGCGCGAGTACGCCGGCGCACTCGCCGCGGGGGTGTCCCGGTGAGCGCGGCGGAGCAGGCCGGCGGGTACACGGTCGAGGAGCAGGTCATCTCGGTCCTCGCGCAGATCTACCGCGGCGAGGTCATCGCCGTCGGCGCGACGGCGTGTGCGGAGATCGCGACCCGGTTGGCGAAGGTCCTCTACGCACCCGAGATCGTGCTGATGGCCGGCGGGAGCATGGCCGGCTACGACTGCGCGGCCACGCCGAAAGCCCTCAACGACGAGTGGGTGTCGTCGGAGACGGCGGTGCGCGGCTCGGACTGGATCGAGACCTTTGACCTCATCTCGGCGGGCAAGTACGCGATCTGCATGGGTCCGGTCCAGGTCGACCGGACCGGGTCGTGCAACATCTCCGTGCTCGGCGACTGGCGGCGTCCCAAGGTCGCCCTCATCGGTTCACGGGGCATCCCCGACGACATGGTCCGGCTCGAGGAGCTGACGTTCCACGTCCGCAGGCACACGCCCCGCTCGATCGTCGAGCGGGTCGACTTCCGGTGCGGGCTGGGGTTCGGCCCGGAGCGCGACAAGATCGGCCTCACGCTCGGCGAACCGCGGATGCTGGTGACCGACCTCGGCGTCTTCGACTTCGACCGCACCGGGGCCGGCATGCGCGTACGCTCCTTGCACGCCGGCGTGACCTTCGACGACGTCGCCGCCGCGACCGGTTTCGAGCTGCTGCCTCCCGACGGTGAGATCCCCGCGACGCCGCCGCCGACCGCCGAGGAGCTGCGCCTGATCCGCGAGGTGATCGACCCGCTCGGGGTGCGCCGGCTCGACGCCCCCGCACCGCCGGCCGGGCTGCTCGCCGAGCTCGCCGAGGCCGAGCGTGACCTCTGGACCACCGCACCGGGGGGACACCGATGAGCTGGGACTTCGACACCGACCCCGAGACGGCCGCGGAGCTGGCCTGGATCCGCGAGTTCATCGACACCAAGGCGATCCCGCTGGAGTCGCTCGAGCTCGACGTAGACGAGTTCGACCGCGCCGCCGCACCGCTGATCGAGGAGGTCAAGGACCGCGGGTTGTGGGCCGCGCACCTGCCGCCCGAACACGGCGGCACCGGCCGGGGCCAGCTACGCCTCGCGCTGATGAACGAGATCGTCGGCCGGTCCCGGGTCGGCCCGACCCTGTTCGGCACGGCCCCGCCGGACTCCGGGAACCTCGAGCTGCTGGCCTCGCACGCGACGCCGGAGCAGCGCGAACGCTACTTCGACCCGCTCCTCGCGGGGACGGTCCGCTCGTCGGTGGCGATGACCGAACCCGACGCGGGCGCCGACCCCACCCTGCTGTCCACCCGGCTGGAACGCGACGGCGACGGCTGGGTGCTCAACGGGCACAAGTGGTTCGCCACCAACGCCTCGCTCGCCGACTTCCTGCTGGTCATGGCGGTGTCCGAGCCGGAGGCCGCGCCGCGGGACCGGGCGACGGTCGTCATCGTCGACCGGTGCACGCCCGGGGTCGACGTCCGCCGCGACATCGCCTCGATGGAGGACCCGCAGCCGCGGCCGGGACAGATCGAGAACCACTGCGAGGTCGTCCTCACCGACGTCCGGCTGCCCGCCGGCTCGGTACTGGGCCGGCCCGGGCAGGCGTTCGCGATGATGCAGGAGCGGCTCGGCCCGGCCCGGGTGCACCACTGCATGCGCTGGATCGGACAGGCCCAGCGAGCCCTGGACATGCTGTGCGAGCGAGCCACTTACCGCTTCTCGCACGGATCCACGCTGGCCGAGAAGCAGACCGTCCAGAACTGGATCGCCGACTCGGCCGCCGAGATCGCCGCGGCCCGGCTGCTCACCCTGCACGCGGCCTGGCGGATCGACACGGTCGGGTCGAAGGCGGCCCGGACCGACATCGCGCTGATCAAGTTCTACGGCGCGGCGGTGCTGCACGACGTGATCGACCGCGCCGTGCAGGCCCACGGCTCGCTCGGCTTCTCCGCCGACCTGCCGCTGGAGTCGATGTACCGGCGCGCCCGGGCCGCCCGGATCTACGACGGCCCCGACGAGGTGCACCGGCAGAGCGCCGCGCGGATGCTGCTGCGCGGCTACACCCCGCCGGCCGACGGTGTGCCGACCGAGCACCTCCCCCGCCGGCGCGCGGCCGCACGCACCCAGTTCGCCGGGGCCCTCGCCGCGGACCCACCGACACACGACACCGAGGAAGGCCGCCGATGACGTCAACAGTTCAGTACGAGGTCGTCGAACCGGGGATCGGCGTGATCACGTTGAACCGCCCGGACAAGCGCAACGCGCAGGACGTCCGCATGACTTACGAGCTCAACGACGCGTTCGAGCGCGCCGCGCGCGACGACGCGGTCAAGGTGATCGTGCTGGCCGCCGCCGGCCCGCACTTCTCGGCCGGGCACGACCTGAACGACGTCGTGTGGCACGACGAGTTCACCCAGGTCAGCAACTGGGGCGGTTACGGCGAACCCGGGGCCGAGGGGTGGGTCGCCCGCGAGGAGGAGATCTACCTGGAGATGTGCGCGCGCTGGCGGTCGATCCCGAAGCCGACCATCGCCGCGGTCCAGGGCCGGGCGATCGGCGGCGGGCTGATGCTCGCCTGGGTCTGCGATCTCATCATCGCCGCCGACGACGCCGTCTTCTGCGACCCGGTGGTCGCCATGGGCGTCTGCGGCGTGGAGTGGTTCGTCCACCCCTGGGAGCTCGGCCCGCGCAAGGCCAAGGAGCTGCTGTTCACCTCGGGCTCCTGGGACGCCGACGAGGCCCACCGCCTCGGGATGGTCAACAGCGTGGTCCCGCGCGACGAACTCACCGATGCCACCCTCGCGCTCGCGCGACGGATCGCCGCGCAGCCGATGTTCGCGCTGCGGCTGACGAAGGAGGCGGTGAACCAGGCGACCGACATCCAAGGACAGCCCTCGGCGGTGCGGGCGGCCTTCTCCCTGCACCAGCTCGCGCACACCCACAACCTGGAGCGGTACGGGATCTGCCTGGACCCGGCCGGCATCCCGCCGGCCCTGCAGGACCGCTTCCCCCAGGCCGAGCCGGACGACAAGCTCCGGGCGGAACGCCGCGCCGACCGGGTCGCGGCCGTCGCGGACCACCCCCACCCCGGAAAGGCGCAGGCATGAGCTACGTGATCGGTATCGACGTCGGGGGCACGTTCACCGACGCCGTCGCGGCACGCGACGACGGCACCATGATCTCGACCAAGACGCCCTCGACCCCGCCCGACTACGCCGAGGGCGTCGTCCGGGTGCTCGACGAGCTCTCGGAGCAGATCGGGCTCGACTGCTCCGAGCTGCTCGCCGACACCTCCTACATCGCCCACGGCACCACGTCGGCCCTCAACGCGCTGGTCATCGGCGACGTCGGCACGGTCGGCTGGCTCACCACGGCCGGGCACCGGGACTCGATCTACATCATGAACGTGGTCGGCCGGTACGCCGGCAACAGCCCCGAGCAGATCCAGGACATCCTGCACACCCGCAAGCCGGTGCCGCTGGTCCCGAAGAGCCGGGCCAAGGAGGTCGTCGAGCGGATCGACTACAAGGGCAGTGTGATCGTCCCGCTGGACGAGGAGCAGGCCCGCGAGCAGATCCGCGACCTGATCGACCAGGACGTCGACGCGATCGCGATCTCGACGCTGTGGTCCTTCCGGAACCCGGTGCACGAGCGCCGGCTGCGCGAGCTCGTGCACGAGCAGGCAGCCGGGATGTACGTGACGCTGTCCAGCGAGCTCTCCCCGCGGATCCGGGAGTTCTCCCGCAACGCCACGACGATCATGAGCACCCAGGTCGGGCCGGCGCTGGCCCGCTACCTGGAACCGCTGGAGGACCGGCTGCGACGCTCCGGCCTGCGCGGTCCGCTGCTCGTCATGCAGGGCAACGGGGGCACGCTCGCCGCCCGGGAGGCCCCGAAGACCGCCATCACCACCGTCGGGTCGGTGCTCAGCGGCGGGGTGACCGGCGCGACCCGGCTCGCCGACCAGCTCGGGCACCGCAACGTCATCTGCACCGACGTCGGCGGCACGACGTTCCTGGTGGGCCTGATCGTCGACGGCGAACCCGTCCGGTCCACCCACACGGTGATCAACCAGCACATCATCGACGTGCCGATGCTCAAGGTTCAGGCCATCGGCAGCGGCGGTGGCGCCATCGCGCACGTCGACGCAGGCGGCAACCTCCGGGTGGGGCCGCGCAGCGCGCAGGCCGTCCCGGGCCCGGCCTGCTACGACCAGGGCGGCACCGAGCCGACCGTCACCGACGCCGACCTGGTGCTCGGCATCCTCAACCCGGACAACTTCCTCGGCGGCCGAAAGACGCTGTCGGTGAAGCGGGCCCGGGAGGCCATCGAGGCGCACATCGCCGCCCCGCTGGGGCTCAGCGTCGAGGACGCGGCCGCAGCCGTGTTCGCGGTGCAGAACTCGCAGACCGCCGACCTGGTGCGCAAGGTCGTCGTCGAGTCCGGGGAGGACCCCCGCGACTTCGTGGCCTACGCCTTCGGCGGCGCCGGACCGGTGCACTGCTTCTCCTACGGCGCCGAGCTCGGGGTCGCGCGGACCGTGGTGCCGCTCGGGCCGTCGGCCGCGGCGTTCTCGGCCTACGGCCTGGCGGCCAGCAACGTCGGTGTGATCAAGGAGGCGTCCGATCCGGCCACCTACCCGGTGCCGCCGGCGCAGGTCAACAAGGCGTTCGAGGCGCTCGAGGCCGAGGCCCGCGATGCCCTGCGCTCGCAGGGGGTCGAGCTCGTCGACGTCGTGCTGCGCCGCGAGATCGACATCCGCTACACCATGCAGTTCGCCGAGCTCGCGACGCCGGTCCCCGCGGGACCGCTCGGTGAGGACGACCTGGCGGCGGTGATCACCAGCTTCGAGGAGCGCTACGCACGCACCTTCGGCGAGGGGACCGGGTACTCCGACGCCGGCTTCCAGTTCATCACCTACCGCGTCCGCGCCACCGGCGTGCTGCCGGCCGAGGTCGTGCTCCCCGAGGCCGAACCGTCGGCCGGGCACGACGTCACCGACGCGATCACCGGTCACCGGCCGGTGCTGCTCGACCCGCGGTACGGCTTCGTCGACACCGCGGTCTACGACTATCGCCGGCTCGCTCCCGGGGACCGTTTCACCGGCCCCGCGGTCGTCGAGGTCCCGACCACGACCGTCGCGGTCTCGGCCCACGACACCGCAGAGATCGACCGGCTCGGCAACCTCGTCCTGCACCACCACACCGAGGAGCGATGATGACCGCGGTTCCCGGATCGGAGATCTTCAACAGCCGCCCCGTCGACGTCGAGGCCCTGCGCGCCGGGGTGCCGGCCGGCCTGCGGCTGCACACGGTGGGCCAGGACCTCGTCGACGGCCTGGACCCACTGACCTACGAGGTGGTCCGCCACCGCCTGTGGTCGATCACCGACGAGATGGGCGAGACGCTCAAGCGGATGTCGGGCTCGGTCGTGGTGACCGAGGCGAACGACTTCGACTTCGCGATCTGCGACGAGGTCGGGCAAGAGGTGCAGATCGGGCTGTACAACACCTTCCTCTCGGCCTCCCTGGACCTTGCCGTCTACTGGACGCTGCAGCACCGGGCGGAGAACCCCGGCATCGCCGACGGCGACATGTTCCTGTGCAACGACCCGTGGGTCGGCGGCGGGCTGCACCAGAACGACGCCACCGTGTTCGCCCCGATCTTCTTCGACGGCCAGCTGTTCAGCTGGTCCTCCGCGGTCGCCCACCAGCTCGACGTCGGGGGTGTCGCGCCGGGATCGTGGACACCGCGCGCCCAGGACGTCTTCTGGGAGTCGCTGCCCACCCCGCCGATCAAGGTGGTCCGGGACAACGTGCTGCAGCGCGACGTCGCCGAGATGTGGACCCGACGGTCCCGCACCCCGATGCTGCTCTCGCTCGACCTGCGGGCGAAGGTGGGCGCGAACATCACCGCCCAGACCCGGATGCGGCGGCTGCTGGACGCCTACGGCCCGGACACCGTCAAGGCCGTCATGAAGCGGATCATGGACGACGCCGAGCAGCGACTGCGCGCCAAGCTCCGTGAGCTGCCCGACGGGACCTGGCGCGCCACCGGCTACCAGGAGCACTCCGGGCAGGGCGACCGCGGCCTGTACAAGATCGAGCTCGCGATGACCAAGACCCACGACCGGCTGGTCTTCGACTTCCGCGGCACCGACGCGCAGACCGGCATGATCAACTGCCCGTACTCGGGGGTCCGCGCGGGGATCATGTCGGCACTGCTGCCGGTGCTGGCCGGGGACATCCCCTGGGCCGGCGGCGGGCTGATGCGGTGCTTCGACATCATCGCCGACGAGGGAACGATGATCAACGCGTCGTTCCCGGCCGCGGTCGGGAAGGGACCGGTCGGACCGGCCTGGGCGGCCGGGAACCTGGTCAACGAGTGCCTCGCCAAGATGCTCGACTCCCGGCCACACTCCCGCCGGGCCGTGCAGTCGGTGTGCGCCGGAACCTTCGACATGGTCGCGCTGGCCGGCGTCGACCAGCGCCGGACACCGTTCGTCTCGCTGGTCATGGACACAATGGCCGGGGGCTACGGCGCCGGCGTCGACCGGGACGGGGTGGACACCGGCGGCATGTTCGTCATCCCGATGGGGCGTGCCCCGGACGCCGAGATGACCGAGTTCACCTCCCCCGTGCTGCTGCTCTGGCGGCGGGAGGAGATCGACTCCGGCGGCCCGGGCACCCAGCGGGGCGGCGTCAGCGGATCGGTGTGCCTCGTCCCGCACGACACCCCCGCCCCGCTCGGGGCCGTGTTCTCGGGCTCGGGCAAGACCACCAGCCAGAACACCGGGCTCGCCGGCGGCTATCCCGGCAACAGCCAGCTCGACATCGTGCTGCGTGGCGCGGCGGCGCGGCAGGCGCTGGCCGCCGGCCGGATCCCGAAGGACCTGGCCGAGGTCGGCGGCACCCGGGACGTCATGGGCGGCGAGGTCGAAACCGGGATCTCCCTCGACGACGCGGTGTTCGTGCACTGGCAGAGCGGCGGCGGCTACGGGGACCCGCTGCACCGCGATCCGGAGGCCGTCGCCACCGACGTCCGGGAAGCCCGGGTCTCCCCCGCAGCCGCGACCGACGTGTACGGGGTCGTGCTCGACGACGCCGGCCAGGTGGCCGCCGAGGCAACCCGGGCCCGGCGCGCGGTGCTGCGCACCGAACGCCGCACCGCGGCCGGTCTGGACGGCGGCGGCGAGCAACCGGCCGGGCATCCGGACGTCGACGGCGAGCAGCTCGACGACAACCAGGTCCTCGGTGCCGACGGGACGGTGCGGTGCCGGCACTGCGGGACCGACCTGGGCGACCTCGGCGAGCACTACCTGGCGCAGCTTCCCCGGGTGCAGATCCCGCCGTCGGGTGCCGGACCGCACGTCTGGGCCGACCCGTCGACCTACATCGACCGGGACGTCGTGTTCCGCCAGGTCCTGTGCCCGGGCTGCGCGACGGCGTTGCTCAGCCAGGTCGTGCCGGCCGACCACCCGCTCCCGGCGGACGTCCTCGGGGCGGGGGGCCACTGTGCGCACTGAGCACCCGACCGGGCCGTTCCCGCGGCACCCGGAGCCGCTCGCCGCGCGCTACCGCGCCGCCGGGGCCTGGGAGGACACCACCATCGGTGCGGAGCTGCGGCGCACCGCCACGCGGTTCCCGGACCGCGTGGCGGTGGTCGACGACGAGCGGCGCCTGACCTACGCCGAGCTCGACCGGGCGGCCACCAACGTCGCCAGGATGCTGGCGGACGACGGCCTGCGCGCCGGCGACGTGGTGATCGTCCAGTCCGGCAACGTGGTCGAGACCCTCGTCGGCATGTACGGGCTGGTCCGGGCCGGGCTGGTACCGGTGTGCGCGCTGCCGCAGTCGGGCCCGCGCGACATCGCCGACCTCGCCACGATCACCGGGGCGCGCGGGCATCTGGTGCAGGCCGACTGGCCCCGCTCCGACCTGCCGGCGGCGGCGGTCGCGCTGCGGGCGGACCACGACATCCGGACGCTGACCGTCCGGGGCGAGGTGGACGGCGCGCTGTGCCTGGATCACCCCGGTGACCGGTCCGGCGCCGTGCTCCCGCGCGCCGGCGCGGAGGACGTCGCTCTGCTGCAGCTCTCCGGCGGTACCACCGGTACTCCGAAACTGATCCCCCGGCTGCACTGCGACTACCTCTGCAACGCCCGGGCGTGGGCGCGCGTGTCGGAATGGGACGAGCACGTCGTCGCGATGCACGCGCTGCCCGTGGCGCACAACGCCGGCCTGGTGCTGTGCGTGCTGCCCGCGATGCTCGCCGGCGGCACGGTCGTCCTCGCCCCGGGCGCGGACGCCGCCACCATCGCCCGGCTCGTCGCCCGGGAGCAGGTCACCGACATGGTCGTCAACGCGACCGTCGTCTACCGCCTGCTCTCCTCGCCGGAGGTCGGCCGGAGCGACCTGGCGTCCCTGCGCCGGATGGCCGTCGGCCCGCAGACCCCGGAGTACGCCGCCCGGCTGGAGTCCGAGCTGGGCGTCCGGGCGCTCGGTGTGTTCGGGATGGGTGAGGGCATGATCATGCGGACCCCCTGGGACGCCCCGCGCGAGGCCAGGCTGCACACCGTCGGTACCCCGATCCACCCGCTCGACGAGGTCCGGATCCTCGACGAGGACCGCACCGACGTGCCGCCCGGGGAGATCGGTGAGCTAGCCTGCCGGGGCCCGTACACGATCCCGGGCTACTACGCCGCTCCCGAGCACAATGCGAGGGCTTTCACCCCGGACGGTTTCTACCTCACCGGTGACCTGGCGCGGGCCCGCGAGATCGGGGGGACGACCTACTACTCGATCGAGGGGCGGATCAAGGACAACGTCAACCGGGGCGGGGAGAAGGTCCACGCCGACGAGATCGAGCGGCTGCTGGTGACCCACCCGGCGATCGCCGAGGTCGCCGTCGTCGGGATGCCCGACCCCGAGCTCGGGGAACGGGTGTGCGCCTACGTCGTACCGCGCGCCGGGGCCGCGGCACCCACGGTCGCCGACCTCGCCGGTTTCCTGCTCGGCCACGGCCTGGCGAAGTTCAAGCTGCCCGAGCGGGTCGAGATCCGCGCCGAGCTGCCGACGACCAGCATCCGCAAGGTCGCCAAGAACCGGCTCCGTGCCGACATCGCCGAGCTGCTGGCCCGGGAGCGCTCCACGGCGGTGGGCACGTGAGCACCGGCGTGGCGACCGCACTCCCGCTCGACCGGCTCGAGCCCTGGCTCGCCGAGCACGTGCCGGGGCTGGAACCGCCGCTGACCCCGGTCCTGATCGCCGGCGGGCGGTCCAACCTCACCTACCGGATCACCGACGCGACCGGCCGGGCGGTGGCGCTGCGGCGCCCGCCGGGCGCGGTCGGGGTCCGGGGCGCGCACGACGTCGGGCGCGAGTACCGGGTGCAGGCCGCGCTGCGCGACGGGTCGGCCGTGCGGGTGCCCCCCGTGCTCGCCCACGCCGATGAGGACGGACCGCTCGGCGTGCCGTTCTACCTGATGGAGTTCGTGGACGGTGTCGTCGTGCGGGACGCCGCCGCGGCGGCCGGCCTGCCCGAGCCGGCCCGGCGGGCGTGCGGCCTCGCGCTCGTCGACCAGTTGGTGGACCTGCACCGCACCGATCCCGCCCGGATCGGGCTCGGCGACCTCGGGCGCCCGGACGGGTACCTGGAGCGCCAGCTGCGCCGCTGGCGCGGCCAGATCCCCGAGGGCGCCGCCGCCTCGGCGGCGCTCGCCGAGGTGCACGAGATCCTCGTCCGGCGGATGCCGTCGCAACGAGGGTCCGCGCTGCTGCACGGCGACTTCCGGCTCGACAACGTGATCGTCACGCGGTCGGGGCAGGTGCGGGCCGTCCTGGACTGGGAGCTCTCCACGCAGGGCGACCCGCTCGCCGACCTCGGCTGGCTGCTCCTGTACTGGCGGCCTCCGGACGACCTGGCCGGGGTGCTGCCCGCGGGCAGCGAGCTCCCCGGCTTCGCGGACGGCGCCGAGCTCGCGGCCCGCTACGCGGCCGGCACCGGTACCGACCTGTCCGACCTGCCCTACTACCTCGGCTTCGCCGCGTGGCGCCTCGCCGTCATCACCCTCGGTGTCGCGGCCCGGTACGTGGCCGGTGCCCGCGCCGGGGGCCACGTCGACGTCGACCGGCTCGCCGGCGACGTCCGGCTCCTCACCGCCGCCGCCCGGCGGCACCTCGCGCCCTGACGCCGGTCCCCACCGGCTCACCACCTCCGTGAAAGGTTCACCGATGCCCGACGCCGTCGTCGTGTCGACCGCCCGCTCGCCGATCGGCCGAGCGGTCAAGGGATCGCTGGCGCAGATGCGGCCGGACGATCTCGCCGCCGCCACCGTCCGCGCCGCCCTGGACAGGGTGCCCGGGCTCGACCCGTCCGCGCTCGACGACCTCATGCTCGGCTGCGGCTGCCCCGGCGGGGAGCAGGGCCACAACATGGCCCGGGTCGTCGCCGTCCTGCTCGGCCTCGACACGGTCCCCGCGACGACCGTGACCCGCTACTGCGCGTCGAGCCTGCAGACGTTGCGGATGGCGTTCCACGCCATCCGGGCCGGGGAAGGGTCGAGCTTCGTGGCCGCCGGGGTGGAGACGGTCAGCCGGTTCGACCGGGGACACAGCGACTCGGTCCCGGGCACGACCAACCCCGTCTTCGGCGACGCCGGCGCCCGTACCGCCCGCCTCGCTGCTACAGGCGCGCCCTGGGCGGATCCCCGGGCCTCCGGCGCACTCCCGGACGTCTACATCGCGATGGGGCAGACCGCGGAGAACGTCGCCCGGCTCTACGGCGTCAGCCGCGCCGACCAGGACGAGTTCGCCTGCCGCAGCCAGAACCTGGCCGAGGAGGCGGTCGCCTCCGGCTTCTGGGACCGGGAGATCACACCGGTCACCACGCCGGACGGCACCGTGGTGACCCGTGACGACGGACCACGATCCGGGGTCACGGTGGAGAAGCTCGCTGCGCTCGACCCGGTGTTCCGCGCGGACGGCACGGTGACGGCCGGCAACTGCTGCCCGCTCAACGACGGCGCGGCAGCGCTGGTCGTCACGAGCGACGAGCGCGCACGCGACCTCGGTCTGACCCCGCTCGCGCGGATCGTGGCGACGGGCGTCTCCGGTCTCAGCCCGGAGATCATGGGAGTGGGCCCGGTCCAGGCCACCACCAACGCGCTCGCCGCGGCCGGGATGACCATCTCCGACATCGATCTCATCGAGATCAACGAGGCGTTCGCGGCCCAGGTGCTGGCCTCGCAGCGCGAGCTGAAGCTCGATCTCGACCGGCTCAACGTCAACGGCGGCGCGATCGCGGTGGGCCACCCGTTCGGCATGACCGGCGCGCGGCTGGTCACCACCATGATCAACTCGTTGGAGTGGCACGACGCGCAGGTCGGGCTGGTCACCATGTGCGTCGGCGGCGGCCAGGGGATGGCCGTCGTGCTGGAGCGGCTGTCGTGAACGGTGCGCCGGAGGCGCCGCCCCTGCTGTTCACACCGTTGCGGCTGCGCGACCTCACCATCAGGAACCGGGCGTGGCTGTCGCCCATGTGCCAGTACAGCGTGCACGCCGAGGACGGGATCCCCACCGACTGGCACCTCGTCCACCTCGGGGCCCGCGCGGCCGGTGGTTTCGGACTGGTCATGACCGAGAGCACGGCCGTGCTCCCGGACGGCCGGATCAGCCCGCAGGACACCGGCATCTGGAACACCGAACAGGCACGGGCGTGGCACCGGGTGACCGAGTTCGCGCACGGGCAGGGTGCCGCCATCGGGATCCAGCTCGCCCACGCCGGGCGGAAGGCCTCGACCTGGGCGCTCGCGCTGCGTCGGGACGGCAGCATTCCCGAAGCCGAGGGCGGGTGGCCCGTCATCGCGCCGTCCGCGGAGGCGCTGGTCGGTCTCGCGACGCCCCGCGCGATGAGCCGCGCCGACGTCGCCCGGGTGGTCCGCGCGTTCGGGGACGCGGCCGAGCGTGCGGACCGGGCCGGTTTCGACGTCGTGGAGCTGCACGGCGGGCACGGCTACCTCATCCACCAGTTCCTGTCCCCGCTGTCCAACCACCGCCGGGACGCCTACGGCGGGTCGTTCGAGAACCGGTGCCGGTTCCTGGTCGAGGTCGTCGCGGCGGTGCGCGAGAAGTGGCCGTGCGGCAAGCCGCTGTTCGTGCGGTTCTCCGGCCACGAGTGGGCCGAGGGCGGCTGGACCCTCGGGGAGACCGCGGAGCTCGCCGCGCAGCTCCAGCCGCTCGGCGTGGACCTCGTCGACATCTCGTCGGGCGGTGTCGTCGCGCCGACCGAGCGGATCTCGGTGGGCCCCGGCTACCAGGTCCCGTTCGCGCGCGACGTCCGCGCGAAGTCCGGCGTCCCGACCGGAGCCGTCGGCATGATCACCGATCCGGAGCAGGCCGAGGACATCCTGGCCGACGGCTCCGCGGACGCCGTCCTGCTCGGCCGGGTCGCCTTGCGCGAGCCCGCCTGGCCGCTGCGCGCCGCGCACGCGTTCGGCGTCCCGCGGGACGCCGCGCCGTATCCCACCCAGTACTTGAAGGGCGCGTGGCCCCGGAAACGGTAATGGCCACCTGCCTCCCGAACGGAGGACGCCAGCAATGGCAGAGAAGATCGTCTCCATCATCGGCGGAGGGCCGGCCGGTCTCTACGCGGCCAGGCTGATGAAGCTGCGCCGGCCCGACTGGTCGGTGACCGTCCACGAGCGCTCCACCCACGACGACTCCTTCGGGTTCGGCGTGAGCCTGACCGGCCGCGCGCTCGCCTCGTTCCGCCAGGCCGACGAGGAGAGCCACCAGGAGATCCTGGCGCTCGGCGTGGCCGCGCCGAGCGCGGAGTTCCGCCTCCCGACCGGCACCGTGCGCATCCCCGGGTTCAGCCGCGGGGTGGCCGTCGCGCGCCGGGACCTGCTCGGGCTGCTGGTGCGGCTGTGCCGGGCGTCCGGGGTCGACCTGCGCGAGGGCAGCACCGCCGACGTCGACGAGCTGCGGCGGCACTCGGACATCGTCGTGGTCGCCGACGGCGCCGGTAGCCCGTCCCGGTCGCGGCTGCGCGAGGAGCTCGGTGTCCGGGAGAGCTTCGCCCGCGACGCGTTCATCTGGTGTGCCGCGGAGGTCCCGCTCGATGCCGCGACCTTCGTCCCGATCGAGACCGAGCACGGCGTCTACGCCACCCACTCGTATCCCTACACCTCGACCATGTCCGGCCACGTCATCGAGGCGTCCCTCGAGACCGTCCAGGCCGCCGGGATGTCCGTCGGACCCCGCGCCGACGGCGGATCGGACATGGTGGCGCTCGAGTACCTGTCCGAGGTGTTCTCCGAGATCCTGAAGGGTCAACCGCTGATCGGGAACCGCTCGGTGTGGGGTCGGTTCCGCTGGGTGTCCTGCGAGCGGTGGCACCACGACCGCGTCGTCGTCATCGGCGACGCGGCCGCGACCGCACACATGTCGCTGGGGTCCGGCACGAAGCACGCGATGGAGAGCGCGATCTCGCTCGCCGACGCGCTCGTCGCGGAGGACTCGGTTCCGGACGCGTTCGCCCGGTACGAGCAGTGGCAGCGCCCGGCGACCGCGGAACTGCAGGACCGCTCGTTCCGCAGCAGCCTGTGGTGGCAGTCGATCGACCGGAGGCTCGACCTCGCGCCGTCCCGGCTCGCGGTGTCCTACCTGACCCGGGCCGGCGCCATGTCGCTGGACAAGCTGCTCGCCTCGGCGGGCGGCCTGACGACGGACGCCGCGACCGCCGTCGGCGGCGGTGCGACCCCGCCCGACCTCGATCCCGCGGCGTTCGAACGTTGGGTTCTCGAGCGGCCGCTGTCGGTGCGGCAGGACGTGGAGCTGGCCCGGCGGCTGATCGGTCCCGACACCTCGGACGTCGTGACCGTGGCAGGGGAACGGGAAGCCCGCGAGCAACGCCACCTGCGCCCCGGCGCGGTCGTGCTCGTGGACCTGACGGTGGACACCGGTGACGCCTGGGGCGACGAGGCAGCAGCCGTCGTCACCCGGGCCCGCGCGTGCCTGGCCGCCGGGGCGGACGGGGTCCGGCTGGTCGGGAAGCCGACGCGCGACGCCCTTCTCGACCGCCTCGCGCTGGCCGAGCGGATCCGCACCACGACCCGGGCCACGGTGGCCGTGTCCGGACCGGACGAGCACCGCACCGACCTGGTGGAGGGGCTGCTGGCCGGCCGGCTCGACCTCGTCGAGTTCCCCGACCGGGAAGGAGAGGTCCGATGAACGAGCCCGTCTCGCGGCCGGCGATCGACCGCACCCCGCCCACCGTTCTCCTGCTGTGCCTGGCCTGCATGACGCTGGAGGGCTACGACGTCATCGCGTTCGGTGCCGCGCTGCCGCTGCTCCTGGCCGACACGACCTGGAACGTCACGGTGGCCCAGGCCGGCCTGCTGGGCAGCCTGACGCCCGTCGGCATGCTCGTCGGGGCCGTCGGCGCAGGCCTGTTGACCGACCGGCTGGGCCGGCGCAGGCTCGTCCTGCTCAGCACGGCGGTCTTCTCGCTGGCGATGATCCTCAGCGGGATCGCGCCGACGATCGCCGTCCTGGCGGCGGGACGGTTCCTCGTGGGCCTCGGCGTGGGCGGGGTGCTCCCGTCGATCACGGCCCTGGTCTACGAGTACTCGGGCCCCGGCCGGCGGAACATCAACACCGCCCTGACGTTCGCCGGGATCGGGATCGGTGGTGCCGCCTCCGCGGTCGTCGCCGGCGTGCTGGGACCGGAGTACGGGTTCCGCGTCGTGTTCCTGGTGGGTGGCTTGGCCGCGGTCGTCATCCTTCCGGCGGCGATCGTGTACCTGCCGGAGTCGCTCATCCACCTGCGCAGCCGGGGCCGCGTGGACGACGCCCGCCGGTGGGCCGCCCGTCTCCGTCTCGATCCCGCCGTGGCCGAGACCCCGGCGCCGTCGGCGGAGAGCGCCGGGCGACTCACCATCCTGATGTCGGCACCGTTCCGACGCACCACCGTGGTGTTCTGCCTGATGACCTTCGCATCACTGCTGACGTTCTTCGGCCTCTACACGTGGCTGCCGCAGCTGATGCGGTCCGCGGGTTACGAGCTCGGTTCCGCGCTGACGTTCCTGGTGGTGCTCAACCTCGGCACGACCGTCGGACCGCTGTGCCTCGCATTCCTCGCCGACCGCATCGGATCACGCCCCGCCACCGCGGTCGCGTTCCTCATCGCCGCGGTCGGGGTCGCCGGGATGAGCCGGCCGCTGCCGGGACCGATCCTCTACGGCGTCGTGGTGCTGGCGGGGATCGGCGCTGTCGGTACCCAGATCCTCATCAACGTCTTCATCGCCAGCCGGTACCCGATCCAGGTGCGCGCCACCGCGATCGGGACCGCCCTCTCGGCCGGTCGGCTGGGCGGGATCGTCGGCCCCGTCTACGGCGCGCTGCTGGTGTCGTCGAACCTGTCGACGGTCGCCGTGTTCCTCGCCTTCGCCGCGCCGGCGGTGGTCGGGGCCACCCTGACAATGGCGGTCCCGCGCGCATCCCAGATCGCGCGCGGAGCATCGGTCCGGCCGCACCGGACCGAAGCTCCGTGAGTCGGCCCATTCCCCGACACCGGCCAACCGGGGATTCTCAGCGAGGCTCGGATCGGCAGCCGAGACGGTGCTGGCCCAGGATGTCGTCCAGCATCGCCCGGGGAATGCCGGCCCCCGTCGGTGCGCAGCCAGGCCCGGCACGCGTCGTCGACAAACCACCTCGATCGCGGCGTGCGCGACACATTCCCCCGCGAAGCCGTCAGGTAGCGTCATCGTGCCGGCATGCGGCGCGCTCTCGGACCGGCTCCGCCGGCGCAAGATCTTCCCCATCGCGGGGGCTCTCGGCATGATCGCCCTGTTCTACCCCCTGCTGCTCCGGCTGAGCCAGCTAGGATTCGGCGTCTATGTTCTCGTCTCGGCGTCCGGCAGGGTCGTGCTGGCCATCTGGCAGGGCGTCTACCCCACCATCCAGGCAGAGCTGTTCCCGGCGTCGGTACGAGTGTCGGGCGTGGGGTTCGCGCACCAGATCGTGATCGCGGTCTTCGGAGGCACCGCCCCACTGATCGCGACCGCATTCATCGGAGCGGGACACCCCACCTGGGTCGCCATCTACATGACCGTAATCGTCGCGCTGTGCCTTTTCGTGTACTTCACGCCCGTTACCTTCTTGATCAAGCCCGGTGAGGCTTGCAGGCCGCCGGCCGCGGTATGACTTGTTGCCCCTGTCGCTTGATGATCTGGGGGGGGTGTTGTCGCCGCGGCCGGAGGACGCCAACGACCGCTGATAGAGACCTGACCGCACGCCGGTCTGCTCGTAACGTGGCTGCCGGCGCGGGTGCTCCAGGTCGGCCTGCCGCGACGAGAAGGGAGCGGCCGTTGCCCGATCCTGATCAGCCTCCGACCGGGTACGCGGTGTTCTGCGGCCTCGACGTCGGCAAATCCGAGCACCATGCCTGCGCACTCGACGCCGAGGGCCAGCGCGTACATGACAAGGCGCTGCCCAACGACGAGACCTCGCTGCGCGAGGTCCTGGCCGTTCTTGCCGAGCGGGGCCCGGTGCTGGTGGTAGTCGACCAGCCGGCCTCGATCGGCGCGCTGGCGGTCGCGGTCGCCCGCAACATGGGCATCGACGTGGCCTACCTGCCCGGGCTGGCGATGCGGCGCATCGCCGACCTGCACCCCGGACAGGCCAAGACCGACGCCCGCGACGCGCACGTGATCGCCGAGGCCGCCCGCACCATGCCGCACACCCTGCGCCCGGTCGGCACCGACGACGAAACCCTCGCCGAACTCAGCGTTCTCGCCGGCTACGACGACGACCTGGCCGGGCAGTCCACCCGGCTGACCAACCGGCTGCGCGACGCGATGCTGCACGTCCACGCCGCACTGGAGCGGCTGCTCGGCCCGCCACCGACGAGGTCGTCCTCGATACCGCCCACCGGCTCGAAGCCGGTTGGGTGCAGGTCAACCAGGGCGGCGGACAGGCAGTCGGCCAGTCCTACGGCGGCTACAAGCAGAGCGGCATCGGGCGCGAAGTGTCGCTTGAGGGCATGCTCGCGGGCTTCACTCAGGCCAAGCAGATCAACGTCCGGATCAGCTGACCGAACGTACGAAGGATCATCGGCCTGCCGGAGCAAACCCCTGCGGAGAGTTCTTCCACAGGCACCAGGTTCGCTGAGACACCCCTGGCCGCTCCCGTCTCACAGAAGCTGACTCCACGCAGGCCACAGCGTGGCGGAGGTGCCAACTTCGTTGAGACAGGACACGGCGGCCTGTGGTGACGGCTCCTGCTGTCGTCGTTGTCCGGCCTCAGTCGAAGTTGCCCCGGCGCGGGCCCGACACGGCCACGGACGGGCCTTCCCGCGATTGCCTGGCGCGCCGGGCTCGACCTCAGCCCGATCGACGTCACCGCCCCGCACGCCGTGCGCTGGCACTGAATTGAGATAACGCCCGTTGTCAGAACTGTTGCCGGTCGATAGGGTCGTGTCCGTCCGACACGCGAAGGCCGAGCTCGTGAGGAGTGCGCCCGGCGCCCCACGGAGTGGTGACGCGGTGTCGCCGACGACCTGGGCACGGTCGGCGGAGTACTCCGAGCAGGGAGGCGTGGCATTGATCACCTACTCGACGTTCACGGGCTGGGTCGACCCGCCGGTCGATCTTCAGGGCAGGTTGGAGGGCGAGACCACCTGCGATGTCGTGGTCGTCGGTGGTGGCCTCGGGGGCATGGCCACCGCGCTCCGGCTGGCCGAGCACGGCGCCGACACCGTGCTGCTGGAGGCCGAGTTCTGCGGGTACGGGGCCAGCTCACGCAATGCGGGACAGCTGGGAGCGGGTCCTGCGGGCGACGGCAGGTTCCTGCGGATCTTCTATCCGCGTCGCCTTCCTGCCATCGCACGTTTCTCCGAGCGGTCCGCACACTTCGCCGAGGGCCTGGTGAAACGACTTGACATCGACTGCGAGTACGAGCCGACGGGCAACGTCCGGGTCGCCTCCACTCCGCACCAGTTCGAGAAGATGCGCAAGACCGGGAAGCTCCTCGAGGCAGCAGGAGCGAGCGCCACGTTCGGCAGCAGCCATGAACTCGGCATTCCGCCCACCTTCCTCGGAGGGCTCCACGAGCCCACCGGGGGCTCGCTGAACCCCGGCAAGTTCAGCCTCGGAGTCCGCCGTGCGGTGATCCGAGCGGGTGTACGGGTCTTCGAGAAGACCACGGTGGAATCGGTGGAGGACCACGGCGGAGGTGTTGTCGTCAGCACTCCCGCCGGTCGGGTTCGCGCGGATCGGGCCGTGCTCGCGACCAACGCTCACGCGCGTGAACTCGCGATCGCCCCGAGGCGACTCGCCGCCCCGATCTGGGTCAGCTTGGTCGAGACCGCCCCGATCGATCCGGAACGGCTGGCTGCAACGGGCTGGACCAGCCGCTCCGGCATCGTGACCACGCACAACATCATGCAGAACTTCCGGGTCACTCGGCGCAACACGATCGTCTCGGGCGTTCGCCGCCTCGAGTCCGGGGGCGGGCGCAGAGCGCTCCCCGCCCGTACATCCGATCCGGCCGTCGTCGCCGACATCACCGGCGGGCTCCACGCCCGTTTCCCCTCGCTGCGCGACGTGCCACTGGAGCGGACGTGGGGTGGCTGGATCGCCATGACGCCGTCCATGCAGCAGATCGCGGGACAGACCACCAGGAACGTCACCTACCTGTGCGCCTGCAACGGCCACGGCCTCGCTCAGGCCCCCTACGTCGGCTCGATGCTCGCCGACCGAATCGCCGGCGGCAGTGTCCACGAAGATCTCGTCACGGTGTGGCGGGACCACCCGCGGTTCGCGCCCGCGATGATCTACAACGCGCCCGTTCTTCGGGCGATGTGGACGGTCGATCGGCTGTCCGACCGCATCCACCGTTCTCCGCAGCGAGGCGACGACGTCGACGGCAACGCGGCAGTGAACACGTCGAGATGCGCTTCCGGCGCGTCGGGAACCGAGGCGGGAGCTCGTGATCGACATGTATGACGTCGCAGTGATCGGGGCAGGGTTCGCCGGGATGACCGCCGCCCGGGATCTCTCTGCCGATGGCTACTCGGTGATCCACCTCGAGGGGCGTGACCGGATCGGTGGCCGGACCTATGCAGGTGAGGCGTTCGGCCGGTCGGTGGAGTTCGGTGGCGCCTACGCGCACTGGACCCAGCCGAACGTGTGGCGGGAACTCGAACGTTACGGGATCGCGCTGGCCGCACCCATGGCGATCGACAAGCTGTACTGGCTCGCGGACGGTGCCGTCCACTCCGGGAGTCCGGTCGAGTACGCCGCCGTCGGCGAGCCGCTGATCGATCGGTTCGTGGCCGACTCGCGGGCGCAGTTCCCCCGGCCGTTCGACCTGTCCGCCGCGGACACCACCGTGATCGAGAAGCAGACGCTCGCGGACCGGCTCGAGTCGCTGGACCTCTCCCCCTACGAGCAGGACGTCGTCGACGGGATGATGTCGTCGCTCGTGCACTCCTACACCGAGCAGGGCCTCGCGCAGTTCCTGTTCTGGACCGCGCTCAACGTCGGTCACTGGCGCTCGTTCATCGAGACGGCCGGGCAGTGGCCGATCCAGGGAGGAACGCGGCGGCTGCTCGACGCGATCGCCGGTGACTCGACGGCGGAACTGCGCCTGACCAGTCCGGTGGACGCCGTCGAGGACGACGGCTCCGGGGTCGTTGTCACCATCCGTGGTGGCGAGCGGGTCAGGGCCCGGCAGGCCGTCCTCGCCGTACCGCTCAACACCCTCCACGACCTGAGGATCACGCCCGAGCTGACCGGGCCGGTCCGCAGGATGGTCGAGGAGAAGCACCCGATGAGGACGCGGAAGCTGTGGGTGCGGGTCCGGGGCGAGATCGAGACGTTCGTGGCCAACGCGCCGGTCGGGAAGCACCCGGTGAACACGGCCAAGACGGAGTACCGCCACGAGGGCGACACGCTGGTCGTGTGCTTCTGCTCCGACGCCTCGTCGATCGACCCGGATGACCACGACGCCGTGCAGCGCGCGCTGCGCCTGTTCGTGCCCGAGATCGAGGTGGTCGATGTCGCCGCCCACGACTGGGTTACCGACGAGTTCTCCCAGGGGACCTGGGTGCATCACCGGCCGGGGAATCTGACGACCGTCGTGCCGCTGATGCACCAGGCGCACGGTCGCATCCGGTTCGCCGGTGGTGACATCGCGCCGATGGGTGTCGGCGGGATCGACGGAGCCATCCAGTCCGGCGCCAAGGCCGCCCGGGACAGCGCGCGGGCGCTCGCGGACGACCGGAGCTGAACGAAGCAGCAGCGCGTGCTCAGGCCCCGGCCGCGGCGGAACGCCCGCCGCCGGCCGGGGGCCTGAGCAAGGTGAGGATCGACTCGACGATCGCATCGACCCGGCTCGGGGTGAACCGCTCGCGCTCGAACGGGAACATCAGCATCCACCCGTCACCGGAGGCGCTGAGCTGATCGGCCAGCAGGTCGGCCGGGATGTCGTCGCGGACGACGCCTCGTGCCTGCCCGGCTGCGAGGATCGAGGCGTACTCCTTGCGGAAGCGGGCGTACCGCCGCTCGATGATCGCCGCCAGAGCCGGTTCGTACCGGGCGTGCGCGAGGAGTTGCGACATCACCGGCCAGTACTCGGGATCGCCGGTGGAGTGGACCAGCCAGCGCCGGATGAGCGACTCGATGTCGGCGTCGTCCCGGACCGCCTCGAGCATCGCGTCATAGCTGTCGAACCGGCTCTCGACCAACGCCGTGAGCAGCTTCTCCTTGCTCGAGAAGTAGTAGGTCACCGCGCCCGTCGTGCACCCGGCACGCCTCGCCACATTCCGCAACGAGGTGCTCGCGTAGCCCTCCTCGGCGATCACCGACACCGCCGCCTGGAGCAGCTCGGCACGTCTCGCGTCCCGGTCACCCACCGGACGCCCCCGCCGCGCGACCTGCTCGTTCTCGCTGTCGCCAGCCTGTCGCGTCCGAGTCTGAACCACTCGTCCGATTGTGCCACGCCCATATCGGAACGGGCATGACGATAACTGGCGCGTCGGCGGCGGTGCAGGTCAGACCGCGCAGTACCGCCCGTCCTCGAGCCGTGTGACCATCCCTCGGTCCATCAGGCGATCGAGGTGGCGCACGGCGGTCCGCCGCGAAGCCGTCGAGGCGCTCGCGGAACCCGGCGGCGCCCTCGATGACCGCCTTCTGGCGCGAGGTGCAGTACCGGCGGGCCTCGACGTCACGTCAAGTCGCGAGACGGGCCTGTCGCTGTCCGCGGCTCGCTCGATCACTGAACCCGCTGCAGACCGGCCTCACGCAGGCGGGCGAGGTCGGGGTAGCCGTTGACGGCCATCAGCAGGTCCGCCTCGGCGAGGAACGAGCGCAGGTGATGGTCGACCCCGGCCTGTCCCCCGACTGCCAACGCGTAGGCGAGCGGCCGCCCGGTGCCGACCATCGTCGCGCCCAGCGCCAGTGCCTTCACCATGTCCGATCCGCTGCGGATCCCCGAGTCGAACAGCACGGGCGTGTCACCCGCCGCATCGACGACCGCCGGCAGGGTCTGCAGCGCCGGCAGGCCACCGTTGGCCTGCCGTCCACCGTGGTTCGAGCAGTAGATCCCGT